>NZ_CP108423.1:2924166-3268750 GCF_035917235.1 Streptomyces sp. NBC_01294
GTTCGCCAGCGCGTTCTCGTACGCCTTGAGCAACCGCCGGGCGTTCGCCGGGAAGCGCAGCAGGTACGAACCCTCGCGCGGGCCGAACGACTATCCACCACGAGGCGCAGGCCGAGCTTCGGAAGATCCCCCGCGACATGGCGCTGCGCATCCTCGCCAAGCTGACCGAGTTGGAGACCGACCCTCTCGGCTTCAACAGCACCGCGCTGGTGTCCCAGCCCGAACGTCGGCGCCTGCGCGTCGGCGACTACCGCGTCGTCTACACGATCGACAACGGGGAACTGGTGGTCTGGGTCGTTCACGTGGGGCACCGGTCCACCGTTCACGAGACCTGATTGCCCCTGACTCTACGTCAGAACATCCAGCACGGTAACAACGAAGGGGCCGGACTCGCCAGAGTCCGACCCCTTCTGACCTGCATATGTGCCACGTCAGCGACGTGGTGTTATTTCATCCGCTCAGACGTTGAAGCGGAACTCGACCACGTCGCCGTCCTGCATGACGTAGTCCTTGCCCTCCATGCGGGCCTTGCCCTTGGAGCGGGCCTCGGCGACCGAGCCGCAGGCGACCAGGTCCGCGAAGGAGATGACCTCGGCCTTGATGAAGCCGCGCTGGAAGTCGGTGTGGATCACGCCGGCCGCCTCGGGGGCGGTCGCGCCCTGCTTGATCGTCCAGGCGCGGGTTTCCTTCGGGCCGGCCGTCAGGTAGGTCTGCAGGCCCAGCGTGGTGAAGCCGACGCGGCCCAGGGTGGCCATGCCCGGCTCGTCCTGGCCGACCGACTGGAGGAGCTCGAGGGCCTCCTCGTCGTCCAGCTCGACGAGGTCCGCCTCCAGCTTGGCGTTCAGGAAGATGGCCTCGGCCGGGGCGACCAGGGCGGACTGCTCCGCCTTGAAGGCGTCGTCCGTCAGCTCGTCCTCGTCCACGTTGAAGACGTAGAGGAACGGCTTCGTGGTGAGGAGGTGGAGCTCGTGGAGGAGGTCGCCCTGCTCCGTGCCCTTCGTGATCCCGCGGGAGAAGAGCGTGTGGCCCTCCTCGAGGATCTTCTGGGCCTTCTCGACGGCGGCGAGGACCGCGACCTTCTCCTTCTGGAGGCGGGACTCCTTCGTCAGGCGCGGCACCGCCTTCTCGATGGACTGGAGGTCGGCGAGGATCAGCTCGGTGTTGATCGTCTCGATGTCGTCCTTCGGCGAGACCTTGCCGTCGACGTGGACGACGTTCTCGTCCTTGAAGGCGCGGATGACCTGGCAGATGGCGTCCGACTCGCGGATGTTCGCGAGGAACTTGTTGCCCAGGCCCTCACCCTCCGACGCGCCGCGCACGATGCCCGCGATGTCGACGAAGTCGACCGTCGCCGGGAGGACCCGCTGCGATCCGAAGATGCCGGCGAGGACGGCCAGGCGCTGGTCCGGGACGCCGACGACGCCGACGTTCGGCTCGATGGTGGCGAACGGGTAGTTGGCCGCCAGCACGTCGTTCTTGGTCAGGGCGTTGAACAGGGTCGACTTGCCGACATTCGGCAGGCCGACGATTCCGATCGTGAGCGACACGTTGGCGACTTCCCGTAGCTGGAGGGGGCGGCGGCCCGGGAGTGGGCCGTCGGACAGTTTACTTTCCGATGAGTGGCGGTGGATGTACGCGTGTCCGGGGCCCGATACGACTGCCTTCCCGCCTAGTTTGGTGACGTGGAGCAATACAGGACGCGACCGGCGCCTCACCCGCAGCGACCCCCGGCCCAGCGAAGGGGGACCCGGGCCCCGGCGGTGCCCGCCCAGGGCGGCGGCGCCCCGCGGCCCGCGCTCGCGCGGCGCATGCCCCGGCCCCGGCTGACCGGGCTCGGCGGCGGGCTGTTCGCGTGCGCCGCCATGGTGCTGGTCGCCGGGATCTGCTGGCTGCTCTTCGGCTCCTCGATCTTCGTCTACGGGCTGCTCTTCCTGCCCGTCGCGGCCGCCACCGCCCTCTGGGTGCGGCCGGCCGACCTGATCACCGCGCCGATCAGCGTCCCCATCGCCTTCGCCGCCGGAGTGTGGCCCATCTCGGGCGGCTCCGGCGGCTTCGGCGGGCAGCTGATGGGGCTGGTGTCCGCTCTGTCGCTGCACGCCGGCTGGCTGTACGCGGGAACGCTGGTCGCGGCCCTGATCGCGGTCGTGCGCAAGGCCGTGCTCATCGGCCGACGGCGGCTGCCCCGGCGCGGCGTCGCCCAGTGACCTGACCGCCCCGGAACCGCCCCCGACCCGCCCCGGAACCCCCCGGAGCTGCCCCGAACCGCGCCGGAACCGCTCCCGCCCCATCCCGCGACTTCCTCCCGCGTACGGCCTTCCCCTCCGCGCCGGCCCCGCCCGAGCCCTAGCCCGAGCCCTCGCCCGAGCCCTAGCCCGAGCCCTAGCCCTAGCCCTTCGCCGGCCTCGCCGCCATCGCCGCCCCCACGATGCCCGCGTTGTTCTGCAGCTTCGCCGGGACGATCTCCGCCCGGACGCCCTCGATCAGGGGCAGGAACTTCTCCGGCTTGCGGCTGACGCCACCGCCGATGATGAAGAGGTCCGGGGAGAACAGCATCTCCACGTGCACGAGGTACTTCTGGACCCGGCGGGCCCACCGCTCCCACGTGAGCTCCCCGTCTTCCTTGGCCTTCACCGACGCCCGGGTCTCCGCGTCGTGGCCGTGCAGCTCCAGGTGCCCGAGCTCGCTGTTCGGGACCAGCCGCCCGTCCGTGAACAGGGCGCTGCCGATGCCCGTCCCCAGCGTGAGCAGGATGACCGTGCCGCCGCGCCCGCGCCCGGCCCCGTACGTCATCTCCGCGACCCCCGCCGCGTCCGCGTCGTTCAGGACCGTGACCGGCATGCCGCCCAGCTCGCGCGCCAGCAGCGTCGCCGCTTCGGCGCCGACCCACGCGCCGTCCATGTTGGCCGCCGTACGGATGGTGCCGCCCGTGACCACGCCCGGGAACGTGACCCCGACCGGGCCGTCCCAGCCGAAGTGGCGCACCACCTCGACGACGCAGCCGGCCACCCCGTCGGGGGTGGCCGGCTGCGGTGTCAGTACTTTGTGGCGCTCCTGAGTCAGGTCGCCACGTTCCAGGTCAACGGGAGCGCCCTTGATCCCGGATCCGCCGATGTCCACGCCGAAGATCTGCATGGACATACCGTACGAAACGAGTTACTTGTCGGCGACCAGTTCGGCAGCCTCCGCGCGCAGGTCGCGTCGCAGTTCCTTCGGCAGCGAGAAGACGATCGACTCCTCGGCGGTCTTGACGATCTCCACGTCGACGTAGTCACGCGCCGCGAGCCACTCCAGGACCTCCTCGACCAGGACCTCCGGCACCGAGGCGCCCGAGGTGAGGCCGACGGTGGTGACGCCCTCCAGCCAGGCCTCGTCGATCTCGCTCGCGAAGTCGACCAGGTACGCGGCGCGCGCGCCCGCGTCGAGCGCGACCTCGACCAGCCGGATCGAGTTCGAGGAGTTCTTCGAGCCGACCACGATGACCAGGTCGGAGTCGGCGCCCATCACCTTGACCGCGGCCTGCCGGTTGGAGGTGGCGTAGCAGATGTCGTCGCTCGGCGGCGAGACCAGCAGCGGGAACTTCTGCTTCAGCGCGTCGACCGTCTCCATCGTCTCGTCGACCGAGAGGGTGGTCTGCGACAGCCAGACGACCTTCGACTCGTCGCGCACCTGGACGGCCGCGACGTCGTCCGGGCCGTCGACGATCGTGATGTGGTCCGGGGCCTCGCCGGAGGTGCCGATGACCTCCTCGTGGCCCTCGTGGCCGATGAGGAGGATGTCGAAGTCCTCGCTCGCGTACCGGATGGCTTCCTTGTGCACCTTGGTGACCAGCGGGCAGGTCGCGTCGATCGTCGCGAGCTTGCCGCGCGCGGCCTCCTCGTGCACCACCGGCGCCACGCCGTGCGCGGAGAACATCACGATGGAGCCCTCGGGGACCTCCTCCGTCCGCTCGACGAAGATGGCGCCCTTCTTCTCCAGCGTCTGGACGACGTACTTGTTGTGCACGATCTCGTGACGGACGTAGACCGGCGCACCGTACTGCTCAAGGGCTTTCTCGACGGCGATCACGGCTCGGTCCACGCCCGCGCAGTAGCCGCGGGGCGCGGCGAGCAGGACACGGCGGGAAGCAGGAGCGGGGGCGGCAGCAGTCATGGGCTCCATCGTACGGGGGTCTCCGGGAGGCCGGGCGTCCCCCGTACTGCACACACTTGCCCGAAAGCCTGTCTCCCCCATCGCCCGGAGGACGGATGGCGTCCGTGACGGATTCCAGTGGGGCGGCGCCCACGGCGCTGCGGCGGACTCTCGGCTTCCGGGACCTGGTCGTCTACGGGCTGCTCTTCATCGCGCCGATGGCGCCGGTGGGGGTCTTCGGCACGCTGGACGCCAAATCGCACGGCGCCGTCGCCCTCGTCTACCTCGCCGCGCCCGTCGCGATGGCCTTCACGGCCTTCTCCTACGCCCAGATGGTGCGGGTCGCCCCGCAGGCCGGCTCGGTCTTCACCTACGCCCGCAAGGGCCTGGGCGAGGGGCCCGGGCTGATCGCCGGGTGGATGGCGATGCTCGACTACCTGCTGATCCCGGCGGTCGCGTACCTCTTTTCGGGGATCGCGATGAACGCGCTCGTGCCGGAGGTCTCCGGGTGGGTGTGGACGGCTCTCGCGGTCGCGGTCACCACCCTGCTGAACCTGTGGGGCGTACGGGCGGCAGCGCGCGTGGGCTTCGCCGTGCTGGCCATGGAGGTCCTCGTCCTCCTCGTCTTCCTGGTCGCCGCGGTGACCGTCCTGGTCCGGGACGGGGCGCGGCGCGGCTGGCTCTCGCCGCTGACCGGCGACGGCTCGCTCGGCTTCAGCGTCGCCGCGGTGCTGGGCGCGGTGTCGGTCGCGGTCCTCTCCTACCTCGGCTTCGACGCGATCGCCTCCTTCGCCGAGGAGGTGACGGGGGGATCGGAGCGCGTGGCGCGGGCGGTGCTGTTCTGCCTGGCGCTGGCCGGGGTGCTGTTCATCGCCCAGAGCTATCTGGCGGCGCTGCTGATGCCCGTGTCCGCGGCGGAGCTGGCGGCCGATCCGGTGCGGCAGGGCCCGGCCTTCTACAACGCGGTGGAATCCTCGGTCGGCACCTGGCTGCACGACCTGGTGGCGGCCAGCAAGGCGATCGGGGCGGCCTTCGCGGCGCTGGCCGGGCAGGCGGCGGCCGGCCGGCTGGTGTTCGCGATGGCCCGGGAACGGCGGCTGCCGCGCGCCCTCGCCCGGACCTCGGACGGGACCCCGCGGCCCGCGCTGCTGGTGGCGGCCGTCATCACGCTGATCGCCGCCGTGTGGGCGGCCCGGCGCGACGACGGGCTGGACCACCTGGTGTCCGTCGTGGACGTCGGGGCGCTGGTGGCCTTCACCCTGCTGCACGCGTCGGTGGTGGGCTGGTTCGTGGTCAAGCGGCGGGAGGGCCCGCCGAACTGGTGGAAGCACCTGGTGATCCCGGTGCTGGGCGCGGCGGTGACGGTCGCGGTGATCGTCGAGGCCTCGTGGGAGGCCCAGCTGGTGGGCGCGGTCTGGCTGGCGGCGGGCCTGGCGGTGCTCTTCGCCCAGCGCGGGCGCCGCGGCCGCCCCGAGGGTCCTGGCGGCGACGGCCCGGCCGCGGGGCCCGGGGGCGGACCCGAGGGGCCCCAAGGTGGGCCGGACGAGCGGCCCGGCGGCGACCCCGCGGGGCCCCGGCGGCAGACACTAGGGGCCCGGCAGCGGCCCTGACGCGAGGCCCGGTGACGGCCCCGGTCGGGAACCCCGCGGCACCCCGGACAAGGGCCCCGGCAGTGGTCCGGCCGGGCTTCCCGGGGCCGACACCGGTACCGGAGCCTGAGACGCTGTCAGTCGGGCCGGATAGCCTGCGTCCATGGGTCTGAATACGTCGGCCGAGGCGCCGCTGCCGGTAGGCCAGGTGTCCCGGCTCATCGGGGGCTGGATCGAGCGGCTCGGCCAGGTGTGGGTGGAGGGGCAGATCACCCAGCTCTCGCGGCGGCCGGGGGCGGGGGTGGTCTTCCTGACGCTGCGCGACCCGTCGCACGACATCTCGGTCAGCGTGACCTGCTTCCGCCAGGTCTACGACGAGGTCGCGGACGTGGTCTCGGAGGGCGCACGCGTCGTCCTGCTGGCCAAGCCGGAGTGGTACGCCCCCCGCGGGCAGCTGTCCCTGCGGGCCACCGAGATACGGCCGGTCGGCATCGGGGAGCTCCTGGCCCGGCTGGAGCGGCTCAAGCGGTCCCTGGCCGCCGAGGGGCTCTTCGCGCTGGACCGCAAGAAGCCGCTGCCCTTCCTGCCGCAGCTGATCGGGCTGGTGGTGGGCCGGGCCTCGGCCGCCGAGCGCGACGTACTGGAGAACGCCCGGCGCCGCTGGCCTGCGGTCCGCTTCGAGGTGCGCAACGTCGCCGTGCAGGGGGTGAACGCGGTGCCCCAGGTGGTCCGGGCGGTCAAGGAGCTCGACGCCCTGGACGAGGTCGACGTGATCATCGTGGCGCGCGGCGGCGGCAGCGTCGAGGACCTGCTGCCCTTCTCCGACGAGGAGGTTGTACGGACGGTCGCGGCCGCCCGCACCCCGGTGGTCTCGGCGATCGGCCACGAGCCCGACTCCCCGCTGCTGGACCTGGTCGCGGACGTGCGGGCCTCCACTCCCACGGACGCGGCGAAGAAGGTGGTCCCGGACGTGGGCGAGGAGCTGGAGCGCGTACGCCAGCTGCAGGCCCGGGGGCTGCGCGCGGTGAGCGGGCTGCTCGACCGGGAGGAGCGGGGGCTCGCGCACGCCCTGGCCCGGCCGGTCTTCGTCCACCCGCAGCGGATGGTGGAGATCCGGGAGGACGAGCTGGACGCGCTGCTGGCACGCAGCCGGCGCACGCTGGGGCACCTGCTGGACCGGGCCGACTCCGAGCTCGCCCACACTCTCGCCCGGGTGGTGGCGCTGTCCCCGGCCGCGACCCTGGAGCGCGGGTACGCCGTACTGCAGCGGGCCGACGGCCATGTGGTGCGCTCCCCGCAGGAGGTCTCGGCTGACGAGGTGCTGCGCGCACGGGTCGCGGAGGGCACCTTCTCCGTGCAGGTCACCTCCGAACAGGTCGCCTCCATGGAGGCGTCTTCCTCGACCGTCGCTCCGGAATAGCGACACACGGCCGCGACCAGTCGGCCGCACGACACACACAGGGTGGAAAAGGGAATGGCAGAGGCCGAGACGGCGCTGGGGTACGAGCAGGCACGCGACGAGCTCATCGAGGTCGTCCGCAAGCTGGAGGCGGGCGGGACCTCGCTGGAGGACTCGCTCGCGCTCTGGGAGCGCGGCGAGGAGCTGGCGAAGGTGTGCCGGCACTGGCTGGAGGGGGCGCGGGCCCGGCTGGACTCGGCCCTGGCGGCGCGGGAACCGGCCGAGGACGAGGAGTGATCCCGCTCACCACCGGACGGGTTTAGTTGAAAATTCATCTACTTCGGCCGTAGAGTCGGTGACATCGCTTCACCTCCGCATGGAAGGCTTTCCGATGTCTCTCGTTCTCGACTCCGCCGCCCAGGACCTCCTGTTCCGCGAGGCCCGCACGGCCAACACGTTCACCGACGAGCCGGTCACCGAGGAGCAGGTCCAGGCGATCTACGACCTGGTGAAGTACGGCCCCACCGCCTTCAACCAGACCCCGCTGCGCATCACCCTGGTCCGCTCCGCCGAGGCCCGCGAGCGCCTGGTGAAGCACATGGCCGAGGGCAACCAGCCCAAGACCTCCACCGCCCCGCTGGTCGCGATCCTCTCCGCGGACAACGAGTTCCACGAGGAGCTCCCGGCGCTGTTCCCGGCGTTCCCGCAGGCCAAGGAGCTCTTCTACTCCGAGCGTCCGGCCCGCGAGCAGTCCGCGGTGCTGAACGCCTCCCTCCAGGCCGCGTACTTCATCATCGGCATCCGCGCCGCCGGTCTGGCCGCGGGCCCGATGACCGGTGTGGACTTCGCCGGCCTCCAGAAGGAGTTCCTGGACGACGACCACACCCCGCTGATCGTCATGAACATCGGCAAGCCGGGCGAGGACGCCTGGTACCCGCGCGGCCCGCGTCTGGCCTTCGACGAGGTCATCACCACCGTCTGAGCGCGCACCCGGCCATCGGCCGAAGCGCGTACGTGAAAAGGGCCGTGCGCCCCGGAAACCCGGGGCGCACGGCCCTTTTTCACGTGCACCGCACCGTGACGGCCGGGCCGGCTCGCCGCCCGTGCGCAGCGGCCGCGGCGGCCTCCGCCACGGCCGCAGCCACAACCACAGGCGCAGCCACCACTGCCGCTAGCGGCCCTGCTTGAACTCCAGCGTCGCCGCCATCGCCGCGAGCTGCTCGAAGGGGGCCGTCCCGGTCACGACCGTGACGTGGCCCTGTCCCTGCCGCACGAGGGCGTCGTACTTCTCGCCGTCCCAGCGCTCCCAGGCGGTGTCGCCGACCTGCTGCGTCTGCCCGGTGGCCGTCGCCTTCTGGGTGACCCGGGCGAGGTACTTGGCCGAGGTGTCCGTGGACTGCTCCACCGCCACGTACTGCCGGTCGGGGTCGAGGAAGCCCAGGTGCCAGGCGTCGGCGTTCTTGCGCTCGTACGTCACCGAGGTCGCACGCCACTGCTCCGGGAGGCCCACGGGGGCGGCCACCGGGTACGGGGCCGCGCGCCGGGCCGTGATGGTCTCCACGCGGTAGTCGACCGCGTGCGTCGGATCGGCCTTCTCGTCATGGGGGACGAAGAGGTAGATCCCGGCGACGACGATGCCGATCACCCCCAGCGACCGGACCATGTCCCAAACCGTCTGCTTGCCTTTCATACCTGCCACGGGACCATCGTCCCGCATCGCAGGGGGGCGATCACCGCCGGGGTCGCGCCGGCGAGCCGCAGGGAGGACGCTGGAATGCCCGCAAGGACCGCAAGGTGTCCGCTCAGGACATTCGGCTGACCGATATTCCGCTCATACGTGACCCGCCCTGCTCAATATGTCGACGTACCGATAGAGTTCCAGCACCCTCACTTCCCGGCCGTCGCCGTACAGAAAGGTGCGCTCCGATGACCGAGCACAACCTGCCGCCCCAGCTCGAGGTCTCTCCGGAGGCCCCCGACCGCAACCTCGCCCTGGAACTCGTCCGGGTCACCGAGGCCGCCGCCATGGCCGCGGGCCGGTGGGTCGGGCGCGGCGACAAGCTCGGCGCCGACGGCGCCGCCGTCAACGCGATGCGGACCCTGATCTCCACCGTGTCGATGAACGGCGTCGTCGTCATCGGCGAGGGCGAGAAGGACGAAGCCCCGATGCTCTTCAACGGCGAGCGGGTCGGTGACGGCACCGGCGCCGAGGTCGACATCGCCGTGGACCCGATCGACGGCACCACCCTGAACGCCAAGGGCATGCCGAACGCCATCGCCGTCCTGGCCGCCGCCGACCGCGGCACCATGTTCGACCCGTCCGCGGTCTTCTACATGGAGAAGCTGGTCACCGGCCCCGAGGCCGCCGACTTCGTCGACATCAACGCCCCGGTCTCGGTGAACATCCGCCGCGTCGCCAAGGCCAAGAACATGGCCGTCGAGGACGTCACCGTGATCATCCTGGACCGCCCCCGCCACGAGGGCATCGTCAAGGAGATCCGCGAGACCGGCGCCCGGATCAAGTTCATCTCCGACGGCGACGTCGCGGGCTCGGTCATGGCGGTGCGCGAGGGCACCGGCGTGGACCTGCTGCTCGGCATCGGCGGCACCCCCGAGGGCATCATCTCGGCGTGCGCCATCAAGTGCCTCGGCGGCACCATCCAGGGCAAGCTGTGGCCCAAGGACGAGGCCGAGCGCCAGAAGGCCCTCGACGCGGGCCACGACCTGGACCGGGTCCTGCACACCAACGACCTGGTGTCCGGCGAGAACGTCTTCTTCGTCGCCACCGGCATCACCGACGGCGAGCTGCTGCGCGGCGTCCACTACCGCTCGGAGACCGCGACGACGTCCTCGCTGGTCATGCGCTCGAAGTCGGGCACGATCCGGAAGATCGACTCCACCCACCGCCTGTCGAAGCTGCGCGCCTACAGCGCGATCGACTTCGACCGCGCGCAGTAGCCTCCGGCTCGGAAGCGCGAAGAGGGGCGGTCCGTGTGCGGCGGGCCGCCCCTCTCGCACGTCCGCGTACGCACCCGTACGGCAACAGGTCCACGCCCACACGGCTCGGCGCATTCGGCACGCATCCGCCGCGCCCCGGCGATCGTCGCGGCCTGCGGCCGGCCGTCTCGTGTGCGGCGGCAGGCCCTCGCAGACCCCGCCGGACCGTGGCCCGGCCCGCCCGGCGACCCGCTCGGCCGGCGGCGGCCCACTCGGCCCGCGGCAGCGGCAGGCTCGGCCTGCGGCACGACCGCCTCAGCCCGCGGCAGCGACCCGCTCCGCCCCGACGACCGGCTCAGCCCGCGGCAGCGCCCCGCTCCGTCCCGACGACGACCGGCTCAGCCCGCGGCGGCGATCGGCCCGGCCCCCGGGGCCTGGCGCAGCTCGGCGGCCCTGCGCCGCATCCGCGCCAGCACCACCCGGCGCTCGGCGGCGGTGAGCCCGCCCCAGACCCCGTACGGCTCGGGTTGGAGCAGCGCGTGCTCGCGGCAGGAGACCATCACGGGGCAGCGCGCGCAGACGCGCTTGGCGGCCTCCTCGCGGGCGAGCCGGGCCGCGGTCGGCTCCTTGGAGGGCGCGAAGAAGAGTCCCGCCTCGTCGCGGCGGCACACCGCCTCCGCGTGCCATGGGCCGTCTTCCGCCCTGGCAGGCACCCGCGGCTTCGGTACGGCCGACGGGCGCACTCCAGGCCCCTGGAGGCTCTTCACGGCGGCTACCTGCAGGGACTGATGCGGCGGATGCGGCACGGTCTACTCCTGACGACGTATACGTGAGCGAGAGACGACGCACCTGTCCCTACCCGCTGTACGCCCCCCTATGCACTGCGTGCCACGGCTCGAGCGGGGTTCGTCCGAAACAAGACCCTGCTGTGCCCCCTGCCGTCACGCGCCCGCCGGCGGGTTTCAGCCGTCGAGGCGCTTGCGCAGTTTGCGGGCCAGGTCGACCAGGAAAGCGCCCCTCTTGGGCCGCGCCTCGATGTTGCCCAGCAGGGCGAAACCCCGGACGATCACCACCGGCGCCTGCGGGTCGGTCTCCCCGCGGCCCTCGCCGCGCACCTCGAAATTGCCGAGGACCCCGCTGCCGTAGCCGCGCAGGGTCACGTTCTCCGGGACCACGACCTCCACGTTGCCCAGGATGCAGGTCACGTTGATCTCGGTGACCTGCTGCTCGAAGACCGCCTCGGTGAGGTCGAGGTTGATGTCGCCCATGACCGAGATGGCGCGGGAGTGCGCCCCGGGCCGCCAGCGGCCCTTGCGGGCGGAGCTGCTGCACACCGCGACGATGGTCTCCGCGGGGCCGCCGGCCGGTGCGCCGTGGCCCGGGTACGCGGGCGACGCATGGACGCCGCCGGGCGCGGGCAGATCCCGTACGAGCACTTCCAGCTCGCCGACCGTCTTGAGGGCGTACAGCGAGTCCAGGCGGTCGGAATGCTCCTCGGCGGTCAGCCGGCCTTCGGCGAGGGCGTCGCTGAGGATCTGCGCGATCCGGTCCCGGTCGGCGTCGGAGGCGCGCAGCTCGGCAGGGGCGGGTGCGGGGGCGGCGGGGTGCTTTTCCAGGTCCACGACGCCCAGCATAGCGAGACACGATAGATCGCGATACTACCGAGTGAGCCTTACCTCACAGACACGCCCCCGACGGGAGGTTCTACGCTGGTGGACCGCACTGCCAATTGGTCGTCAGTGCTGTCTGCCGAGTGAGGAATGCCCCCAATGCCGGAGTTCGCGTACACCGACCTGCTGCCCCTGGGCGAGGACACCACCCCCTACCGGCTGGTGACCGCCGAGGGCGTGTCCACCTTCGAGGCGGACGGCCGTACGTTCCTCAAGGTCGAGCCCGAGGCGCTGCGCAAGCTCGCCGAGGAGGCCATCCACGACATCCAGCACTTCCTGCGCCCCGCGCACCTCGCGCAGCTGCGCCGGATCATCGACGACCCCGAGGCCTCCTCGAACGACAAGTTCGTGGCCCTGGACCTGCTGAAGAACGCGAACATCGCGGCGGCCGGCGTCCTGCCGATGTGCCAGGACACGGGCACGGCGATCGTCATGGGCAAGCGCGGCCAGAACGTGCTCACCGAGGGCGGTGACGAGGCGGCCCTCTCCCGCGGCATCTACGACGCGTACACCCGCCTCAACCTGCGCTACTCGCAGATGGCCCCGATCACCATGTGGGAGGAGAAGAACACCGGCTCGAACCTGCCCGCGCAGATCGAGCTGTACGCGACCGACGGCGGCGCGTACAAGTTCCTCTTCATGGCCAAGGGCGGCGGCTCGGCCAACAAGTCCTTCCTCTACCAGGAGACCAAGGCGGTCCTCAACGAGGCCTCCATGATGAAGTTCCTGGAGGAGAAGATCCGCTCGCTCGGTACGGCGGCCTGCCCGCCCTACCACCTGGCGATCGTCGTCGGCGGCACCTCCGCCGAGCACGCGCTCAAGACCGCGAAGTACGCCTCGGCGCACTACCTGGACGAGCTGCCGCGCGAGGGCTCGCCCCTGGGCCACGGCTTCCGCGACGAGGCGCTGGAGCAGCAGGTCTTCGAGCTGACCCAGAAGATCGGCATCGGCGCGCAGTTCGGCGGCAAGTACTTCTGCCACGACGTGCGCGTCGTGCGCCTCCCGCGCCACGGCGCCTCGCTGCCCGTCGCCATCGCCGTGTCCTGCTCGGCCGACCGCCAGGCCACCGCGAAGATCACCGCCGAGGGCGTCTTCCTGGAGCAGCTGGAGACGGACCCGGCGCGCTTCCTGCCGGACACCACGGACTCGCACCTCGACGAGGCCGCGGACGTGGTCTCCATCGACCTGAACCAGCCGATGGACGAGATCCTGGCGACCCTGACCAAGCACCCGGTCAAGACCCGGCTCTCGCTGACCGGCCCGCTCGTCGTGGCGCGCGACATCGCGCACGCCAAGATCAAGGAGCTGCTGGACTCGGGCGCGGAGATGCCGCAGTACCTGAAGGACCACCCGGTCTACTACGCCGGCCCCGCGAAGACCCCGGAGGGCTACGCGTCGGGTTCCTTCGGCCCGACCACGGCCGGCCGCATGGACTCCTACGTCGAGCAGTTCCAGGCGGCGGGCGGCTCCAAGGTCATGCTGGCCAAGGGCAACCGCTCGCAGCAGGTGACGGACGCGTGCGGCACGCACGGCGGCTTCTACCTGGGCTCGATCGGCGGCCCGGCGGCGCGCCTGGCCCAGGACTGCATCAAGAAGGTCGAGGTCCTGGAGTACGAGGAGCTCGGCATGGAGGCGGTCTGGAAGATCGAGGTCGAGGACTTCCCGGCCTTCATCGTGGTAGACGACAAGGGCAACGACTTCTTCCAGAATCCGGCCCCGGAGCCGACGTTCACCCACATCCCGGTCCGCGGCCCGGGCCTGTAGCGCGACGGCCTGAGGGCCTCTCCCCCGTTCGGGGGAGAGGCCCTCAGGCATATCCGCCCATCGGCAGATGGCAGGCCGGCGGGCTCCCGGCGAGGCTTTTCCCGTAACCAAACAGCCCTTGGAACACGGGAGTTCGCCATGAAGCACCGCAAGCGCGCCCTCATCCTCGCCGGAACCGCCGCCGCCCTCGTGGCCACCCTGGTCGCGGCGGGCCCCGCCCCGGCCGCCCCCGCCGCCCCCGCCGCCCCGGCTGCGCAGGCCGCGGCGAAGCCCGCCTCCGTGCACGGGGGCGGCACGATCTTCTACCCCTACTCCGCCAAGGACGACATCCGCTTCACGGTCGACGCCGAGTCGACCCCGTGGACCAGGCCGTTCCCGGCCCCGGGAGGCGAGAAGGGCCTGCCGACGGACGCTCGGGGCCGGGTGACCATCTCCCACTACTTCACGGAGTCCGGCTTCACCGCCACCGGCGAGGCGGAGGTGGACTGCCTGGTCACGGGCGGCAAGACCGCCACCCTCACCGCCGTGGTCAAGACCTCGAACGTCGGCTGGGAAGGCCGGCGGATCGGCATCAGCGTCCAGGACGGCCAGCGCGGCGAGCCGGACCGCGTCGGGTTCTCCTGGGGCGTCGCCAACGTCGACGTGAAGCCGGACGGCACGGTCGCCGAGGGCACGGTGGGCACCTGCATGGCCCCGGCCCCCTTCACCGAGGTCACCAAGGGCGGCTTCAAGGTGACCCCGGCACCCTTGGCCCCGCAACCGAAGTCGTAGTCACTGCGTCGGAGACAGCAGGTACCGGGCCTCAACGGGGGTGGCCCGGTATCCCGTCTTCCGCGCGGCCGCCACCTCGGCGAGGCTCAGCCCGTACACCCGGCGCAGCAGCGCGAGCGGCACCCCGTCGGGCCCGCCGACCGGCAGGTGGACCGTGCCCTCGCGGGCCACGATGCGCTCCCGGACCCGCGGCGGCGGTACGCCCCGGCCGTCGTCGCAGGCGTAGGCCTCGTACCGCGGACAGTGCTCGTACCCCGCCCAGTGCAGCTCGCCGTCCCGGATGAACTGCCAGTCCTCCTGTACGCACTCCTCCTGTACGCACTCCTCGCACGGCTCGCGGTGAAGGGTCGCGTACACCTGCTGTTCGGCCATCCGGGCAGGATGCGGTAGCGGGGCGTCCCGCGCATCCGGATAACGTCTGGGGCATGACGCAGCCGCAGCTCCGCACCGCCCGCGCCGTCCGGGTGGTGGCCCACCGCGGGGCCTCCCACGAGCACCCCGAGCACACCCTCGCCGCCTACCGGCAGGCCATCGCCGACGGGGCCGACGCGCTCGAATGCGACGTACGGCTCACCGCCGACCACCGGCTGGTCTGCGTGCACGACCGGCGCGTGGAGCGGACCTCCGACGGGCGGGGGGTCGTCTCCGAGATGACGTACGAGGAGCTGCGCGCCCTCGACTTCGGCGGGTGGAAGGGCGAGGAGCACCGCGGCGCCCGGGTGCTGCTCTTCGAGGACCTGCTCCGGGAGGCGCTGGCCGCGCCCCGGCCGGTCGGGCTCGCCGTCGAGACCAAGCACCCGACCCGTGCGGGAGGGCGGCTGGAGGCCGAGCTGGTCCGGATGCTCAAGGAGTACGGGCTGGCCGACGGATCCGCCGGCCTGGTCGAGGTGATGAGCTTCTCCCGCAACGCCCTGACCCGGCTGCACCGGCTCGCGCCCGGCCTGCCCGCCGTCTACCTGATCGAGCGGCGGCTGCGCCCGGTGCGCCCGCCGTACGCGACCCACGCGGGCCCGGGCATCGACCTCGTGCGCCAGGACCCGGGGCTGGTGGGGCGGCTGAAGGCCAAGGGGCTGTCGGTACGGGTGTGGACCGTGGACGAGCCGCGGGACGTGGAGCTGTGCGTGCGGCTCGGGGTGGACACGCTCATCACCAACCGGCCGCGGGAGGTCCGCAAGCTGCTGCGCGACATGTGACACCCGGCCGGGGTGCGCCGGCCGGGCGTGGGGGTCGGGCGTGGGGGGTCGGGCGTGGGGGGTCGGTGGAAGCAGCGGGGCCGTTACACGAAGCGCTGGTTCGCGGACCCGTTGCAGGTCTGCAGCCGCAGCGGCTCGTGGGCGGCGGCCACCGTCAGGCACATGCCCGTGGCGGCCGCGGGGCGCAGGGTTGCGCCGTCGCGGACGAACTTCTGGTTCGCGCCGCCGTGGCAGTTCCAGATGATCAGGCCGGTGCCGGAGCCGTAGTTGGCGCCGGGGGCGTCGAGGCAGCGGTCCTGGGTCAGCTCGATGTGGACGGACTTGCGGGCGGAGTCGTACCACCAGCCCTGGTTGCGGCCGCCGTGGCAGTCCCAGCCGACGATCCTGGTCTCATTGGCGCTGGAGCCGCCGAAGGAGTCGAGGCAGTTGCCGGTCGCCCCGTTCTTCAGGGGCGTGAACTTGTCGTCCCAGGCCCCGGCCTGCAGTACGGGCGTCCCGGTGCTCGCGGGGTCGGCGCAGGAGGCCTCGCGCAGGCCGGAGTCGTACAGCTGGGTCAGGCAGGACGCGAATGCGCCGTGGCCGCGGTAGTTGGGGTGGAAGGACTGACGGGCGGTGTTCTCGTCCCACGGGAAGTGGTCCCCGAGGTCCAGGTAGAGCCCGCGGGCCCAGGTGTCCTCCATGCACACCTCGTGCCCGTGGAAGAGCCGCGAGTTGTCCAGGTAGATCGCGCCGGAGGCGAGGGCCGCCGCGCGCATGCCCTTCTCGAAGGTGGGCACCGCGTAGTTGCGGCCCCAGGTGGCGTCGGAGTCGTAGCCGGCGCAGCCGCCGGGCAGCTTGCCGGGGAAGTTCGGGTTGTCGTGGAAGTCGGGGCCGATGGGGCTGGGGTAGCCCATGACGACCAGCTTGTAGTCGGAGTCGGCGTAGCCGGCGTCGCGCATGACCGTCTTGAGGTCCGCGACCGTGGCCTCGACCTTGGGCTTCAGGCCGTCGACGCGCGCCTGCCAGCCGGGGGCGTACTTGGGCTCGCAGGTGCCCTGGCTGAGGATCCAGCGGGTGACGCAGTCGGTCATGACGGGGCCGAACTGCAGGTCGTCGTTGGCCCCGGCGACGAGCAGGACCATCTTGATCTTCGTGTTGCGGGCCTTGATGGCCAGGCTGTCGCTCTGCACCAGCTCGTCGGCGTACTGCTTGCTGCCGCCGATCCTGATGTTGCCGGTGTAGCCGCCGGAGCAGGCGACGTTGAAGGTGAGGTCGGCCGGGATGCCGGTGCGATGGATCGCCGAGTCCGGCGAGCGGTGGCACTGGTTGTCCGGCGTGTTGGTCGCGGGGTCGTAGTTGCCGACGCCCTCGCCCGAGATCTCGCTGTCGCCGAGCGATATCAGGCCGGTCTTGCGCTCGTTCAGCGGGCGGACGGCCGCGTCGCCGTAGATCTTGACGGCCTCCGCGGCGCGGATGGCCTCCAGCTCGGGCGAGAGGGGGGTGACCGCCCCGGCGGTGGTCGCCGCCTGGGCCATGGGGGTGACGGCGGTGACGCCCCCCAGGGCGGCCGCGATCGCCGCGACGGCGGCGAAGGTAGATCTGAGCATGGGTCTCGTACGGGCACGTGCCATGAACGCCTCCCCGGATGTCAGTGTTACCCACGGTATTTACTGGCCGGTAGGGGACTTGGGAACACTTCGAACAAGACAATTGCTCAACTTTTTGAGGAGGCCGGGAAAATGACCGAACATCAGCAGGCCGATGCGTACCGGATCGAGCACGACTCCATGGGCGACGTACGGGTTCCCCTGCACGCCAAGTGGCGTGCGCAGACCCAGCGCGCGGTGGAGAACTTCCCCATCTCCGGGCAGCGGTTGGAGCGCGCCCACATCGAGGCCCTCGCCCGGATCAAGGCCGCCGCCGCCGAGGTGAACGCGCGGCTCGGCGTCGTGGACCAGGACGTCGCCGACGCGATCCGGTCCGCCGCCGCCGAGGTCGCGGACGGCCGCTGGGACGACCACTTCCCCGTCGACGTCTTCCAGACCGGTTCGGGGACCTCGTCCAACATGAACGCCAACGAGGTGATCGCCACCCTGGCCACCGAGCGCCTCGGCCGGGAGGTCCACCCCAACGACCACGTCAACGCCTCGCAGAGCTCCAACGACGTCTTCCCCTCGTCCATCCACATCGCCGCCACCGCCGCCGTCACCGGCGAGCTGATCCCGGCCCTGGAGCACCTCGCCGCCGCGCTGGAGCGCAAGGCCGCCGAGTTCGCGCTGGTGGTCAAGGCCGGGCGGACCCATCTGATGGACGCCACGCCGGTCACCCTGGGCCAGGAGTTCGGCGGGTACGCGGCCCAGGTCCGCTACGGCGTCGAGCGGCTGCGGGCGGCCCTGCCCCGGCTCGCCGAGCTGCCGCTGGGCGGCACGGCGGTGGGCACCGGGATCAACACCCCGCCCGGCTTCTCCGCTTCCGTGATCGCCCGGGTGGCGGCCGCCACCGGACTGCCGCTGACCGAGGCGCGCGACCACTTCGAGGCCCAGGGGGCGCGGGACGCGCTGGTGGAGACCTCTGGGATGCTCCGTACGGTCGCCGTCTCGCTCACCAAGATCTCCAACGATCTGCGCTGGATGGCTTCCGGGCCGCGCACCGGATTGGCCGAAATCAATCTGCCGGATCTTCAGCCGGGATCCTCGATCATGCCGGGGAAGGTCAATCCGGTGGTCCCGGAGGCCGTTCTGATGGTCGCCGCACAGGTCATGGGCAACGATGCCACCGTCGCGGTGGCGGGCGCGGCCGGCAATTTCGAGCTCAACGTGATGCTCCCGGTGATGGCCCGGAACCTGCTCGAATCGATCCGGCTGCTCGGCAGCGCGAGCCGCCTGCTGGCCGACCGCACGGTCGACGGGATCACCGCCAACGAGGCGCGGGCCAGGGAGTACGCCGAGTCCTCGCCCTCCGTGGTGACCCCGCTGAACCGCTACATCGGGTACGAGGAGGCCGCCAAGGTCGCCAAGAGGTCCCTCGCCGAGCGCAAGACGATCAGGGAGGTCGTCCTGGAGTCCGGCTACGTCGACCGCGGCGACCTCACCCTGGAACAGCTCGACGCGGCACTGGACGTCCTCGGCATGACGCACCCCTGACCCACCGGGAGCCACCCCGGGCGAGGGCCGGATTCGGCCGAATATCGCCCCCGGAGCCGCCCCCTGACTTCGTCGGGGGGACCCCTGGTGACCTGCACCGCAGCGGGCGTACGGGCCCCCGCCCTAAGATCTGCGCATGACAGGTACCTTCAAGCCCGGGAGCGGCGCGGCGCCGAGCGCGCGGCGGAACCCCGCGCAGGGCATGCGCTGGGCACCGGGGGAGCAGATCCTCTGGCGCTACCGCGACCACGCCCCGGGGCTGAAGGGGCCGGTGCACATCTGCCGCCCCGTGACCGTGGTGCAGGACACCGACGAGCTGCTGGCCGTCTGGATGGCCCCCGGCACCGAGTGCGTCAAGCCCGTCCTCGCCGACGGCACGCCCGTCCACGAGGAGCCGCTCGCCACCCGCTACACCGCGCCGCGGACCACCGCACGGTCGCGCTGGTTCGGCGGCGGGGTCCTGAAGCTGGCCCGGCCCGGTGACGCCTGGTCGGTGTGGCTGTTCTGGGGACGCGGCTGGCAGTTCAAGAACTGGTACGTGAACCTGGAGGAGCCGCGGGCCCGGTGGGCCGGCGGGGTCGACTCCGAGGACCACTTCCTCGACATCGCCGTGTACCCGGACCGCAGTTGGAAGTGGCTGGACGAGGACGAGTTCGCGCAGGCCCAGCGGTCCGGCCTGATGGACCGGCAGCAGGCGCGGCGGGTACGGGAGGCCGGGCTCACGGCGGTCGAGGTGATCAAGGAATGGGGAGCTCCGTTCTCCGCCGGCTGGCAGGACTGGCGGCCTGATCCGGCCTGGCGGATTCCGGTCCTGCCGGAGGACTGGGACCGCACCCCGGCGCATATGACCTCATGAGACCCTTGATGCGCCCCCGGGGTTCAAACGTAGGATCGTCATCCACGAGGTCGCGCGCGCGGGAGGGTGCGGTACCAACGCACCTGCTCAAGTGTCGGTCCGCAAGCGGAACTTGACCGGAGGTCGACGCAGGACGAGAGGCAGCGAGGGGCGGGGGTCCGCCCGGTGGCAGCTCCCGGCCGGAGGGCCGGCCGAGAAGTTTGGGGTGGAACCTCGGGGCGATGGTGCCCGGGCCGCTGAGCGGGTATACCGCGACTGACCGAGTTGAGTGCAGCGCACATCGAGCGCAAACGGACGGAATTCCACGCGTGACGGAGTACCCCACCTCCCAGGAGGGCCCGCAGCCCGTCGCCTCCGGCGGAGGTACGGACGAGGCCGGCCACGGCAAGGCGCCCATCGCCGCCGCCGAGGCCGTACGCACGCATGCCGCCGGCGCCGCGGCGGAGCCAGGCGGCTCAGCCGCCGCGGCCTCCGACGTGCGCGCGGCCCGCTCCGCGGCAGGCGCCGCCCCGGGCGGCGGTACCGGGCTCCCCCGGCCCCGCCGCAACGCGGCCGCGCCGGGTCCGGGCGAGGTACCGGCCGCGGCGGAACCGGGCCGCGGCTCGGCCCGCCCGCGGCACGACGCGACCGTCCGCGAACCGGCGACCGGCGCACCCGGGCCGGGCACGCCCGGGCTCGGCGGTCCCACCGAGACACCGCGCCCGCGCGGCGAGGACGCCGCACCGGCCGGGGACGGCGACGGGCAGGGCAAGGGCGACGCCGGCGCGAGCGGCGGAGCGGGCCGGCACGGCGGCGGGACCGCCATACCGGTCGGGGGCGCCGCCGAGGCGACCGCCGCGCGCCGCGAAGGCGACCGGCTGCGTTTCGTCGGCGCCGCCACCCGGCGCATCGCCCGGGGCATCGACCTCGACGAGATCGTGCTCGGCCTGTGCCGGGCCACGGTGCCGACCTTCTCGGACGCCATCCTCGTCTACCTGCGCGACCCGCTCCCGGTCGGCGACGAACGCCCCGTCGGCCCGGTCGTTTTAAGGCTGCGGCGCACCGACCGGCTCCGGCCGATCGACGACCTCACCGACAGCAGCACCACCATCGGCGCGGGGATGGACCTCGCCGGGGCCGCGGGGGCCACCGGCGAGCTCGACTTCAGCCAGCTGCCGCTGGTCGGCCCGCAGGGTGACCTGCCCGCGGCCGAGCTGTGCGAGATCCGGCCCGGCGGCGCGCTCGCCGAGGTGCTGCGCGGCGTACGGCCCGTCTTCGGGTCCTCCGCCGCCGCCAAGGCCGCACTGCCGGAGCTGCTCGGCGTGGACCATCCGCTGCCGCGCGGCAACCGGGCCGTCCTCGCGCCCCTGCGCGGCCGCCGCCGGGTGATCGGCGCCGCCGTCTTCCTGCGCAGCCCGGAGCGTCCCGCCTTCGAGCAGAACGACCTCCTGGTCGCCGCCCAGCTGGCCACCCACACCGCGCTCGGCATCGACAAGGCGGTCCTGTACGGCCGCGAGGCGTACATCGCCGACGAGCTCCAGCGCACCATGCTGCCCGACAGCCTCCCGCAGCCCACCGGGGTGCGCCTGGCCTCCCGCTACCTGCCCGCCGCCGAGACGGCGCGGGTCGGCGGCGACTGGTACGACGCCATACCGCTGCCCGGCAGCCGGGTCGCGCTCGTCGTCGGCGACGTCATGGGCCACTCCATGACCTCCGCCGCGATCATGGGCCAGCTCCGCACCACCGCGCAGACCCTCGCCCAGCTCGACCTGCCGCCCGCCGAGGTCCTGCACCACCTGGACGAGCAGGCGCAGCGGCTCGGCTCCGACCGCATGGCCACCTGCCTGTACGCCGTCTACGACCCCGTCGCGCACCGGATCACCATCGCCAACGCCGGCCACCCGCCGCCGGTGCTGCTGCACTTGGGCGGCCGCGCCGAGGTGCTCCGCGTACCGCCCGGCGCCCCCATCGGCGTCGGCGGCGTGGACTTCGAGGCCGTGGAGCTGGACGCGCCCGCCGGGGCCACCCTGCTGCTCTACACCGACGGCCTGGTGGAATCGCGGCTGCGGGACGTGTGGACCGGCATCGAGCAGCTCCGCGAGCGCCTGGCCACCACCGCCCAGCTGACCGGCCTGGACCACCCGCCGCCGCTGGAGGCCCTGTGCGACGACGTCCTGGACATGCTGGGCCCGGGCGACCGGGACGACGACATCGCGCTGCTCGCGGCCCGTTTCGACGGCATCGCGCCCAGTGACGTCGCGTACTGGTTCCTGGACCCGGAGGAGACCGCCCCGGGGCGGGCCCGCCGGTTCGCCCGCCGCGCCCTGACCCGATGGGGTCTGGAGGAGCTGAGCGACTCGCTGGAGCTGCTGGTCAGCGAGGTGGTCACCAATGCCGTGCGGTACGCGGAGCGGCCCGTGACCCTGCGCCTGCTGCGGACGGACGTGCTGCGCTGCGAGGTTGGCGACGACTCCCCGCAGCTGCCCCGCCAGCGCCGGGCGCGGGACACCGACGAGGGCGGCCGCGGCCTGTTCCTGGTCAACCGGATGGCACGCCGCTGGGGCGCGACCCGGCTCAGCAGCGGAAAGGTGGTCTGGTTCGAGCTCCCGTTGCCGGGGTCGAACGAGCGGCGTTGACTGGGTAGCGACCCGACCGACCCCCCAGGGGAGGACGCTCGTGACCCAGGAAGCACGCCAGACGCCCCGTACGACGGACAACGCCGGGATCCCGGTGGAGAGCGACGAGCACTCGCTCACCGTGAGTCCCGACGGCCCGATCCTGCTGCAGGACCATTACCTGCTCGAGAAGATGGCCCACTTCAACCGAATGGGGTCTCCCCTGCTCGAACGCAGTTGAGAGCTTGGGGAAGGATCCCCGAGCGGGTGGTCCACGCCAAGGGCGCGGGCGCATACGGTGTCTTCCGGGTGACGAACGACGTCAGCCAGTTCACCAGGGCCGACCTCTTCCAGCCGGGCCGCACGACCGCGATGCTGGCCCGTTTCTCGACGGTCGCGGGTGAGCAGGGCTCCCCCGACACCTGGCGGGACCCGCGCGGCTTCGCCCTGAAGTTCTACACGGACCACGGCAACTACGACCTGGTCGGCAACAACACCCCGATCTTCTTCGTCCGGGACCCCAGCAAGTTCCAGGACTTCATCCGCTCGCAGAAGCGCCGCCCCGACAACGGGCTGCGCGACCACGACATGCAGTGGGACTTCTGGACCCTGTCCCCCGAGTCCGCGCACATGGTGACGTGGCTGATGGGCGACCGCGGCATCCCGAAGAGCTACCGCCACATGAACGGCTACGGCTCGCACTCCTACCTGTGGGTCAACGCGGGCGGCGAGAAGTTCTGGGTGAAGTACCACGTCAAGACCGACCAGGGCATCGACTTCCTCACCCAGGCGGACGCCGACCGGATCGCGGGCGAGGACCCGGACTACCACCGCCGCGACCTGTACGAGTCCATCGCGCGCGGCGAGGCGCCGACGTGGACCCTGCACGTCCAGGTCATGCCCTTCGAGGACGCGCCGACCTACCGGTTCAACCCCTTCGACCTGACCAAGGTGTGGCCGCACGGCGACCACCCGCTGATCGAGGTCGGCCGGATGACCCTGAACGAGAACCCGGAGGACTACTTCGTCCACATCGAGCAGGCCGCCTTCGAGCCCTCGAACCTGGTCCCGGGCATCGGCCCGTCCCCGGACAAGATGCTGCTCGGCCGGCTGTTCTCGTACCCGGACACGCACCGGTACCGGATCGGGCCGAACTACACCCAGCTCCCGCCGAACCGGCCCCGCTCGCCGGTCTCCTCGTATGCGAAGGACGGCCCGATGCGCTTCGAGGCCGCGGCCGTGGCCCGCCCCTACGCGCCCAACTCGTACGGCGGCCCGGCGGCCGACACGGTCCGCTTCGGCGAGCCGGCCGGCTGGGCCACGGCGGGCGAGATGGTCCGCGCCGCGTACTCCCTGCACGGCGAGGACGACGACTGGGGCCAGCCGGGCACCCTGGTCCGCGAGGTACTGGACGACGCGGCCCGCGACCGGCTCGTCTCGAACGTCTCCGGGCACCTGCTGGACGGGGTCAGCGGCCCGGTCCTGGAGCGCGCCGTCCAGTACTGGCGAGCCGTGGACAAGGGCGTCGGCGACCGGATCGCGGCGGCGGTCGCGGGCTCCTGAGACACACGGGGCCCGGCCCTGCGAAAAAACCGCCGCCCCGCAGCGCGAAGGCTGCGGGGCGGCGGTCTGTCAGCGTTCCTCGTTCCCGCCGAACAGCGGCGGGTCCGGCGGCTTGGGACCGCCACCGGTCTTGGTCGGCGACGGCGACACCGACCCCGACGGGGTCGGGCTCGAACTGCCCGACTTGGTCGCGGTGGGCGACGGCGACTGCGACGGGGACTGCGACGGGCTGGTGCTGGCCGCCGGCGCGCTGGAGGACTGGCTCGCCGTGGGCGTCGGCGAGGCGCTGCGGGACGGCGTCTGCACGGCGCCCATGTCCGCCTCGGTCAGCTGGAACTTGCCCGCGGTCCCGCCCTTGAGGGCGGCCAGGGTGTACGCCTTCCAGATCGAGGCGGGGAAGCTGGAACCGCCCGCGCGCCCCAGGCCGGCGGTGCCGGTCAGGGTGACCTGGTTGTGCGTGTTGGGGTCCTCGCCGAACATCGCGACGACCGTGACCAGTTCCGGCGTGTAGCCGGTGAACCAGGCCGCCACGTTGGACTCGGTGGTGCCGGTCTTGCCGCCGGCCTCGTAGGCACTGCTCCGGACCTTGTTGCCGGAGCCGCCTTCGTCGTTGACCACGCCCGTGAGCACCTTGGTGACGGTGTCGGCGGTCTTGCGGCTGATGGCCTGGCTGCCGACGGCCGGTTCAGGGGTGAACTTGCGGTCCTTGTGGTCGGCCTTCTTGATGATGGTCGGGGTGACCTTCTTGCCGTGGTTGTCGAAGGTGGCGTAGACGCCCGCCATCTCCACGGTGTTCGCGCTCATGGTGCCCAGCGCCATGGCCGGCTTGTCCTCGGGCCAGCCCTCGCGGTCCTGCATGCCGAGTTCCAGGGCCGTCTGCTTCACGTTGGGCGGCTTGACGTCCACGATCATCTGCGCGTAGACGGAGTTCACCGAGAAGTTGGTCGCCTCCTGGACCGACATCATCGGATTGCCGTAGTTCGTGTTGTCCTGGTTCTGCGGGTTGAACGGGATCTTGCTGCCGACGACCTGGCGCTTGCTCGTGCCGTCGTAGAGGGCGTTCGGGGTGATCGGCTTGCCGTCCTGGGTGTTCGACGCGTTCTCCATGGCGGAGGCGAGCACGATGGGCTTGAAGGTCGAGCCCGGCTGGTAGTCGGTGCGCAGGGCGTTGCTCGCGGCCTTCTCCTCCAGGCCCACACCGCCGTACATCGCGACGATGGCACCGGTCTTCGGGTCCACGGAGGTCGCGCCGGCCTGGACGCTCTGGTCCTGGGGCCTGCCCTTGGTGTCCTTGCGGTCGAGCTTGGACTCCAGCTCGTCCTGAACCGCCTTCTCCAGCGCCGCCTGCTTCGCCTTGTCGACGTTGAGCGTGATGTTCCAGCCGCCCGCGGTGATATGGGCATCGGTGATGCCCTGCTTGTTCAGCTCGTCGTTGGCGGCCTGGACCAGGTAGCCCTTCTGACCGTCCATGCCCGGGCGGGGCTTGGGCTTGATGGGGTCAGGAAGGGTCATGGTCTTGCGCTTGGCCGCGTCCAGCTCGCCCATCTCGACCATGTTGTCGAGGACGGCGTTGAAGCGGATGTTGACCAGCCGCTTGCCGTTCGGGCCGGCGGTCGCCAGGTCGTACTGGCTGGGGGCCTGGATGACGGCGGCCAGGTAGGCGCCCTGCTCCAGGGTGAGCTTGTCGGCGTCGACGCCGTAGAAGGCCTGGGCGGCGGCCTGGATGCCGTAGGCGTTGCGGCCGTAGAAGTTGGTGTTCAGGTAGCCGACGAGGATGTCGTCCTTCTCCATGCGCCGGTCGACCTTGAGGGAGATGATGAGCTCCCGGACCTTGCGCGTCGCGGACTGGTCCTGCGTCAGGTAGTAGTTCTTGACGTACTGCTGAGTGATCGTCGAGCCGCCGGCCTTGCCCTTGCCGGTGACCGTGTTGAACAGACCTCGGGCCACGCCCATCACGTCGATGCCGCGGTCCTCGTAGAAGGACTTGTTCTCGATGGCGATGAACGCGGTGCGGACCTCGGGCGGGATCTTGTCGAGCGGCACGAGCTCGCGGTTCATCTCGCCGGTACGGGCCATGACCGAGCCGTCGGAGTACCGGTAGGTGTTGCTCTGGAGCGTGGCCTGCTCGTTCGGGTCGGTGGGTTCGTTCACCGAGAAGTACAGGACGATCGCCGCGGCCATGAGGAGCAGGGCCAGCCCGAGGAACGTCCCGAGGATCTTCTTCCAGGTGAAGAAGCGACGTATGCCGGTGCGTTTGCCGGCGCTCCCGCTGCCCTTGGTGCTCTTCGCGCGTCCGCTCGGCGCACGCCGCGCACCGCGCTGCTGCTGCGCCTTACGCGCTTCTGCTCGGCCCATCGCTCCCGCTCCGCTCGATTACCCCCCGACGTCAGCTCAGAAAGCTAACACCGCAGGCTGTGACAAAGGTTGGCTAACTCTGACCATTTGCGGTCAATTCGGACGTGAGAATCAGCACCCACATCACAGGAACCGACGCCCACCTAAGCCGAAGGGTTGCCATAGCGCAAAAAAGTGATATCACTTTGATAAGCGGTCCGATCGGCTGCGACCAAAGAAACGGGGCAAACCATGACGAACGAAATCGCCACACCAGCAGGAGTACGGGAGTTCACCGCGCGCAGCATGGGCGGCGGCACCGCTCTGACGCTCGGATTGGCCGGCCTGCTGGCCGGAGCGGGCCTGATCGCGGCCGGCGCGGTGTCGGCGTCCGTCGCGGTCAAGGTGACCCTGATAGCGATCGGCGTACTCGTGGACCTCGCCGCCCTGGTCGCCATGACCGGGCTGAGCACGGTGGCGCCGGGCGAGGCCCGCGTCGTCCAGCTCTTCGGCCGCTACCGGGGCACCATCCGCACCGACGGACTGCGCTGGGCCAACCCGCTGACCACCCGCGAGAAGATCTCCACCCGGGTCCGCAACCACGAGACGGCCGTCCTGAAGGTCAACGACGCCTACGGCAACCCGATCGAGCTGGCGGCGGTCGTGGTGTGGCGGGTCGAGGACACCGCGCGGGCCAGCTTCGAGGTCGAGGACTTCACGGAGTTCGTCGAGACCCAGACCGAGGCCGCGGTCCGGCACATCGCCATCGAGTACCCGTACGACGCCCACGAGGAGGGCGGCCTGTCGCTGCGCGGGAACGCCGAGGAGATCACCGAGAAGCTCGCGGTCGAACTGCGCGCACGGGTGGAGGCGGCCGGGGTGCAGATCATCGAGTCCCGCTTCACGCACCTCGCCTACGCCCCGGAGATCGCCTCCGCGATGCTCCAGCGCCAGCAGGCCGGCGCGGTCGTCGCGGCCCGCAAGCAGATCGTCGAGGGCGCGGTGGGCATGGTCGAGCTGGCCCTGACCCGCCTGGCGGAGCAGGAGATCGTGGACCTGGACCCGGAGCGCAAGGCCGCCATGGTCTCCAACCTGATGGTCGTCCTGTGCGGCGACCGGGCCGCCCAGCCGGTGCTCAACGCGGGCACCCTCTACCAGTGACCCCCGGCGGCGAGGAGAAGCCCGCGGGGCGGCAGCCCCGCAAGCAGGTGCTGCTGCGGCTCGACCCGCAGGTGTACGACGCACTGGCCCGCTGGGCGGGCGAGGAGCTGCGCAGCGCCAACGCGCAGATCGAGTTCCTGCTCCGCCGGGCCCTCGCCGAGTCCGGCCGCCTCCCGTCATCCCCCGGCCCCATCCCCCGCCGAGGCCGCCCCCCGAAACCCACGGACTGACCCACCACCATCTTTCAGCCCCGCCGGCGTTTGAGGCGCGGGGGTCCGGGGGCAGCGCCCCCGGCAACGGCGCCGCACCACCAGCCCACCCGGCTATACACCCCGCGTATACACGCCATGTATAGTCACTGCCATGTCCATCGGTCACACCCTCCTCGGCCTCCTGGAGGCCGGCCCACGCCACGGCTACGACCTCAAGCGCGCCTTCGACGAGAGGTTCGGCCACGACCGCCCCCTCGCCTACGGCCAGGTCTACTCGACCATGTCCCGCCTCTTGAAGAACGGCCTCGTCGAAGTCGACGGCATCGAGAGCGGCGGCGGCCCCGACCGCAAGCGGTACTCCATCACCGACGCCGGCATCACCGACGTCGAGACCTGGCTCGCGCAGCCCGAGAAGCCCGAGCCGTACCTCCACTCGACCCTCTACACGAAGGTCGTCCTCGCGCTGCTGACCGGCCGCCGCGCCGACGAGCTGCTGGACACCCAGCGCGCCGAACACCTGCGCCTCATGCGCATCCTCACCCAGCGCAAGCGCAAGGGCGACATCGCCGACCAGCTGATCTGCGACCACGCCCTCTTCCACCTCGAAGCGGACCTGCGGTGGCTGGAGCTCACCGCGGCGCGCCTCGACCAGCTCGCGCGGGAGGTCCGCCGATGACCCCGGCCGGCTCCCTCCTCTCCGCGACGGACCTGCGCAAGGCGTACGGGACCACCCACGCCCTCGACGGCGCCGAGTTCTCCATCCACCCCGGCGAGATCGTCGCCGTCATGGGCCCCTCCGGCTCCGGCAAGTCCACTCTGCTCCACTGCCTCGCCGGCATCGTCACCCCGGACTCCGGCTCCATCAGCTACGCCGGCCGCGAGCTCGCCTCCATGAACGACGCCGACCGCAGCGAACTGCGCCGCACCGAGTTCGGCTTCGTCTTCCAGTTCGGGCAGCTCGTACCGGAGCTGACCTGCGTGGAGAACGTCGCCCTCCCGCTGCGCCTGACCGGCGTCAAGCGCAAGGAGGCCGAACGCACCGCCCTGCACTGGATGGAGCGCCTCCAGGTGGAGGACCTCGGCGCCAAGCGGCCCGGGGAGATATCCGGCGGCCAGGGGCAGCGCGTGGCCGTCGCCCGCGCGCTCGTCACCCGGCCCCGGGTGATCTTCGCCGACGAGCCCACCGGAGCCCTCGACTCCCTCAACGGCGAACTGGTCATGCAGCTGCTCACGGAGGCCGCCCGGTCCGCGAACGCCGCCGTCGTGCTCGTCACGCACGAGACCCGCGTGGCCGCCTACTCCGACCGCGAGATCGTCGTGCGCGACGGCAAGTCCCGCGACATGGAGCGGATCGTATGAGCCGGCTCCGGGTCTGGGCCCGCGACCTCGGCATGGGCGCCCGCTTCGCCTTCGGCGGCGGCCGCGAGGGGTGGATCCGCACCGTGCTCACCGGTGTCGGCGTCGGTCTCGGCGTCGCGCTGCTGCTGATCAGCACCGCGATCCCCGGCGCCCTCACCGCGCGCTACGAACGCGGCGACGCGCGCTCGACCATGAGCTCCGGGACGGCCGACGCCCCCGGGCCCGACACCCTGCTGATCGCCCGCATCGGCCAGACGTACCACCACAAGGACATCGAGGGGCACATGATGCGGGCCGAGGGCCCGGACGCCCCGCTGCCGCCCGGTCTGGAGAAGATCCCGGGCCCGGGCGAGATGGCCGTCTCCCCCGCCCTGGACGAGCTGCTGAAGTCCTCCGACGGCGCCCTGCTGCGCGAGCGGCTCGACGCGCGGGTCAGCGGGATCGTCGGCGACCCGGGGCTGACCGGCCCCGGCGAGCTGCTCTTCTACCTGGGCAGCGACACCCTGCGCAAGGACGGCCCCGAGGACTACCGCGTCGAGCGCATCACCAGCTTCGGCTACGACGCGGAGCGCGAACGCCTCGACCCCGTGCTCATGCTGATGGTCGTCCTGACGTTCGTCGCCCTGCTGACGCCCGTCGCCGTGTTCATCGCCGCCGCCGTCCGCTTCGGCGGGGAGCGGCGCGACCGGCGGCTCGCCGCGCTGCGGCTCGTCGGCGCCGACAGCAGGATGGTGCGCCGGATCGCGGCCGGCGAGGCGCTGGCCGGCTCTCTGGTCGGGCTGGTGCTGGGCGCCGGCTTCTTCGCCGTCGGCCGCTCCCTGGTCGGCAGCCTCAGCCTCCAGCAGCGCAGCGTCTTCCCCTCCGACCTCGACCCGGCGCCCTGGCTGGCCGCCCTGGTCGCCGTCGCGGTGCCCGCGGCGGCGGTGGCCGTGACCCTGGTCGCGCTGCGCGGTGTGGTCATCGAGCCGCTGGGGGTGGTCCGTACGACCGCACCCGCCCGGCGGCGCATCTGGTGGCGGCTGCTGCTCCCGGTGATCAGCATCGGCCTGCTCGTGCCCATGGGCGGCCGCGGCAGCGGCCACGGCCAGTTCAACCAGTGGCAGGTCAGCGCCGGCGTGGTGCTGCTGCTGGTCGGGATCACGGCCCTGCTGCCCTGGCTGCTGGAGCGGTTCGTCGCCCGGATGACCGGCGGCCCGGTCTCCTGGCAGCTGGCCGTGCGCCGGCTCCAGGTCAACAGCGGCCCGGCCGCCCGCCTGGTCAACGGCATCGCCGTGTCCGTCGCGGGCGCCATCGCCCTCCAGATGCTCTTCGCGGGCGTCGAGGGCGACTACACCCGGAGGACCGGACAGGATCCCAGCCGGGCCGCCGTCTCGGTCATACTGCACCGCGGCTCCGAGGCCCGCATGGACGAACTCGCCCAGCGGATCTCCGCCTCCGCGGGCGTCGTCCGCGCCGTCCCGCTGGCCTCCGTGTCGGCCGCCCGCGAGGTGCCGGCGCAGGAGAAGCTGGTCCAGGTGACCGTCGGCACGTGCGACGCGCTCGGTGAAGTCGCCACGCTCGACTCCTGCACGGACGGCGACGCGTTCGTCCTGACCGGCGCCCCCTCCATGGCTCCCTACGACGGCACGGCGAAGCCCGGCGACGAGCTGTTCGTCGGGAACGTCAGGGGATTCGGGCCCGAGCCGGCCGACGGTGCCCGTCACGTGAAGTGGACCGTCCCGGCGAACGCCCGCCAGGTCACCAGCCGGGAGGACCCCGCCGGGGAGCGGCGCACCGGCCTGCTGGTCACCCCGTCGGCCGCGCCGAAGGACGCCGCCACCGCCGGGATGGCGCAGATCTTCGTGCAGGTGGACGAGTCCGACGGGAACGGCCTGGAGCGGGCGCGCAACGCGGCCTTCAAGGCCGACCCGTTCACCACGGCGTCGACGATGCGGGTCAGCACGGAGCTGGCCGGCTACTCCTCGATCCGCATCGGGCTGTTCTTCGGCGCCACCGCCGTGCTGGTCCTGATCGGCGCGAGCCTGCTCGTCTCCCAGCTGGAGCAGCTGCGCGAACGCCGGCGGCTGCTCTCCTCCCTGGTCGCCTTCGGCACCAAGCGCTCGACGCTGAGCCTGTCGGTGCTGTGGCAGACGGCCGTGCCGATCGTGCTGGGCCTGGTGCTGGCGACCGCGGCGGGCGTGGGCCTGGGCACCGTCCTCATGCGGATGGCGGCCCAGCCGATCCGGATCGACTGGCCGTCGGTCCTCGGGATGACCGCGGTCGGTGCGGGCGTGGTCGCCGCGGTGACGCTGCTCAGCCTGCCGCCGCTGCTGCGGCTGATGCGCCCGGACGGCCTGCGCACGGAGTGAGCCCCGCGCGCACGCAGCCCCTTACGCACGCAGCCCCGGTACGCCCGTGACCCCGTACGCCCGTTCCCGCCTCCCCCGGCCCTTCCCGCTAGTCGGTGGGCCACACCGGGAGCGGGCGTACGGCTTCGCGCAGCGCGGCGGCGATCGCCCGGAACTCCTCCTGGCGGGCCGTCCCGGTGCGCATGGCCAGCGCGATCCGCCGCGAGGGGGCGGGCTCGGCGAAGTACCCGGTGGACAGGTACTCGTTGCGGGCGGTCTCCAGACGCAGCGCGGTGCGCGGCAACAGCGTCACCCCCAGTCCCCCGGCGACCAGTTGTACGAGGGTGGACAGTCCGGCGGCGGTCGTCGTGACGTCCGCCCCGGTCGTCCGCCCCGCCTCGCGGCAGATGTCGAGGGCCTGGTCCCGCAGGCAGTGGCCTTCGTCCAGCAACAGCAGCTGCAGTCCCCGCAGTTCCTCGAGGGGGATCTCGCGGCGCCCGGCGAGCGCGTGCTCCCGGGGCGCGAGCAGGACGAAGTCCTCGTCGAAGACCGGCAGTTCGGTGATCCCGGGCACCCCGAGAGGCACCGCCAGCAGGAGCAGGTCCAGGCGCCCGGCGGCCAGCCCCTCCAGCAGCGAGGCGGTCTGCTCCTCGTGCACCTGGAGGTCCATCCCGGGGTAGCGCCGGTGGAAGAGCCCGAGCACGGTCGGCAGCAGGTACGGCGCCACGGTGGGGATCACCCCGAGCCGCAGGACCCCGGTGAAGGGGGCCCGTACCGCCTCGGCCTCCTCCAGCAGCCCGCCCATGGCGTCGAGCACCACCTGTGCCCGGGCCGCGATCCGCTCGCCCGCCGTGGAGAGCAGCACCTTGCGGGTGGTGCGCTCCAGCAGCTGCACGCCGAGCGCCTCCTCCAGCGCGGAGACGGCTCCGGACAGCGCCGGCTGGCTCATGCCGATGGCCGCGGCGGCGTCCCGGAAGTGCAGGTGCTCGGCGACCGCCGCGAACGCGCGCAGCTGTGCGAGCGTCGGTTGCTTCGCTCCCCTATTACCTACAGCCACTGATAGGTACCTCCGATCACCCATCACAAGACTAGCTATTTCTGTAATCAATGCAGGTGTGTCAGCATGTGAGATCAGTCCAACCCCATCGGAAAACCCCCAAAAGGGCAATTTTCCATTTCACAAGGAGAGCGCGTGCTCACTGTTGGTGACAAGTTCCCCGCCTTCGACCTGACCGCCTGCGTCTCGCTCGAGGCCGGCGCCGAGTTCGCGCAGATCGACCACAAGACCTACGAGGGCAAGTGGAAGGTCATCTTCGCGTGGCCGCTCGACTTCACCTTCGTGTGCCCGACCGAGATCGCCGCCTTCGGCAAGCTGAACGAGGAGTTCGCCGACCGCGACGCGCAGGTCCTCGGCTTCTCGCTCGACTCCGAGTACGTGCACCACGCCTGGCGCAAGGACCACGCCGACCTGCGTGACCTGCCCTTCCCGATGATGTCCGACATCAAGCGCGAGCTGTCGGCCGAGCTGGGCATCCTGGGCGAGGACGGCCTGCCGATGCGCGCCGTCTTCATCGTGGACCAGAACAACGAGATCCAGTTCTCGATGGTGACCGCCGGTTCCGTGGGCCGTAACCCCAAGGAGGTCCTGCGGGTCCTCGACGCCCTGCAGACCGACGAGCTGTGCCCCTGCAACTGGAACAAGGGCGACAGCACCATCGACGCCGGCGCGCTGCTGGCCGGTGAGTGACGGATGTCCCTCGACTCCCTGAAGTCGGCCATACCGGACTTCGCCAAGGACCTGAAGCTGAACCTCGGTTCGGTCATCGGGAACAGCGACCTCCCGCAGCAGCAGCTGTGGGGCACCGTCCTGTCCTGCGCGATCGCCGCCCGCTCCCCGCGCGTCCTGCGTGAGCTGGAGCCCGAGGCGAAGGTGAACCTCTCGCCGGAGGCGTACACCGCCGCCAAGTCCGCTGCCGCGATCATGGCGATGAACAACGTCTTCTACCGCACCCGGCACCTGCTCTCCGACCCGGAGTACGGCACCCTGCGCGCGGGCCTGCGGATGAACGTCATCGGCAACCCGGGCGTCGAGAAGATCGACTTCGAGCTGTGGTCGCTCGCGGTCTCCGCGATCAACGGCTGCGGCCAGTGCCTGGACTCGCACGAGCAGGTCCTGCGCAAGGCGGGCGTCGACCGCGAGACGATCCAGGAGGCCTTCAAGATCGCCTCGGTGATCCAGGCCGTCGCGGTCACCCTCGACGCCGAGGCCGCGCTCGCCGCCGAGTAGCAGCACCGCGTACGACGCGCAGGGCCCCGCGACCGGAAACGGCCGCGGGGCCCTGCGCGTCGCCCCGTCGTGCTTCGGGTGTCCCCGCGTGCTCAGCCCTTCCTCAGGGTGGTCATCAGGGCCCGCACGTCCTCGATCATGGCCGCCTTCATCGCGACCTGGTCGGGTTCGGCCTCCCCGTCCTCGCCCCACCACTCCACCGACAGTGTGAAGACCGTCCCGCCGTCGAGCACCTGGAGCCGCGGCCCCAGGCCCGTGGTGGAGTCGGCGAGCACGGCCCGCTCGCCGAGCCCGGGCACCGATTCGAGCTGCTCGGCCCCGCGGTTCACCTCCGGGGTGAGTCCGGGCCCCGCGGCGAACTCCGCCTGCGGGTCGGTCTTCTTGTGCAGCTCGACCAGCAGCCGGACGCCGAAGGCCGTGCCCTCGCCGGACCAGTCCGTGCTGTAGGAGCAGTAGGCCCAGTCCAGCGCGGGACTCTCTCCGAAGGAGGGCGCGTCCCGTTCCAGCGTGGCCAGCGCGTTCGACAGCGCGGTCAGCGGCGCCTCCTTGCACAGGTTGTCGGAGAACCGGTACGCGAGCCGCGGCGACGCATCGGCGAATCGATTCTGCGCGGTCAGGGCCCCCGCCCAGAGCGCCGACGCCAGGAGGGCCCCGCCCAGGGCCCAGGCCCACGGCCGCGCCCGGCCCCACGGCCGGGCCCGCCCCCGTTCGGGCTCAGGGGGCGCGTCAGCCTCCACCGTCCCGGCCGGGCGGCCGTCGTCCCACTCCCCGTCGAGCTCGGGCTCCGTGATCATCTCTGCCCCCGGTCCTCAGTCCTTGCGCAACGCCGACATCAGCGCCCGCGCGTCCTCGATCAGCGCCGCTGTCAGGTCTTCCCGGTCGGGCCGGGGACGGATCCTCGCCAGAACGTCGGGGTCATCGGAAGTCATCCTGTAGAACGTCACGTCGAAAGCGAACACCGCTCCGCCGTCACGGACCCGCAACCTCAGCTGGTCGTCACTGGTCCCGGGACTGCTCACGAGCGCCTGCTCCCCGAGACCGGGTACCGCCTTCCACTGGCCGTCGGGATCGCCGTACATCCGCCCGTACCTGGAGGCGACTTCGAACTCGGCCTCGGGATCGATCTTCTTGTGCAGCTCGACCACGGCCGAGAGGGAGAGCCCGTCACCTTCGCGCGGGTTTCCGCCGTTGCGGCCGCACTGCGCCCAGTCCATCGCGGAGTGCCGGCCGCCCGGCTGCGGGGTCGAGTCCCTCAGCGCGCCGAGCATCCCGGCCAGGGCCGGAGCCTCGAACTGGTCGCACAGGTTCTCCGTGACCCGGTAGCGGATCTCCGGCTCCGTCAGCCGGTCCCCGAAGGCGTACAGCCCGCCCGCCCACACCGCGCAGGTGGCCACGACGGCCACCGGCACCCACCCCCACGGCAAGCCCCGTAACCGCTCGCGCGGCTCACCGTCCGACGCGATCTCGGCCGGCCGCTGCGTCTCCCACTGCCCGTCGAGCTCAGGCTCGCCGATCATCCTGCCCCCCATGTTTCTTGAGCGCCGCTATTTCTTGAGCGCTGCCATCAGGTCGCGCATGTCCTCGATCACGGCCGACTGGATCGCGGTTGAGTCCGTGGCGGGGCGGTCGTTGCGCGCCTCGTAGGAGGGGGCGAACACCTCGACGGTGAACACCGCACCGCCATCCAGCACCTCCAGCCAGACAGCCGGCCAGTTGGGCGCCACGGTCAGCACGGCACGCTCGCCGAGGCCCGGCACCGCCTGCGTGGGCAGGTCCCCGTTGACGGCGATGGCCTTGAGCGGCGGTACGTCGAACTCGACCGAGGGGTCGGTCTTCTTGTGCAGGCTGACGTGCATGATCACCGTGAAGTCCGGCGTGCCCTCGACGTTGTTCAGCTCGCACACCGCAGCGTCCACCGCCGGGTGGCTGTTCTCCTGGTACCTCGGTCTCGCCTTGTGCAGTTCACCGGTGATCCCGCTCAGCGCCTTGGCCCGGAAGTCCTCGCAGAGGTTCTTCGCCGCCCGGTACGAGATCGGCGGCGCGGCCAGGCGGTCCCCGAAGGCGTACAGCCCGCCGGCCCAGAGCGCCGACGCCACCACGACGCCGCCCACCGCCCACAGCCACGGCCGCGCACCCCCGGTGGACCGCTCGCGCGGAGCGAGCTGTTCCGCCGGCTCCCGCGCCGGCTCGGTCGTCCACTCCGCGTCGAGCTCCGGATCAGTGATCATTTCCCCGCCCCCAGCTGGTCCTCTGTCCTGAGCGCCGCCATCGGCCCGCGCACGTCCCCGATCATCGCAGCCTTGATCGTCGGGACGCAGGCCCCTCGGGCGGCGGATTCCGCTCGGGCCCGGGCTGCCGCTCCGGGTCCGCCGGGACCGCCCCGGCGGCCGCTCCGGGCCCCGCTAGGACCCGTTGTGCCCCTTGGTCTCGCCGTCGGGTACCCGTTCCAGGGCCGTCGACCCGTGCGGCGCCGGACCGACCATTCCGGCTCCGTGGTGGTGCTGTTCGCGCGAGTACGCCCTCAGGTATCCGACCACCGTGTTGGTGACGGCCACCAGCGGGACGGCGACCACCGCTCCGCCGATGCCCGCGATCATGCCGCCGGCTGCCACAGCGAGCACCACCGCGAGCGGGTGCACCCGTACCGCCCGGCCCAGGATGAAGGGCTGGAGCACGTGCCCCTCGATCTGCTGCACCGCCAGCACCACCAGCAGCACCATCAGCGCGGTGAACACGCCCTGGGTCACCAGCGCCACGACCACCGCGAGGGCGCCCGAGACCACCGCACCGACCAGCGGGATGAAGGCGAAGAGGAAGATGAAGACGGCCAGCGGCACCGCCATCGGCACGTCCAGGAAGTAGATGCCGAGGCCGATGAAGATGGCGTCGATGAGGGCGACGATGACCGTGCCGCGCACGTACGCGGTCAGCGTGCGCCAGGCGCGCGGACCGGCGCCGGCGACACCGGGGCGGGCGTCGGCCGGGACCAGGCCCAGCGCCCAGATCCAGATGCGCTTGCCGTCGTAGAGCAGGAAGAGCGTGGAGAACATCGCGAGCAGCATGCCCGTGAGGACCTCGACGAGCACCGTCACGCCTTGCAGGCCGGCGGAGGTGATCTGCTCGGTGTTGGTGCCGATGGTCTCGCTGAGGTTCTTCGCGAGGTCGTTGATCTGCTTCTCGGTCACGTGGAACGGACTGTCCAGCGCCCAGAGCTTGAGTTCGTTGATGCCGTCGCGGACCCGGTCGGAGAGGTCGTCGAGGTTCTCCATGACCTGCCAGACCACGAACCAGCCGACGAGTCCGATGACCACGAAGCCGAGGATCGCCGTGCCGGCCGTGGCCAGACCGCGCGGCATGCCCAGTCTGCGCAGCCGGACGACGAAGGGCTGCAGCATGGCCGTGACGAGCATGGCGGCGGCGAAGGCGAGGACGACCAGGCGGACTTCGCTGATCACCTTCATCAGCACCCAGAGCATCCCCGCGAGGAGCAGCAGGCGCCAGCTGGCCTCGGCGGCGACGCGCATCCCCCAGGGGATCACGCTCGCCGGGTCGGGGCGCGCGGGGGCGGCCTGTGCGTCGTGGTGCGTCGCGGTGGCGACTCCCGCGGCGGCGGGCGGTTCGGCGGCGGTCGCCCGGGCAACGGACGGCCCGGGGGCGGCGGGTGCCTGCCCGGGCGCGACGGGACCCGGCAGGTTCCCGCTGGTCTCGGCCTCCACCTCGGCGCGCCGCTCGTTGAGCCGCGCCTCCATCCGGTTCAGCCTGTTCCCGAGCCGGCCGAGCCAGCCTGCTCTCTTCGCCATGTCGCTTTCCTTCCCCCGCCCCCGTTCTACGGGCACACCCCGAAGACCGTACACGCGGGGAGCCCCGCACCGTAGGACGGTGCGGGGCTCCCCGAGGTTGAACGGTGCTGCGGTGGTGCGGCCGGGGCTCGGTCAGTACCAGCCGTTGGCCTGGTGGAAGCTCCAGGCGCTGCAGGGGCCGCCGTAGCGGTCTTCCATGTAGTTCAGGCCCCACTTGATCTGCGTGGCGGGGTTGGTGCGCCAGTCCGCGCCGGCCGAGGCCATCTTCGAACCGGGCAGCGCCTGGACCAGACCGTAAGCGCCCGAGGACTTGTTCACGGCCAGGTAGTTCCAGGTGGATTCCTGGTTGATGATCTTCGAGAAGCAGGAGAACTGGTCGGCCGGGACCATCTGCTGGGCGATGGCCTTGACCTGAGCGACCGTGTAGGAGCTCTGGGGTGCGAAGTCGCCGGCGTCGCGGGCGGCGGAGCGGCTGGCCACTTCCTTGGCCTCGCGCTCCTGCTTCGCCTTCTCGTCCGCGGCCTTCTGCGCTTCGGCCTTCTTGGCCTTGGCGTCCTCGGCGGCCTGGACGCGGGCGGCCTCTTCGGCCGAACGCTTGGCGTCGGCGTCCGCGGCGTGGGCGATGGTGTCGGCCTGCTGCGTCAGGGACGCGCTCTGGACCTCTGCCTGGTCGCCGACCGGGATGTCTGCAAGGAGAGTCGCGCCGGACGCGGTCGTCTCGAGATCGTTCGTGGGGTCGCCGGTGGCAACGCCCACGACTGCGCCGACGGTGGTGACCGCGGTGGCCGAAGCCACGGCGAACCCCCGGACCGAGATCCGGCTCACACGGTGTCCTTCCAGCAGCGTCCGCAGTGACCGCGCGGGCGCAAAAGTGCCCTCGACTCTGGCCTCCGTGGTTCTACGGTCACTGGAGGCGCGGGCCCGTGGGCAACTCCCTTGCGGGGGCTGCCGCGTGAAGCTCCGGGCGGCATACGGCATTCGACTGTGGAGTTGTGGTGCTGCGCGTATCTCACGGGAGATACAGGTGTGCCGTATGCGGGGCCTGACGGAAACCAGACTCTGCCGGAACGCCACACCGCAAGGCAATTCTCCGTTGCGTGGGAAAGGTCACACCTGGCATGTCGCCGTCGATTTCGCCAAAGGCCTGTGCAGCGCGACGCCGCCCGGCTAGGCTCTCGGGCCTTTGCCGGGCGGCGCCAACTCACCTTCCCGCTATGAGGTTTTTGACCGTTTCGACCTCCGAACGGGGGAGGCCGTCGGGGTCAGAGGGTTTCGAGCATCTCGGTGACCAGAGCGGCGATCGGGGAGCGCTCGGAACGCGTGAGCGTCACGTGCGCGAAGAGCGGATGCCCCTTCAGCTTCTCGACCACGGCGACCACTCCGTCGTACCGGCCGACCCGCAGGTTGTCCCGCTGGGCGACGTCGTGGGTCAGAACGACCCGCGAGTTGGCCCCGACCCGGGACAGAACGGTCAGCAGGACGTTGCGCTCCAGCGACTGCGCCTCGTCGACGATCACGAAGGCGTCGTGCAGCGAACGGCCGCGGATGTGCGTGAGCGGCAGGACTTCCAGCATCCCGCGGTTCAGCACCTCCTCGATGACCTCGCGCCCGGCGACCGACGAGAGGGTGTCGAAGACCGCCTGTGCCCAGGGGCTCATCTTCTCGCCCTGGTCACCCGGCAGGTAGCCGAGTTCCTGCCCGCCCACCGCGTACAGCGGCCGGAAGACCATCACCTTCTGATGCTGCCTCCGTTCCAGTACCGCCTCCAGGCCCGCGCAGAGCGCCAGTGCCGACTTTCCGGTGCCGGCCCGGCCGCCCATCGAGATGATCCCGATCTCGGGGTCGAGGAGGAGGTCCAGCGCGATGCGCTGCTCGGCGCTGCGGCCGTGCAGCCCGAAGGCCTCGCGGTCGCCCCGTACGAGCTTCACGTTGCCGTCCGCCGTGACCCGGCCCAGGGCCTTGCCGCGCTCGGACTGCAGGACCAGTCCGGTGTGCACGGGCAGTTCGGCGGCCTCCGGCACGTAGAGCCGGTCCTCCGAGTAGAGGAGGTCCACCTGCTCCCCGGAGAGGGCGAGCTCGCTCATGCCGGTCCAGCCGGCATCGGTGATGGCGAGCTCGGCGCGGTACTCCTCCGCGATCAGCCCCACGGAGGAGGCCTTGATGCGCAGTGGAAGATCCTTCGAGACCACCGTGACGTCGTAGCCCTCGGCCTGGAGGTTGCGGGCGACCGCGAGGATCCGCGAGTCGTTGTCCCCCAGTCGGAAGCCGGCGGGCAGGACGCCAGGGTCGGAGTGGTTGAGCTCGACACGCAGGGTGCCGCCGAGATCGCCCAACGGGATGGGGGCGTCGAGGCGACCGTAGCGAACCCGGAAGTCGTCGAGCAGGCGCAGGGCCTGGCGCGCGAAGTAGCCGAGTTCGGGATGGTGCCTCTTTGCCTCCAGCTCGGTGATCACCACGATCGGGAGCACGACCTCGTGCTCGTCGAAGCGGGAGATCGCGTTGGGGTCTGCCAGCAGGACGCTGGTGTCGAGGACGTAGGTCCGCCTGTCGGGCAGGCGGCGCTTTGTGCTGGTCACCACGGAAGGACGTACCCCCTCGGAAGAGGTCGGGCCATGAAGACCGGACCGGTCATCGGCACCCATGCCAGGGCCGATTTCCGGCCCTCCACTCCGTCCGTGCGAACCGCACGTGCGTCCTGGTGCAAAGGGCCTCCCGGGCGGACGACCCCATGCCGTCCGCTGAGACTCGACACCCGTGGATCGGGCATCGACCTGAAAGGGATATTCCCCGAACAGGCCAGGCCATGCCATGGCATATGACGGACGCTCGGTGAATCCCTGGTGAAGGCTTCGAGGGGAGGGCGTGCCGAGGCTGAGGGGGTGTCCTCAGGGCCTGGGGGGTCGTGCGGGTCTTGAGGGCCCTGCGGGTCTACGGGTGCCCATGGGGCCCGTGGGACGCCATGGGTGTCCTGGGGGAGGGTGTCCTGTCGTCACTCCCCCGGACCCGCGGAAGGTCAGGTGCCGTAGCGCCGGTGGCGGGCCGCGTAGTCGCGCAGAGCCCGCAGGAAGTCGACCTTGCGGAAGGCCGGCCAGAAGACCTCGCAGAAGTAGTACTCGGAGTGCGCGCTCTGCCACAGCATGAATCCGGACAGTCGCTGCTCGCCGCTGGTGCGGATCACGAGGTCCGGGTCGGGCTGGCCGCGCGTGTAGAGGTGCTCGGCGATGTGGTCGATGTCGAGGATCTCGGCAAGCTCCTCGAAGGAGGTGCCCTTGCGCGCGTGCTCCAGCAGCAGCGAGCGGACCGCGTCGGCGATCTCCTGGCGGCCGCCGTAGCCCACGGCGACGTTGACGAGTATCCCGTCGATGTCGTGCGTGGCCTGCTCGGCCTCCTTGAGCACCGTCTGCGTCCGGGTGGGCAGGATGTCGAGGTTGCCGACGTGGTGGACGCGCCAGCGGCCGTCCGCGGCGAGGCCCCGCACGGTGTTCTCGATGATGTTGAGCAGCGGGCGGAGCTCGACCTCGGGCCGGTCCAGGTTGTCGGTGGAGAGCATCCACAGGGTGACGACCTCGACGTCCGTCTCGGTGCACCAGCCCAGCATCTCGGAGATCTTGTCGGCTCCGGCCTGGTGGCCCTGCTCCGTCGTACCTCCGGACGCCTTCGCCCAGCGACGGTTCCCGTCCAGGATCACGCCGATGTGCTTGGGCGCCTCGTCATGGTCGAGACGGCCTTCCACCCGGCGTGCGTAGAGCCTGTACACCAGGTCGCGCAGCTTCACGATCTTCCAGCCCCTCCGTGCAATGCCCCCGTGCGAAATGCGGTCCCTCCCCCGAGGGCGCCACATTACTGCGCGGTGGGATCGGGCACCCAACTCGGTCTGTCACAAGTCCGTGATAGGGAGGACAACGTGACTGATACCAATCCCTATCGGGCAGAGCCCTCGCGGTACGACTCCATGGAGTACCGGCGCACCGGCCACAGCGGCCTCAAGCTCCCCGCCATCTCCCTCGGCCTCTGGCACAACTTCGGCGACGACAAGTCGCTGGAGTCCCAGAGGGCGATCCTCCGCCGGGCCTTCGACCTCGGCGTGACCCACTTCGACCTGGCGAACAACTACGGCCCTCCGCCCGGCTCGGCCGAGCTGAACTTCGGCAAGATCTTCTCGCAGGACTTCGCGTCCTACCGCGACGAGCTGATCCTCTCGACCAAGGCCGGCTACCTGATGCACCCCGGGCCGTACGGCGAGTGGGGCAGCCGCAAGTACCTGCTCGGCTCGCTCGACGCCTCGCTGAAGCGGATGGGCGTGGACTACGTCGACATCTTCTACTCGCACCGCTTCGACCCGGACACCCCGCTGGAGGAGACCATGGGCGCCCTCGCGTCCGCGGTCCAGCAGGGCAAGGCGCTGTACGTGGGCGTCTCCTCCTACACGGCGGAGCAGACGGCCGAGGCGGTGCGGATCCTGCGCGAGATGGGGGTGCGCGCGCTCATCCACCAGCCCTCGTACTCCATGATCAACCGCTGGACGGAGGAGGACGGCCTGCTGGACACCCTGGAGGACGCGGGCATGGGGTGCATCTCCTTCGCGCCGCTCGCGCAGGGGATGCTGACGGGCAAGTACCTGAAGGGCATCCCGGCGGACTCGCGGGCCGCGCAGGGCAAGTCCCTGAACCCGGACCTGCTGTCGGACGAGGTGCTCCGCCGGCTGGCCGGCCTGAACGAGATCGCGGCGCGCCGCGGCCAGTCGCTCGCCCAGCTGGCGCTCAAGTGGGTGCTCCGCGACGACCGGATGACCTCGGCGCTGATCGGCGCCTCGAGCGTGCGGCAGCTGGAGGAGAACGTGGCCGCGCCGGCGGCTGCGCCGCTCTCCGAGGCCGAGTTGAAGGAGATCGACTCCTTCGCGGTGTCCACCCCCGGCACCAACATCTGGGCCCAGCGCGGCTGACCTGCGCCTTTGCCCCGTCGGCCGGCTGAGGGGCCGAGAAACGAAAAACGGGCCGGTCCGTGGGGGGGATACGGACCGGCCCGAGGGGGGGGTTCCACCATAACCCTTCGTAAAGCGTGATGCGTGCATTGGCGCGAGATGATTACGCTCCGAAACCGCCCAGCAGCACTCCGGTGAGCGCTCCGGCCGCCATGAAGGGGCCGAAGGCGAAGCCCTGCCGACGGGCATCGGGGCCGCACAGCACCAGGATCAGCCCGTACAGGGCCCCGTAGAGGAGGCCCAGGAAGGCCCCCGCGGCCCATACCCCCCACCCGTACCACCCAAGAGCGACCCCCAGCGAGAGCGCCAGCTTGACGTCGCCGAAGCCCATGCCCGCCGGGTTGATCAGATGGAGCAGCAGGTACGCCGCCCCGAGCGCGCCGCCGCCCAGCAGCGCGAGCCGCCAGGACCCGGCGGCGCCGGGCAGGAGCGCGGCCACCCCGAGCAGCGCGGCCGCCGCGGCGGCGAGCGGCAGGGTCAGCACGTCGGGCAGCCGCTGTACGGCCCGGTCGACGAGCGCGAGCAGCACGAGCACCGGGGCGAGCGCCACGTAGGCCCCCACCTCGGGCCGCGCGCCGACCCCGATCGCGAGCAGCCCGCAGACCCCGCCCGTCAGCACCGCCAGGGGCGCCCCGCGCCGCCCGTACGACACCGAATCCGCGGCGGGGGCCAGGGGCGGCGCGGCCTGCTCCACCCGGACCCGGACCCGGCAGCGCGCCGGCCCGAGCCAGCCGCGCACCGGGTGCCCCTCCGGGCAGCACTCACGCCAGGGCTCCCCCGGCTCGACGCAGAGCCGGTACAGGGCACGAGGCAACAACAGCCCGCCCACCACCCCGTACCCGACGGCAAGAACCCCCACAAGAACACCCATCCCGCGAAGGTAGCCCGCCCTCATCGAGCCCGGCCGGCATTCGAGGCGCCCCCACCCACCCACCCCACCCACCCCATCCAGCCCCGCCCCATCCAGCCCCGCCGGCGTTTGAGGCGCGGGGTCCGGGGCGGAGCCCCGCCCTTTAAGCCTCGCCGGCGTTTGAGGCGCGGGGTCCGGGGCGGAGCCCCGCTCTTCCAGCCTCGCCGGCGTTTGAGGCGCGGGGCCGGGCAGCGCCCGGGAAACGGAGAAAGGGCGGGGCGGGGACCAGCTCCGCGCAGCGGCACCCGCACCCACCCCCGCCCGCACCCCCCTACCCTGACGGCCATGGCGCCCACCGAACACCGGCCCGACGGCCCCCACACCCTCCACATCAACGCACACCGCATCCCCCTGGAGGTCGCCGCCTCCTACAAGGCCAGAACCCGCGGACTCCTCGGCCGCGACACCATCGAGGGGGCACTCCTCCTCACCCCCGCGGGAAGCGTGCACACCTTCCGCATGCGGTTCGCGATCGACGTGGCGTACCTCGACCGGAACCTCCGCGTGCTCGCCGTGGTCACCATGCCCCCGGGCCGGCTCGGACTGCCCCGCCTCCGCTCCCGCCACGTCCTGGAGGCCGCGGCCGGCGCCATGGCCGGCTGGGGGCTGCGGGTCGGAACCACCGTCCAGGTGGACCCGCCCCGGACCGACCGGTGAGACACCAGCTAGGCGAGGCCCCTCCCCGGCAGTAGGTTGGGGCGGTTGAGCTGGGGCATCAGGGGAGCGGCATGACGGAGAACGCGCGCATCAAGGCGCTGGAGCAGATCATGCCGGCGACGCACGGCGCCGACGAGGACATCGACTGGCGGGCGGCCGAGGCGGCCTGGGGAACCCGGTTCCCGGCCGATTTCATCGCGTTCATGGGCCGCTTCGGCGCGGGCTCCATCAACGGCGAGGCCAGCATCCTGCTGCCGCTGCCCAAGCCCGGCCTCCAGTGGGACCCGGCCGGAATGGCCGAGGAGACCGAGAACGCCCGGCAGACCTGGGTGGCCGAGGGCGGCCGGTCCGCCTTCGACGTGGACCCGGAGTCGATCATCGCCTGGGGCGTCACCGGCGGGTCGGACATCCTGTGCTGGCTCACCTCGGACCCCGACCCGGACCGCTGGCCGGTGCTGGTCTGCGGGCGCCACACCGCCGACTCCTTCGCGGTGTATCCGTACGGCATGGCCGAGTTCCTCTACCGGCTCTGCTCCGACGAGTTCGACGTGAGCCCCGTCAGCATCACCTTCTGGGACGGCGGCCACCTCAGCTTCGTGCACTGGCGCAAGGCCCAGCGCCGCTGGCAGGAGGGCCGCAACCCGGAGACGGGCGAGCCCGACCCGTACGCCGGCGACTTCGCCGACTAGCACCCGCCGGACCACGCCCCGGCACCCACATTCCCACCACCCCACACACCCCCAGCCCGTTCCGTGACCGGAAACGGGCTTTTCGGCATGTCTACGCGCGTCCGATTTGTTGATCACATATCGGAAAACACCATCCGGAAAAGCCCCACTTGGAGCATTGACCACAAGTACGGCCCCAATGTAATCAACCACCCCATCCTCGGGAGAGAATTCCGGCCAACGGGCCGTAGAGGGGAGACCCAGCCCGGAGCAACTCATGAGTAATAACGGGATTCAAAAGAAATTCAGGGGAATATACCCGTGCGACGAAGAATCTTCGGCACGGCCGCCACCACGGTCGTGCTCGGTCTGCTGATACCTCTGGCCGGATGTGGTGGCTCCGGAGACGGTGCAGGTGACAGCGGTACGCTGCACCTGGTCGCCGCCGAATACGGCAACAGCCCGGCCACCAGTTCCAAGCCGTTCTGGGACAAGATGGCGACTGATTTCGCCAAGGAGAACCCCGGCATCAAGCTCGACGTCAAGCTCCTGCCGTGGGCCGACATCGACCGCGAGGTCTCCCGCATGGTGAAGGCCGGCAAGGCGCCGGATGTCGCGCTCATGGGCTCTTACTCGGACTTCGCCGCCCAGGGCAAGCTGTATCCCGCGGACGAACTCCTCTCGGTCACCGCCGAGGCGAATTTCCTTCCGCCGCTCGCCGATGCCGGCTCCGTCGGCAACACGCTGTACGGCCTGCCCTTCGTGGCGAGCAGCCGCCTCCTCTTCTACAACCAGGCGCTCTTCACCAAGGCGGGCATCAAGGAGCCCCCGAAGACCTGGTCCGACCTCAAGGCCGCCGCCAAGGCGCTCAAGGACAAGGGCGTGAAGTACCCGTACGCCCTTCCCCTGGGCCCGGAGGAGGCGCACGCCGAGGCGATGATCTGGGAGCTCAGCAACGGCGGCGGCTACGCCGACAGCAGCGGCAACTACAGCCTGGCCTCCGAGCAGAACATCGCGACCTGGACCTGGGTCAAGAACGAGCTGGTCGCTCCCGGGCTCACCGGCCCCACCGCGCCGTCCCAGCTGAACCGCGCGGACGCCTTCGGCGCCTTCCTGCAGGGCGAGGTCGGCATGCTCAACGGCTACCCCTCGCTCGCCCACGAGGCGCGCGCCAAGGGCATCAGCGTCGGCACGGCCGTCATGCCCGTCGCGGACAGCCTCGGCACCGGGGAGACCCCGCCGGCCGTCGGCGTGGCCGACTGGATGATGGCGTTCAAGCAGAACGGCAAGCGCGCGGAGATCAGCAAGTTCCTGGACTTCGTCTACCAGGACAAGAACCTGTCGGACTTCGCCGGCCGCTACCACCTGCTGCCGTCCACCGTCACCGCCGCGCGCACCCCGGCAGGCGGCGGCCTCGACAAGAACGACCAGCTGTTCCTGAGCGCGCTGTACACCGCCCAGCTCTACCCGGTGAACGACCCGTCCTGGCTGTCCGTCAGCGACACCATCAAGCGCAACATCGGGCGCGCCGTGGAGCCGGCCGGCGACCCGAAGACCGTCCTGGAGGACATCGCCGCCCAGGCCGGCGAAGCCTCGAAGAAGAACTGAAAGTCCTTCCCGACACGGGACCTTCGCCCCATGCCGCAGACCACCCTGTGCGGCACCATGGCCTCTACGGCACTTGATCCAAGGCCGCGGCCCAGTCGCCCGCCGAGCACTCACGAGGTGCGCGGGGCGGCCGGACCCCAGGGCGGGCCCCAGGCAGGCCCCCACGTCAGCGTCAGCGTTGCGGCCCGTGGTCCGTGGCGAACGCCTTCCGGTACTGCTCGCAGCTGGAGTTCCAGCGCAGCGTGCCCGCGACCGTCCCGTAGTCCGAGCGCGTGACCGACCACTCCACGGTGTACTCGCCCGTGTCGCACGCGATCCGCTTGCCGCCCGCGACCTTCTCGCGCCCGGTCGGCGGCTTCCCCGTCAGCTCCTCGCGCACCTCTCCCGCAACGGCCCCCTTCGCGGTCCGCAGCACGGCGCGCACGACGATCGGGTGCTCGCCCTCCTTGACCGTCATCGCCTTCTTCACGACCGTCGAGTCCGACACCGACCAGGCGAACTCGTACGAGAGCAGCCAGGCCAGCGTCTTGGGGTCGCCGGTCCGGCGCTCTTGGTCCGGTGCGCCCGAGGGGCCGGGGCGGGTGACCGTCTTGTACTGGACCCCTGGGTGGAGGCGGAACTGCCCCTCCACCTTGTGCATCTCGTCCTTGGTCCACATCGACTTCATGGTCTTCTCGCCGCCTGCCGGATCCTGCAGGTAGAACGTTCCCTCCGCGGCGGTGGCCGGCAGGCCGAGGGCGGGTACGAGGGCCGCCGCGGCGGTGGCCAGGGCGAGAGCGGCGATGCGGGTGCGCTTCATGCCCGGACCAACGGGACCCCGCGGCGGCCCGGAACGTCGCCGGGCGCGCTTTCACCCGTACGGGAGCGCCCGGTTCACGGAATAGCCGATGATCAACTTCCGTTCTCCGGGTGCAGACTTGGCAAGGAGACGGACGGGGGATCCGATGGGCGTGGACGCAGGTGTGAACGTGGGCGTCACCGTGGACGGCACGGTGGCGGCGGGCTGGGAGCCGGTGCGCGAGGAGTTCGCGGCCGCCGTGGCGGCCGAGCCGCATTCGCCCGAGGCCCAGCTGGCCGTGCACCACCGGGGCCGCCGGGTGGTCGATCTGTGGGCTGGCGAGGACACCGACGGGGAGACCCTGAGCGGGGTCTACTCGATCACCAAGGGCGCGGCGCACCTGGTGGTGGCGCTGCTCGTGCAGGACGGCGTACTGGACTGGGACCGCCCGGTGCCGGCGTACTGGCCCGAGTTCACCGGGGACGGCAAGGAGCGGCTGACGCTGCGCCAGCTGATCAGCCACCGGTCCGGGCTGATCAACACCGACGAGGGCTTCGACTACGACGAGATCGCGGACGACGCCCTGATCGCGTCGCGGCTGGCCCGGCAGAAGCCGTTCTGGGAGCCCGGTACGGCGTACGGCTACCACGCCTTCGTGATCGGCGCGCTGACCGGCGAGGTCGTGCGCCGGGCGACGGGCCGGTCGGTCCAGGAGGTCTACGAGGAGCGCGTGCGCGCCCCGTACGGGCTGGACCTGTACCTGGGTCTGCCCGCCTCGGAGGAAGGCCGCTGGAAGCCGGTGCTGGAGATGCTGCCGACGCCCGGGCAGCGGGCGGCGCAGGCCGGCGGCGGGCCGCTGCCGGCCCTGCTGGCGGTCGCCTTCAACGCGCACCGGGAACCCCCGATGGACCTGATCGTCCACGCCAACCACCCGAGGACGCGGGAGCTCGGACCGGCCTCGGCGGGCGGCATGGGATCGGCGCGCGGCATCGCGGGCCTGTACGCGGCGGCGATCGGCGCGTTCGACGGCCGGGCGCCGCTGCTGGAGGCGGACACGGTGGCGGAGGTCGCGAGGCTGCACACTCCGGGCCCGGACGCCGTGACCGCGGAGCCGGACCACTTCGGGCTGGGCTTCAAGCAGCAGCCGGCGGTGGGCCCGCGGGCCTTCGGGCACAGCGGTGCGGCGGGCGCGCAGGGCTTCGCCGATCCGGTCACCGGAGTCGCGTACGGGTACACGCGCCGCCGTTTCGGCTTCCCGGGCGGGGCGGCGCCGGAGAACGAGCGCCTGACGGCGGCGGTGTTGGATGCGGCGCGGGCGGTATGACCCCGGGGCTCAGGCCTGGCCGGTCTCGAAGTGGCTGATCCGGCCGCCGCCGGGGGCGATCGTGAAGCGCCAGGCGGTGCGCATCTCTCCCCAGGTGTCGTTGCGGTAGTTGACGATCAGGGCGCGGCCGCCGTCGGACTCGGACTGGACGTCCATGTGGCCGCCGGAGTCGAAGATCTCCCGGTCGATCCAGTCGTGGAGGTCGCGGTCGGAGCCGTCGTCGGCCATGGTCGCGTCGGCGGTCAGGAGCGCGAGGAAGGCGTCCTTGTCGTGCGCGTTGACGGCGCTGACGAGGGCGCCGACCACGGGGTCGGAGAGTTTGGCGGGGGCGATGGCCACGGGAGCCTCCTGGTCGGTCGGGCGCGCGTTCGCCCGTGCCCGACCAGGGAACAACGCGCACCGGGCCGCGTCGTCGACCCTCACCCGTTCGCCCGGCGGACGGCGTGTCAGGCGACGGCAGCGGGGTCAGGCCGGGAGGAGACCCGGAGGGAGGGGCGGGGGGGCTCAGGGCGTGTCGGGGGCGGTGCGGACCGGGAAGCCCGTCGGCCGGCCCTGCTCCCCCAGCCAGGCCAGCACCTGGTCGAGGGCCTCGACGGTCTGGGCGCGGTTGCCGCCGCCGTCGTGGAAGAGCACCGTCGGGCCGTTGCCTATCTCGCGCTTCACCGCGTCGACGATGGCGGCCGCACCCGGCTTGTCGAAGTCCTTGGTGTCGACGTTCCAGCCGAGCGGACGCATGCCGTTCGCGGCGGCGATGCGCCGGCTGTCGGGGGTGAACGCGCCGCCGGGGGCCCGGTAGTACTCGACCTTGGCGCCGCTGCCCGCGGCTTCCTCGATCAGCTTCTTCGCGTCCAGGATCTGCCGCTCCTGGTAGGCGACGGGCTTCTTGTCCATGGCCGTGTCGTGGTCCATGGTGTGGTCGCAGAGCCGGTGGCCGGCCGCGACCACCTTCTTGACCAGGTCGGGGTGGGCCTTGGCCTGCGGCCCGACCATGCAGAAGGTCGCCTTGACGTCGTGCTTGCGGAGTATCTCCAGCATCTTCGGGGTCCAGCGGGGGTCGGGGCCGTCGTCGATGGTGATGTTGACGGCGTTCGCGCCGCCCTCCGATGCGTGGGCTATGCCCTCGGGTATCCGCTGCTGCGGCTGCGCCGGCTGACCGCCGTCGCCGCGGCCGGAGTTGTCGGTGCCCTTCGGCCCGGCCACGTTCTGCCGGGCCGCGGTGCTGCCCGGCTCCACCAGGGTCGCCACCCCCCACACCGTCGCCGCCACGGCGGCGGCCGAGGCCACGACGGCCGCACCGGCCCGGATGCCCTTCTTGTTCACGCGCGTCGAGAATCCCATGAACTGTCCTCCCCATCCGCTTTGCGAGCGTTCTGTGGATCAGGACGTTCATCGCCGCCGAGGAGTTCCAGCCGAATACCCCATAAATTCCGCGCAATGGGACTGATGGTACTGATGGGACTTTGGTCCTTGATCGCCCCGAATTCCTGCCCCGGCGATACCCGGGTGAAACGGCGCAAGTCCCTGCTGTGCGCCCCCTGACCCCAAGTCCCGTCCCGTGTCCGGAAGTTCACCAACCCCGACCTGGCGGCCCGTGCGCGACGCGAAAAGGCCCGGCCCCGGCGGAGGTTCGTCCACCGGGGCCGGGCCTGAGTGTGCGGGGGTCAGCGCAGGGGTCAGCGCGCGACGGACTCCTGCGCGGCCGGGGCCGCCTTGCCGCCGCCCGAAGCGCCGCCGGAAGCACCGTCCGCAGCCCCGTTCGAAGCACCGCCCGAAGCGCTGTCCGATGCGCTGTCCGATGCGCTGTCCGCGTCGTCGGCCGGGGAAGGAGCGGGGGCCGGGCCCGCGCCCCGGAGTGGGACCTCCTTGACGAACCAGGCGGCCGCGAAGCCCAGTACGGCGATGGCCGCGCCGAGCAGGAACGCCGCGTGCGTGCCGTCGGCCACCGCGTGCTGATAGGCCTCGCGCATCGCATCCGGCAGCTTGGCCAGGCTCGCGGCGTCCAGCTGGGCGGAGTTCGCGGCCTCGGCGGCCTCCGGGCCCAGGCGCTCGGACATGGTGTCCGTGACCCGGGCGTTGAAGAGGGAGCCCATCAGGGCCACGCCGAAGGAGCCGCCGAGGGTCCGGAAGAGGGTCGCCGAGGAGGAGGCGACGCCCATGTCCTTCATGTCGACGCTGTTCTGGGCGACCAGCATGGTGATCTGCATGAGGAAGCCGAGTCCGGCGCCGAGGACGGCCATGTAGACGCCCGAGACGAGGCGGGAGGTACCGGTGTCCATCGTGGCGAGCAGGAACAGTCCGACGACCATGAGCGCGCCGCCGACGATCGGGAAGATCTTGTACTTGCCGCTGTTGGTGGTGACGCGGCCCGCGATCAGCGAGACGGCCATCATCGAGAGCAGCATGGGCAGCAGGAGCAGGCCCGAGTTGGTGGCGGAGGCGCCCTGCACCGACTGCTGGAACAGCGGGAGGTAGAGCACGCCGCCGAACATCGCGAAGCCGACCAGGAAGCCGATCACGGACATGAGGGTGAAGTTGCGGCTGCGGAAGATGTGCAGCGGCATGATCGGCTCGGCGGCCTTGGTCTCGACATAGAGGAAGCCGGCGGTCGTCAGCACGCCGACGGCGATGAGGCCGAGGATCTCGCCCGAGCCCCAGGCGTACTCGCTGCCGCCCCACGTCGTGACGAGGACGGTGGAGGTGATGGCGACGGTCAGCAGCGCCGCGCCCAGGTAGTCGATCTTCGGGCGGGCGCCCTGCTCCGTCTTCTTGGGCAGGTGCAGCACCGCGGTCACCATGGCGAGGGCCACGGCGCCCAGCGGCAGGTTGATGTAGAAGGACCAGCGCCAGCCCATGTGGTCGGTGATGGTGCCGCCGACCAGCGGGCCGCCGATCATGGCGAGGGCCATCACGCCGGCCATCATGCCCTGGTACTTGCCGCGCTCACGGGGCGGGATCAGGTCGCCGATGATCGCCATGACGCCGACCATCAGACCGCCGGCGCCGAGGCCCTGGATCGCGCGGAAGCCGATCAACTGGCCCATGTCCTGGGCCATTCCGCTGAGCGCGGAGCCGATCAGGAAGATGACGATCGAGGTGAGGAAGGAGCCCTTCCGCCCGTACAGGTCGCCGATCTTGCCCCAGATGGGAGTGGAGGCCGCGGTCGCGAGCGTGTAGGCGGTCACGACCCACGAGAGGTGCTCCAGGCCGCCGAGCTCGCCGACGATCGTGGGCATCGCGGTGCCGATGATCATGTTGTCGAGCATGGCCAGCAGCATCGCGATCATCAGCGCCATGAGGACGACCCGCACGCTGCGCGGCTTCACCTCCCCCGAGGTCGCCGCGGGCTTGACTGTGTCGACCATGTCCACTCCCCTGGCCCTGCTTCGGGCACTTCCTCCCGCACGGGCACTTACTTGCCGCCCGGCTAGTTCACTACAATGGGGACGGTAGACCCGTAACTAGCCGGGCGTCAAGTAAGTAATTGGGGAGAGCCATGTCCAGCAGCAGTCCGCAGCGCCGCCGTGGTGACACGCGCCAGCGCATCCAGGACGTCGCACTGGAGCTCTTCGCCGAGCAGGGGTACGAGAAGACGTCGCTGCGCGAGATCGCGGAGCGGCTGGGGGTCACGAAGGCGGCGCTGTATTACCACTTCAAGACCAAGGAAGACATCATCATCAGCATCTTCGAGGACGTGACGCGGCCCATCGACGAGCTGATCGAGTGGGCGGAGCAGCAGCCGCGCACGCTGGAGACCAAGCGCGAGGTGCTGCGCCGCTACAGCGAGGTGATGGCGGCGGGCTCCTCGCTGTACCGGTTCATGCAGGAGAACCAGGCGACGACGCGTGAGCTGACCATCGGCGAGACGGTGAAGCAGCGGCTCTTCACCCTGGTGGAGCTCCTCCGTACCGAGGACGGCCCGCTGACGGACCAAGTGCGCTGCGTCAGCGCGCTGTTCACACTGCACGCCGGCATGATGTTCCTCCAGCACGTGGAGGGCGACCCGGAGGAGACCCGCCTGGCGGCCCTGGAGGTCGCCACGGACCTCATCACCCAGGCCCACCACGAGCCCTCCTGATCCACCGGTTCGGCCTCGGTCACGACACCCTCCGCGAGGCGTTCGCCTCGGCCCGGAGCCGGACCTCCCGGCCGAGTGGGCACAGGACCGGCTCCTGCACGCAGCACCACCTTCACGCCGCGGGAAGGGAAGACATACCACGATGAGCTGGAATAACGAAACGCCCAGCGCGACGATGACGGCACAACAGTTCAAGATCGTGTTTCAGGTGACGAAAGAGGTGCATAGCGTCCCTGAAGAGCGATTCGCCGCGGCCGAAATCCCGCCGGAGCACACCACCGAAATCCTGGGGTTCGCACGCGACATCAGGAAGGCTCTGAGCGCAGGCGGAGTGGAGGTTCACTTCGTCTCTCCGGACCCTTCGGACAGGCGAACCCTGCGGATCCAGGAACCGTCTGAAGCCGAAGGATCCTGGGAAAGTTCGAGGGAATTCCCGTCGGATGTCGCAGGCCGCTGGCGGTCCTTGATCAACGTGACGGTCGCATCGTTGGGCCCGGACGAACTGAGGTTCAGGACGGGCTACGGCAAGGCGGAGGTCGACTCCGCCTGCTCGCCGCTCGGCACCCTGTTCGGCGGCTGACCGGCAGGTCCGCTCGGGGGCGCCTCCGCCGCGTGGTGCGAACGCGCGAGGGCGCCGTGCGCGCGGTGGTCCGCGCGCACGGCGGCCGATGTCCCCAACTGGAGCAAGATGTAAGGAAAACCCCGCCCGCCGCGACACGGTTCGCACGGCGGGCGCGGACGGCACGTCAGACGAGCCGGCGGCCCTCGGCGGCGATGGGGACGTCGTTGATGCTGGCCTCGCGCCGCCTCATCAGGCCGTTGTCGTCGAACTCCCACTGCTCGTTGCCGTGGCTGCGGAACCACTGCCCGGCGGCGTCGTGCCACTCGTACTCGAAGCGGACGGAGATGCGGTTGCCGGTGAAGGCCCAAAGCTCCTTGCGGAGGCGGTAGTCGAGCTCGCGCTCCCACTTCTCGGCGAGGAAGGCGCGGATCTCGGCGCGGCCGGTGAGGAAGCGGTCGCGGTTCCGCCAGACCGAGTCCTCGGTGTACGCGAGGGAGACGCGCTCGGGGTCGCGGCTGTTCCAGGCGTCCTCGGCCGCTTGGACCTTGGCGCGGGCGGACTCCTCGGTGAAGGGCGGCAGGGGCGGGCGTACGGCGGCGGTGGTGGCGGTCGCGGCAGTGGTCACAGGTATCCCTTTCCCAGGGCGACGGATGGCGAGCGCGGAGAACGGAGAACGGAGAGTTGAGAACGCACATTCTCAACATAGAGAACGTGCGTTCTCCATGCAAGGGGAATCTGGACTACGCTGCCCACATGGACGACGAAGAGGCCCGCACCCGACTTCTGGACACGGCGGAGGCACTGTTCTACGCGGACGGCATCCAGGCCGTCGGCATGGACCGCATCCGTGCCGAGTCCGGGGTCCCCCTCAAGCGCCTCTACCGGGTCTTCCCGGCGAAGGAATCCCTGGTCACGGCCTACCTGCAACGCCGCGACCAGCGCTGGACAGCCGACCTCCGCGCGGCGGCGACGGGAGCCCCGGACCCGGTCCTCGCCGTCTTCGACTGGCTGGCGGACTGGTTCTCCGAGCCGGACTTCCGGGGCTGCGCATTCCTGAACGCGTACGGGGAACTGGGCGCGGGCGGCCCGGCGGGGGTCCTGGACGTCGTACGCCGCCACAAGGCGGAGCTGCGGTCCCTCCTGGCCGAGCTGGCCGGCCAGGACCGCGAGGACCTGGCGGACCAGCTGCTGATCCTGGTCGAGGGCGCGACGGTGGTGGCGGCCCTGGACCCGGGCCCGGAGCCGGCGCGGCGGGCACGCGCGGTCGCGGAACGGCTCGTGTCCAGCTGAGGCGGGGCGACTATTCCATCCCGAATTCCGTTCACCCAAGAGGTTGTCTCACGTGGCAAGTTTCGCGAGCTTCTTGTCGTTCGTATCGGACGGTGAGGCGGCGGTAGCCGAAGAGCCAGGCGATCGACCGTTCGATCTTCCAGCGGGGCCGACCGAGGCGTTCGCCGGACTCGACGCCGCACCGCGCGATGCGCGACCTTGCCGCGATCGACCGGGTTCGGCCCGGTCGATCCCCCTTTTGGCGCGAACGGAGGCCGCGTCGACGATCGCCGAGGAGACAACCTCTAAGCCTTGATTGGTGCGGCCGACCTGGCGGCCTGCTCGATCTTCGCGCAGTAGGCTGCACGGGCTTCCTCGTCGATCTGCTTCTCGTGTTCGGCGCGCAACCCGGTCCGGCCGTCGAGGCCCTCGCGCAAGATATCGGCGTGCCCGGCATGCCGGATGGACTCGCCGAGGACATGGACCATGACGGCGAACAGGTTCGTGTTGGGATAAGGCTCCGGCCACCACGGCACGTGGCCGGGGGCGTCGAGGGGAAGCTCGTCGATCGTCGCGTCCGAGTGTTCCCACGTGCGCCGGTAGAACCCGATGATCTGATCGCGGGTCTCGTCCTCGGTCGCCCACAGATCGCTGCCGTTGGAGTCCTGCCACCGGGGCAGCGGTTCCGGGGAAGGGCGGTCGAAGACCTCGCCGAAGTACCTGGCCTCGACGCTGGCCACGTGTTTGACCAGGCCGAGGAGGTTGGTCCCGGTCGCTGTCAAAGGCCGGCGGGCGTCGTATTCGGACAAGCCGTCGAGTTTCCAGAGCAGCGCCTTGCGGTCCCGCCGCAGTCTCCCGTGCAGGTTGTCTTTCGCGAATTCATCGATCATGCGGCATGAGCCTGCCATGGGCTGCTCGTGGTCTCAAGATCCCGTAGCAGCTACTCGCCGGACGGGGACGCGAATTGGATTCCACCATGGATTCTGTGCACCGTATCGATGTCGACGATCCTGATGTGGACATGGACATGGACATGGACATGGCTCAGCGTCTGCTCTACCGCGACGAGTTGTTCGCGGGGGGAGGCCGTCGAGCGAATCGGCCGTTCACGGTCGGCATGGACGGCCGCCGGACGTGCCCATGCGCCTCGCCGACGGCCCCTTTCCTCACGGTTCCCGTACCCGCGCCCGCAGGCACGCCCCGTTCACGCCGTGGCGCTGGTACGGGAACCGTTCTAGCGCTTGGCGGCGGCGATGGCCGCCGTGATGAGGGCGGCCGCCTCCATCTCGTCCAGCCACACCAGCCCGAGCTCCGCGGCCTTCTCCGGGGACGCGGGCAGTGCGCCGGTCGGCTCCCAGAGCAGGCTGTCCCGGCCGAAGGCCTCGTCGTGCGTCGCGGTGCGCACCACACGCCGCCGCAACAGGGGACCCTGCCGGTCGGCCGCGGTGTAGTAGGTGATGCGCCCCTCGGCGTCCACGGCGTCGAGGACCACATGATCGAGGGAGGTCAGCATCGGACCGCCGGCGTGGCCCTGCAGAGTTCCGGGGCGCATCTGCACACCGTTCAGGTCGAGGAGACCGGCATTGTCCTGGAGGAACGCGCCGCCCCGCTCGTAGAAGAGCAGGAGCGGCTCGTAGAGGTCGGGCAGGTCCGGAAGCTCTTCCGGATGCCGCGTCCGGTAGTCCGCCAGCCGCACCGCACCCGTGCAGGTCCGCTTGACGGCGTTGATGGCGACGGTCTCACCCAGGAATTCCTGGAGCTGTGCGGCGACTTCCGCGTTGAGCGAGAAATCAGGGTCCACGTACTCGACGACATCGAAGAACGGCCACATGGTCTCGGCCGAGCAGGCCTGCGCCCACAGCCCCGCCCGCCGGAGATACTCGCGCATCAGCAGGCGACGAGACATGACGTGCGCGAACACGTCGTCCCAGTCCCCGTCCCATTCGACTGCCCGAAGGCGCTCCAGCACGAGTGACGCCGCCCGGTCGTTCACTTCACGATCCCCTTCGATCGCAGCTCCTGGAGGAGAGCCGCCGTTACTTCGCCGATGTTCGCAAGACCGGGTGCCAGTTCGATATTCGGAAGGTCGAGTCCCAGCCCAGGCCACTGGGAGAACCGGCCGTTGTTCTCCTTCAGTGCGAGCTCGTGCGCACCGGCGTCATGGTAGCTTCCCGGCCATTCGTGATAGAACCCGGCGTCTCCGCCTCCGTTGTCGTAGCGACCCCAGAGGTGCTCCGCATCACGTACGTAGGGAATTCCCGCCTCGATGAAGTGGCTTTCCGTGAACTCATGCCCGATGTAGCGCTCGAACAGCGTCTCTTCGGCTCGGGTCAGAGTGCCCTCACTGGCACCCCTCCAGAGGTCGGCTATGTCGCTTCGCGGCGTGAAGTACGCCAGTCGCGGGGCTCCCGGAGCCTGGGTCACCACGTGCTCGGTGAGGAAGAAATGGGTGCGGACCCGGTCCAGGACCTGCGTACTGATCCCGGTGTTATCCGAAATGCTCCGGATATCGAGGGATTCCGGGTTGGCGCGGACTTGGTCGTAGTACCGTGCCGCCGCCTGGTGTTCGGGCGTGGGCTCCTCGACGTAGCGAGCACCGTCCGGCCGAGGCTCGGACGCGCCGGAGAGCACGGGGTGCTCGCCCGATCCAGCCGAGGCTCCGGGACCGTCTCCGTGACCGGTTCCGCCGCTGTCGCCGCGCCCGCCGCCCGACGGGGTGTCCGTGTGGCCGCCGCCCGACGGAGTGTCCGTGTGGCCGCCGCCGGAGGGGCCGTCCGTGTGGCCACCCGCACCGGGGCCGTCGCCGTGACCGGTACCGGTACCGGTACCACCAGGGCCGTCCGTGCGGCCGCCGCCGGCCGGGGGCTCGTGGCTCGCAGAAGGGCCGTTGCCGTGGTCGTACGCGTTGCCGCCCGGCGTGTGGTCGCCGGCGCGGCCGGTGGGGGTCAGGTCCGGTCGACCAGTGGGGGTCAGGTCCGGTCGACCCGTCGGGGTGGGGTCGGCGACGCGGACCGGGTCCGAGATGTCGGAGCCGACGCGGATGACGTCGTCTCCGCCGCGGGCGGCGACGCCGGCCAGTTCGAGTTCCGGGACCCTGGCCGTGGACGGAACGTCGACCTTCGGGGGGTCGACGCGCGGGATGTCCGCGCCCGCGTCCGGCTTGCCCGTCGGGGCGTCCTTGGCGTGCTGGGTGATCGCGCCGTCCCCGTCGTAGATGTTGCCCTTGGGGTCCATGAACTGCGACGGGCCGTCCACCGGCAGCTTGACCGTGCCGGGCGGCAGGGTCGCGGTGCCCTCGGGGAGTTTGATGTTGCCGTCGGGGAGTTTGACCGCGCCGTCCGGGATTGCGGTGCCCTTGGGGAGCTGGATCGCTCCGTCGGGGAGCTTGAGGGCACCCTCGGGGAGGGCGAAGGCGCCGTCGCCGATCTTCGGGATCTCGAACTTGCCCATGTCCTTGAGGCCGGCCATGACATCGCCGATCTTGGAGAGGCCCGCGCCGGCGCCCTTGAACAGGTACGTCGTCGGATCGATCGCCCGGCCCGCCTTGCCCGCGAACGACAGCGCCTTGGCCACCGCACCCGCCTTGCCCGCGCCCGAGACCGCCCCGCCCGCACCACCGGTGAACACCGTGGTCACCACGTTGAAGGTGACCGCACCCGCCGCGCGGCCCGGGTTGGAGCCCCACTGGTCCCAGGCAAGGAGCGCCTTGCCGGTCTCCTTCATCGCAGTGCGCGATTCCCGAAGCCAGGACGGCAGCTTGTCCTCCGGGGCGGCGAGGAAGAGCGCACCCGCGCCGGGGATCGACATGATCGCAAGCCCCGTGCCCAGCTTGGCGAGGCCGGTCCAGGACTGCTTGAACACGTCCCAGCCCTGGAGGCCTACGAGGCCGCCCAATCCCTTGAGGGTGCCCCAGACGCCGTCGACGACGACGCCCTTGCCGAACTCCCAGGCGTGCTCCCAAATCTGCCAGCCGGGTATGGACTCCTCCACCGCGTCACCCCACGGCAGGGACTTGGCCTGCTTGAGTGCCTCGGCGTCGTAGCCGTACATGCCCTCGCCGTTGGAGCCGTCGTTCACCTTGAGCGGCTTGCCGCCCACCAGGGCGACGATCTTGGCGTGGGCGGCCCGCTCCACGTCGTGGAACTCGGCCCACACCTCGGCGATCTTGTTGCGGCGTTCGAGGTTCTCGTCGATCAGATCGCCGTCTTCACGCCACTTCTCGTCCTTGTCCGTCTTCGTGCGGAACGCCTGCGCTTCCGCCTTCAGATTCTCCAGCTTCTTGATGACCGGCGCGGCGTCACGCGAGTACGTGCCCAGCGCGCCCGCGATCGTGCACATGTCGGAACTCAGCTTCAGGCCCAGATCGGACACCGGCTTCGTCGTCGCGAACAGCTGGTCTGCCTCCGGCGCCTGATAGAAGGCCTGCAACCCGCCGAAGCTGGTGTGGACGTCCGACGTCGCCGTCGAGACCGCCGCCCCGCCCGACGAGATCGCCTTCACCTGCGCGTCCAGCACCGCCAGATCCCCGGTGAAGACCGGCACCTCAGCCGGATCGACCGGCGCGTCCCCGCTCACTGCTTGCCCCCCGGCTTCTCACGCAGGACGTCAAGATTCACGGCCCTGGCCGCGTCCTGAGCCGCCTTGGCCTGCTCCAGATCGCCTTCCAGGTACTCGTTCGTCGCCTTCACCGCGCCGAGGATGCACGCCTCGATCCGCTCGGCCATCGACTTCAACTCCGGCTTGCGCGCAGTCAGATACTCACCCAGCGCGGCCGCCACCGGCCCCATCGCCTTCTGAGACAGATGAGGCTGCCCCACCGGCACCGGACCCTGTAGCTTCGTCTCCGCCTGCGAACCGGGCACCGCCGTCCCCGCGGCCTGCGCCGCCTGCGACATGGCCGTGAGCAGAGCGTTCAACGCCTTCTCCAGCTCACCGGCATTCCCGCCGACGGTCTTCAACTGCCCCTGCACACCCTGCGGCTTGATGTCCCACGACGTCATCAACGACCCCCCGTACAGCCAACCAACTGTCCTACGTCAACCGCCCACTCAGCCGATGTTGTCGACCGCGGTCTTCGCCCGCTGCAGCGTCTGCCGCGCCGTGACGTCGTTCTTCTCCAGCGTCGAGTTCAACAGCCGGATGATGTTCTTGACCTCCTGCGAAGCGTTCTTCCAGCGCAGCTCCTTGGCGTGGTAGTCATCCGCCACACCATCCGCCGCGAAGTCCGACATCGCAGCCGACACCTGACCCTCACGCGCCGCGATCACCTGCTCCAGCCGGCCGATCACCGCCTTGATACCGCCCTGCACCTCCGTCGAGGCACCCACGTCATACGCACGACGGTCCGTCCCACCCGTACCCATCACAACCACACTCCCCGTGAAGAAAACCCAGAACGAAGACTCAGAAGAAGACCCGGACGAAGATCAGCGGCCCGAGAAGCGGGCCGCGTCGAAGTTCGCCGCCCCCTGCTGCTGACGCGCGTTCTCACCCTGCTCCTGGTCACCCGACCCGAACGCCTGCTCCATCCCCGACTGACCACCCAGGATCGCCGCCAGCGAAGCGTTCAACTCCTTCGCGATGTCATCCGCACGCAGCTTGAACGAGTCGAACGCCACCTTGCCCTGCCCCTGGAACTTGCCCTCCAGCGGCTGCGCCGCAGCCACCAGCTGCTTGATCAACGTCCCCAGATCCGTATTCGAATCCCGCGACCCCGACATCAGGTTCGACAGAACCTGCGTCCCCATGTCGAACTTCATCCCACACCCCCGCACTCACGAACGGTCATCAGCATGTTCATTTCTATCAACTCACGTCGCAACTGCAACTGACAATGGGCCGTCTGTGACTCACTCATGACAAACCATCAGGCACTTGCGGGACCCTTCAGGTGCCTCGGCGTCTCGCGCGGAACGATTGAACGGCCATCGCGTACGAGAACTCCCGAGGCAACGCGCCAGCTGGTCAGGGGCGCAGGTAATCGGCGGCGCCGTGCCGGGGCAGGGTCGCCCAGGTGCGGGTCCCACCCCCGGGCTCGCGGGACTCCCCGAAGCCCCAGGCGCCGCCGCACGAGCGCACCACCGCGGCCATCAGGCGCAGCGCCGCGCGCCGCCGGGCCTCGCAGTGGGTGGCGAGGCGGGGGTTCGCGTGGGGCGCGTGGCCGTCGTAGGCGATGAGGCGGAGCGAGTCGTCGCGGTGACGGACGGACAGGTACAGACTCCGCCCGGGATCCAACTTCCAGGCGGCCCCGACCAGTTCCCCGGCCACTTGCACGACGGCGGGTGCGAGGGGGTCGAGCCGATACGCGTGCAGGACGGCCCGTACGGCGGCCCGCGCGACCTGGGCGCCGAGCGGCTCCCCGGGCACGGTGAGGCCGCACGCGAGCGTGTCGAGCGGGGGCGGCTCGCCCCAGGCGCGCTCGGGCGGGGACACCGGGCAGACGGTGAAGGGTGGGTGGCTGGACATCGCGGACTCCCTGAGGTCGAAGGTGACTACGGCGAGTTCGACGCGCACGGGTGGCCGACGCGGACGGGGAGCGTGGCTCGTCGCCGAGGCCCGAGGCATGCTGCGGCGATGCACTTCAACTCCCCTGCGTGAGCGGTGCGTTACCCAATGTAGGGGCATGGGTGGTCTTTTCGCCACCTTGATGCAGACAATTGCCCACCTCGTGGATTCAGGGGCGGCCGCACGGCACACTGCATCCATGCCGCCACGCACCGCACCGACAGAACGGCAGAAGCGACTGGGCGCCGAGCTGCGCCGCATACGGCTGGCAGCAGACGTGTCCGCCGAATCCGCAGCAGGTCTGCTCGGTGTCGACCGCACGAAGGTCTCAGCCATCGAGAAGGGCGTGCGCACGATCAGCGAGGAGCGGCTGCGTTCTCTCGCCTGCCACTGCGAGTGCGCGGATGCTGAGTACGTCGACGCTCTCGTCGCCATGACGCAACCCAGCAAGCGCGGTTGGTGGGAGCGCTACCGCGGCGCGCTGTCCGCCGCCGTACTCGACATCGCCGAGCTGGAATCCCACGCCACTCGCATGCGGTGCGCGCACTCGGTCCACATCCCGGGCCTGCTGCAGACGAGCGAGCACGCACTCGCACTCTTCCGGTTCGTCGTACCGGCCCTCCCCGAGAAAGAGATCGCCCTCCGGTTGGCCCACAGGCTGGAGCGCCAGCAGGTACTGGAGGGCGAATCGGCTCCGGAGTACGTGGCGGTCGTACACGAAGCGGCACTGCGCATGCAGTTCGGCGGCCGCAAGGTGGCTCGCGCACAGCTGGAGCACCTCGCCCACGTGGCCGAGCGGGACAACGTCATTGTCCGCGTGCTGCCCTTCGAGGCAGGCGGCTTCCCCGGCGCCGGCCAGACGGTCAACTACCTGGAGGGCCCCGTGCCCCGACTCGACACCGTGCAGGTCGACAGCACACACGGCCCCGACTTCCTGCACACGGAGGCCCAACTGTCCAAGTACCGTGCCCAACTGGACTGGATGGAACGTCTCAGCCTGGAGCCGGACGCCTCCCGGGACTTCATCCACCACCTGGCCCGTCAGCTCTGAGAGGGAACCCGATGGCCGACATCGTCTGGGAAGAGCCGTTCTGCGGCGAAGGGGCAAGCTGCTACCGAATAGGCGTGGACGGGGACGGCAACAGCTACATCGCCGTCGCGGGCGCGGAGGCCGCGTACCTCACCGACACCGGCGACGCCCTGCGCCAGCTGATCCGGGACATCAAGGCGGGCAAGGCCGACCACCTGCTGACCGACTAGCCATTGCTCAGCCCATCCGCTCCACAGTCGTTTGGGCCGTCCGGACGAGGTAGCTTCGGTCCAGCTCCTCCTGGCCTCGGACATGCCCTCCGACATGACCGGCGCCGACGTCATCCTCAACGGCGGCTGGACGCCTCGTTAGCCGGCAGCGTCCGCGCCGATGACCGGTGGGCCGGCGGGGAGCGTTGAGGCGGTTTCGCACTTCAGCTGCTGGGTGACGTGGCGCGTGGCATCAGCAACGAGTTCGGCCATCAGGGCGGGGTCGCGCTGGTCGTCGACCTCGACGGGGTCCTTGGGGTTCTTCGCGAAACGTTCGATTGTGACCATGAGCCACGAATACCGCTCGCGTCCAGAGCTGAGACACGGAACGAGGAGCCTGGCGATGAAGGCCCTCGTGTAGCCCTTCGTCTCACCCAGCTTGATGGGGGTGCCGTTTTCGAACCCGTCGGCCACTCCCGGGGAGATCCAGGTGTAGCTGGCGAGAGCGGACCTGTCGGCTGCTCTCATGGAGCACCAGATGTTCAGTGAATCGTCTCCGCCCGGATCGAACGTGGAGCTGAGCGTCTCCTGGTACTCCCCGCCCTTCTCGGGGAGGATCGCGGCGACGGCATTCCCGGAGAGGGCACCACCGCAGGCCCGGTCCGGAACCCGGACCACGGGAACTCTGTTCGTCCACCACCAGGTCCCGGCCTCGATCAGGACCAACGCGGCTCCCGCAGCCACGGTGAGGCGGCCCCGATATCCGTGGCGCGAACGCATCACTTGGCTCCCCCCTTGGACGGCGGCGGCTGATACCCGCTGTGGGTCGACCTACCGCGCTCGTAGCCGCCTGTCACCGAGTGGTACGCGTCGTCTCCGAACTTCTTCTGTTCTTCCTCGGACAAGCCGGCCTGCTTGGCTCCAGCCACCGCGGCCTCGGCGGCGGCGCGGGCGGTGGCTTCGCGTCGCTGGTCCAGGAGAGATTTCGCTTTCTCCTCGGCCGTCGCAGCGCTGTCCCGCTCGTAGTGTTTGGTGACGCTCTCCTTGGCGTCCTCTATCACCCAGGCGACCGGAGCACCCACGACCGACGCCTCCAGCGGCTTGGTCACCAGGCCGAAGGCGCGCTCCGTCCACTTCGTGCCGTCCTGGAGGCCCTTGTTGAAATCACTGCCCCCGGCGGTCTTCTGCTCGTAGACGGCCTCCGCGCGGGCCTCGGTGGCCAGGCCGGCGATGGTGGCGCCGGGCTTGGTGAAGGTTTCCACATCCAGGCGGGCGTCGGCGACCCCGTAGGGCTTGCCGCCTTCGACCGGGCTACCAGTCCCTGACCACCTACCTGCTGCAGGACCAGGCCACGCTGATCGTCCTGCTCAACACCAACATCACCGCCGAGAGCGAGGAACCGAGCACGCTGTTCGGCCAGGCGATCACCAATATCGTGACACCGGAGGACGTCTACACGCTGCCCGCTGAAGTCACCGCCCACTGACCGCTTGGCCGAGGCGGAGACAGTCGCCGCCCGCGCCGGGGCAGGCTCGCCCACGTGCGTTCGACCGCCCTCTAGCCGACCGCTCCCGCAACCATGACCGGGGACCCGGCGGGCAGGCGGGGGGCGACTTCGCAATTCAGCTGTTGAGCGGCGTAGCGCGCCGCGTCGGCGACGAGTTCGGCCATCAGGGCCGGGTCGCGCTGACGGTCGACTTCGCGCTCGGCCAAACGCGAAACGGAGACCTCGAGCCGGGGAAACTCCACGGCCGATGGGTCGCGGCAGGGCAGGTAGAGCATCGCCTCCCGGGCATTCATATAGCCGGGCGCCTCACCCAGCTGTATGGGGGTGCCCATTCCGTCCAGGAACTCGGCCGGGGCAGATGTCGAGGTGGTCCAGGAGTAGCTCGCCAAGATGGACTTGTTCGCGGCTTTCATTGAGCACCAACTCGTCAGCTTCTCCCTGGGGGGATCGAACAAGGGCTGGAACTCTTCGTCGTACTCTCCTCCCTTCTTCGGGAGGATCGCCGCGACCGACTTTCCGGACATCGCGCCACCACAGACCCGGTCCGGCACCTGGACGACCGGAACTCTGTTCGTCCACCACCAGATCCCGCCTGCCAGCAGGACCGCGACCGCCCCGAGGGCCGTGATGAGGCGGCCTCGCCGCCTCAGTCCCTCGGTCATGACTTTCCACCGTTCTTCTGCGGAGGGGGCTGGTACCCGCTCTGCGTGTCGCGACCGTCGCCGTATCCGAGCCTTACGCGGTCGGCGGCAGTGTCGCCGAACTTCTTCTGCTCATCCTCGGACAGTCCGGCCTCCTTGGCCCCGAGCACGGCGGCCTCCCGGGCAGCTTCAGCAGTGGCCTGCCGCTGGCGTTGAAGGACATCGTTCGCATCCGACGTGGCATCCGCCGCGCTGTCACGCTCGTAGTGCTTGGTGACGCTTTCCTTGACGTCCTCTATCACCCAGGCAACGGGAGCGCCCACGACCGACGCCTCGAGCGGCTTGATCGCCAGGCCGAAGCCGCGTTCGATCCACTTGGTCCCGTCCTGAAGGCCCTGGTTGAACTCGCTGTCCCCGGCGGTCTCGTCCCGGTACACGGCGTCCACACGGGCCTGCGAGGCGATGCCCGCGATCTCCCCTCCGGGGGCGGCATACGTGGTCACTTCATGGCGGGCGTCGCCCAGGTTGTGCTGTGGACCGCCCTCGCCGTACTTCTTCGCCACGTCGCCCAGGAGATCGGCCGTCGTGGCCTGCTGGGCGTTGATGATCGCACCGTAGGCATCCGGGTCCCTGGCAACACTGCCGAGGAACTTCGGGAGCTCTGAGCCGCCCAGGTCTCGCAGGCCGGCATCCGCCCCGAACGTCTCGATGCCGTCCGGCCCCATCGCCTTCTGGAAGTCCCGCATGTACTCGGCCGTCATGTTGCCGAGGCTGTCCCGCATCGGCATGAAGACGCCGGACTTCTTCTTGTCGTCCTCGCCGGTGACCGAGATGAGGTCGTTGCCCTCGCCGCCGAACTTCTCCACCACCCGGTGCATGAGGTTCGCCTGCTCCTCCGAGTGCGGCAGCGGCTTCACGTCCGTACGGACGTCGTCGTACGCGCGGCCCGAGACCGCCGACTCCAGGGCGTGGCCGAGTGCGTCCGGGCCGGCCGCCGTCGCCTTCTCGGCGGCCTTCTTCCAGGCCTCCTGTGCGTCACCGTCGCCGATCTCCGGGTGCGTCGCCGAGCGGTCGTCGAACCACTGGTTCTTGTCGGTGAGCATCTCGAAGTAGTCCGGGTAGACGGTCTTCCCCTTCGGGCCTGTCAGCCCTTCGAGGACGATGCCGTCACCGGTCTCCCTGAGGTTGAACTCGACGAGCTGGCTGTAGCTGAAGCCACCCTTGTACTCGCGGTCGAAGTACGCCCGGTCCATCTTCTGGCCGTCCGACGAGTACGGGGTCATCTTCCCGTCGAAGAAATCCTTCGATGCCTCCGGGCTGTGCCCCAACGCCTCCAGGATGCCGGTCATCGCGTTGAAGCCGGAGCTGCCGTCCGTGCCGGCAGGGTTCAGGTTGATGCCGATGTACGGCTGGTTCTGGGGCATGTGCTTCCAGATGCCCGGGTTGCGGGCCTGCATCTGGGCCGCATGCTCGGCGACCGGGGTGAGGAAGCGATGGTCGTACGAGCCGTAGCGCAGGATGTTGCCGAGCACCTGGTAACCGTACGGGTTGTAGCTGGCGTTACGGGACGGATAGACGTCGATCGTGCCGGCCCCGGCCTTGCGTAGATCGGTCTGCCACTTCTCCGACAGGTGCGTCGGATTGTCCGGGTCGGTGGCCGTGGCCAAGGAGAAACCGAGGTCCTGCTGGAGGGCCTTGAGGGAATCGGTGCGTACTTTACTGTCACCTTCGGTCTTCATCGTGAGGTCGGCGAAGAAGGCGAGGCTCGGCTTGGCGCCCAGTCCCTCGTAGAAGGCGGTCGTGAACTCCGGCGACGCGCGATGTTCGTGCAGGAGCTTCTGGAGGTCCTTCAGCTCCTGGTCGGTCATCTTGTCGCCCTTGCGGGCGAGAGTGACGGCACGGTCGGCGTTCATGGCATCCGTGCTGGCGTACTTGGGGGCGCTGAAGTTGTGCGGGTCGTCGCCCAGGTTCGCCCTCAGGGTCCGGGCGATGTCCTGGTCGGCCTCGTTGGCCTCCTCGAGGGCGATGCGGATCCGGTTGGCAATGTAGGTGACGTTGGACTGCTCCTTGCGTAGCAGGTCCTTGTAGTCCGGATCGTTCCTACCGGCCCGTCCGACACTCTCCGAGAGGGGGCTGCTCGCGCGTACGGAGCCGTCGGCGCCGACCGTCACCTGGCGGGACGGCGCCTCCTCGTCGACGACGCGCTTGAGGTTGGCCTTTGCCTTCTCGAACGTGGTGTGCGATTGCTCCAGAATTCGGTGGACGCCCTTGGCCGCCTGCACTGCGTCGTCGAACTCCTTGGCGGTCTTGCCGATGAACGGCTGGGTGACGGAGGCGTTCACACCAGCCCAGTCCGCCTTGTCCGCCTTGGCCTTCATCCCGTCGCGGGCGAGTTTGCCGAGTTCCTCCAGCTTGGTGGCCATCTGGGACCAGTCGGTCACCGCGTCCTTGAGCTTGCCGAGCGGTGCGTGCAGCACATCGTCGAATCCGAGCGTCATGATCCCCACCCCTACCGGAAGTGCTTGTCGAGGTCGGCGACACTCATCAGCGCCCCGGCGATGTCGTCATCGTCCTTCTGGTGCGCCGCTGCCGAGTAGTCGAGGTGGTTGGAGATCTGCGCACAGGCGGCCAGCAACGCGGTGACCTGCTGCGACCAGGTGTCGCACACCTGCCGCAGAGCCGCTCCCGTCTCGAAGTGGGCGCCTACTAGGGCGGTGGCCGCGTCGGCCGTGGTCCGGTCGGCGTGGTGACCGTCCTTGGTCAGGCGGCTGTGCAGTTGGTAGGCCTCACCGCCGATGGCGCCCAGATCGTCACGGCTGACGCTGAGGTCGGCATTCCCGCCGCCTCCGCCGGGCGCGGGGGCCTGGTTCAGCCGCACACCCACCTTTGCGGCAGCCCATTCCTCGTCGAACGACATCCCCGTCCCCCATCCCGACCGACCCATAGCGCAACCATCAGATACTGGCCGAAGGCGCAGGTGGATGGGCGTCAAGGGCGATCTTTTTGACGGCTTGTTGATGTGCACCGCGTGCCGGTCAGGCGCGCAGGTAGTCGGCGGCGCCGTGCCGGGGCAGGCTCGCCCAGGTGCGCGTCCCACCCCCGGGCTCGCGGGACTCCCCGAAGCCTCAGGCCCCGCCGCACGAGCGCACCACCGCGGCCATGAGGCGCAGCGCCGCGCGCCGTCGGGCCTCGCAGTGGGCGGCGAGGCGGGGGTGCGCGTGGGGTGCGTGGCCGTCGTAGACGGTCAGCCGGAGCGAGTCGTCCCGGTAGCGGACTGACAGATAAAGACTCCGTCCGGGGTCCAAGTGCCATGCGGCGGCTACCAGTTCCCCGGTGACTTGCACGGCTGCGGGCGCGAGCGGGTCGAGCCGGTACGCGTGCAGGACGGACCGTACGGCGGCCCGCGCGATCTGGGCGCTGTACGCGGCCCCGGGCACGGTGAGGTTGCACGCGAGCGCGTCGAGCGCGGGCGGCTCGTCCCCGACGGGCTCGGGCGGGGACACGGGGCAGGCGGTGAAGGGGTGGCTGGACATCGCGGACTCCCTGAGGTCGGACGTGACTACGGCGAGTTCGACACGCACGGATGGCTGACGCGGACGGGGAGCGTGGCTCGTCGCCGAGGCCCGAGGCATGCTGCGGCGATGCACTTCAACTCCCCTGCGTGAGCGGTGCATTACCTGACGTAGGGTATGCGGGCGCAATTGTGCCCCTGATTGCAAAAATTGCTGCGCCTTCGTCCGCGGGCTCCTCAACCGGCAGACTGCAGGCATGACAGCCAGGACTTCCCCGACCGCACGACAGCAGCGCGTGGGCGCGGAGTTGCGCCGGATGCGCGTCGCGGCGGACGTCTCCGCCGAGTCGGCAGCCGGGGTGCTCAACGTCAGCCGCTCACAGCTGTCCGCGATCGAGCAGGGCCTGCGGGCCGTCAGTGCGGAGCGGCTGCGCACCCTCGCGAGCCATTGCGGCGTGGTGGACGAGACGTACATCGCCGGCCTGACCGTGCTGGCGCAACCGCCGGAACGCGGCTGGTGGGAGGCGTACCGGGGAACGATCCCGGCCGGGCTGCTGGACGTCTCCGAGCTGGAATGGCACGCCACGCGCCTCCACACCGTACAGACGGTGCACCTGCCGGGGCTGCTGCACCAGGGCGCCTACGCCCGCGCCGTCTTCGGCTCCGTACTCCCGGCACTCCCGGCATCCGAGGTCGAACTGCGGGTCGCCCACCGCATGCGGCGCCAGCAGGTACTCGAAGGCGACGGCGCCCGACCGTACACGGGGTACGTGCACGAGGCGGCCCTGCGCATGCAGTTCGGCGGCCGCCGGGCCACCCGGGAGCAGCTGGAGTACCTGTGCGCGGTGTCGGAGCGGGACATCATCACGCTGCGCGTGCTATCCGTGGAGGCCGGGGCGTTCCCCGGCGCCGGACACGCGATGCTCTACGCCGAGGGCGCGGTACGCCTGCTCGACACGGTGCAGCTGGACTCGGCGCACGGCCCGGATTTCACCCACGACGAGCCGCAACTCACGAAGTACCGTTCCCATCTCCAGTGGATGGACCAGCACGCGCTGTCCGAGGACGCCTCCCGCGACTTCATCCACGCGATCGCCCGTGATCTTTGAGGAGTCACAGATGGCCGACGTCACCTGGGAAGACCCGTACTGCGGCGAAGGGAACAACTGCTACCGAATAGGCGTGGACGGGGACGGCAACAGCTACATCGCCGTCGCGGGCGCGGAGGCCGCGTACCTCACCGACACCGGCGACGCCCTGCGCCAGCTGATCCGGGACATCAAGGCGGGCAAGGCCGACCACCTGCTGGCCGACTGAGCCGGGGCCCGGCCGGGCCCGCCCCGGTTCACCACGCCGCGGCCTCCAGTACCCGCTGCGCGGTCCACGGCACCGGCCGGCCGCACTACGAGCTGACGGCAAGCGGATCGGAAGTGCCCGGCCCCGGCGACCCCGGCCGGACAGGTGAGCGCAGCGATCCAGGTCGCCATGCGCGGGACGGGGAAGGAGAGCTCCGGACGATGAACGATTCCCTTGCCCAGGTCGCTCCCCGGAAGCAGAAATGGTCCTGGCGGCGGCGTCTCGCCGTCGGTGCGGGTGTGTTCGCCGGCCTGTGCGGCCTCGGATACGCCGTCATGCTCATGCTGGGTGTGATTGCTGCCCGGGCCCAGGCGCCGTTGTGATCAGGGGGTGAACTCCAGGCCGAACTTCTCGGTGTTCAGGACCCGGTTATTCTTCCAGAAGCTACCGAGCTTGCCACCTGCCGACCCGTTCGCCTCGGCGGACATGTTCGCTCGCACGCAAGGCTCGTGTGTCATCACCGGGGTCTGGCCGGCCGGCCCAGCACGATGAGTCGTCCCGAGGACAGGTTGAACTCTTTCCGGCGCTGCAGCGGATAGCCGAGTTCGGCTGGCTGGACGTGGTCGCCGACGGCGGGGCTCGCCGGGTTCTTGCCGGCCGCCAGCACCGACCCCGTCCAGATCGGCACCGCGTACTACTGCCCTGGAGCGCTCCAGCCGGGTCGCGGTGGCCCGGTATTCGATGCGCAATCGCAAGCGCCTGGGCCTCCTTCGGGCCGTCGGCGACGTCATCGCCCTGCATCAGATGCGGTGGCCTGACGAGATCCGCCCAGCCGATGCGGTCCCGGGTCCCGGCGGCGGTGGACGTCACGGACGAGGAGATCGACGCTGCCGTCGAGCTGGCCGCCGCACTGGCCTCGGGCGGATTCGAGCTCGCCGAACAGCGCGACGCCTACCGCGAGGCCGTCGAGACGGTCATCGCGGCGAAGGAGGCCGGCCACAGGATCGAGCCTGCCGCGGAGCCGGTCATCGCGGGCAAGATCGTCGACCTGATGGCCGCGCTCCAGCAGTCGGTCCAGGACGCCAAAGCCGCCCGCGGCGAGAACGCGGCGCCCGCTGAGGTCCACGACCTCCCCACGGCCAAGAAGGCCGCGAAGCGTACCCCGGCGAAGAGCGTGTAGGCCACCGCGAAGAAGGCGGCCAGCAAGCGGAAGCCGCTCAGCGCCTAGAACTGGGCCCTGTCCCCGATGTCTGAGGCGCTACAGCCCGAGGAGCAGCCCCGCTGCAGCGACGCAGCCGAGGTGGGCGACGGTGAGCATGAGCCATTCGACGATCCCCATACGCCAGTGATTGCGCGCCAGCACCCGCCACTGGTGGACCATGAATCCGACGGCGGTGGCGAGCAGCGGGGCCCAGAGCAGAATCCACCAGGACCAGACGCCGCCGAAGCGGAGCACGGCGCACGCTGCGCCGGTGAGTACCACTGTCAGGGACCAGGCCGGCGTCTGCCGCGTGTCGTTGGAGTGCTCGGCGGCGAGGGAGTTGTTCACGGCTGACGACCTTTCATGCCGGGGGACCGTCGGGGAATGCGGCGGGCGCGCCGCACCGGTGGGGTGCGGCGCGCCGTCAGTCACATCTCAGCGTGTCACTGGAACAGCTGCCAGAGGGTGTAGAGGTCGCTGCCGAGGCCCGCTGCCATCAGAGGGGCCTTCCACCTCCAGTCGAGGGCCTTGTACCACTTCTGGAAGTCGCTGAACGTGCCGCCCGCGGCCTTGGCGAAGCCGGGGATCTTCTGGACGATCTTCTTGATCGCGTTCCACCGGTTCTCGGCGGCCGCCTCACCGTTCGCGACGGCCTGCAGCTCGGCGCGCTCGGCCGCGTTGAGCTCGATCGGCGTGTTCAGCAGTGCCCGCGCGATATCCCGGACCTGCTGCTCCTGCACCGCCGGAGCGATGGCCGTGACCGCCGGAGCGGGGGTGGTGGTGTGGGCGTTCGCGACGCCGCCGCCGAGGCCGAAGGCCAGGGCCGCAAGAACGGTGGCCCCACCGATGCGGATTGCTTTGCTATTCACGTTATTGTTCCCCTGTATCAAGGCATAGGGGGTGGAGCCCAGGTTTCTGGTTGCCGAGCCGGCGGCTTGGACACTTTCGGCCCGCAACCGCGCCTGGCTTCGCCCCCTGTGCGAATGGCTGTCTAGGGCGAGTGAGTTGGCCTGGTCAGGGCCTGTGTGGCTGTGTCAGGAACGTAGCCCAGTTCGGTGATTGCACTCAAACGATTGACAGCCCAGGCGTGATCACGAGTGGATCGTTTCCGCCGCATCAGAGGCCTTCGATGTCTCCTGGAATCGGTCCCTAGGTTGCGAAATCCCCGTGTGGTTACTTCGTTCCAGCCAAACCGCCGAACACGGCTTCCGGCGTGTCGCACGGTTCGTAGAAGGCTTGGCTCCGTTTTCAGCTGCCCGCGTCTCAACTTCAGGACTCCCGCCTGCCTGCCGTACATCCCGGGCTGCACCGCCGCGCTCAGGGCCGAAAACGGCCGGTGAGCTGCGGGAATCCTGGTGCCATGACGAATAACACGACGGCCCCCGGCTTGGCACCGGCGTTCCCCGTTGACCCCGTGCGGCCCGGCCCCCTGGAGTTTCACCGGATGGCGCTGACCACCGGGAATCACAGCTGGTGGCGACCGCTGGCCGGAACGGCAGTGGTGCTCATGGGCACCACCGTGATGATCATGGTGCTGGCCTTCGCCACCGAGATCGCGGGGGAGCTCGCAAACCGCCCCCTCGACTCCGAAGGCATGGCCACCTGGGGCGACATCGGCAACACCGCACTGGCACTGCTGGCCATAGCCGTCGCGACCCCCGCCGTGCTGCTGGCCGCCCGCTGCGTACAACACCGCCCGGCGGGAACCGTCTCGTCGGTCGGCGGCCGGCTCCGCCGGCGCCGGCTGGCCACATGCCTCGCGCTGGCTCTGCCCCTCGTTCTCCTCATGCTCGCGGTTCAGGCGCTGACGCCAACGCCGGCAGGCGAGAGCGAGGACCTGGCGTGGGCGGGCACGTCGACGTTCCTCACCGGTCTGGCGACCGTATGGATCCTGGTGCCGTTCCAGTCCGCGGCCGAGGAGTACGTGTTCCGCGGCTGGCTGCTGCAGGCGGTCGGCGCTTGGTGCCGCTCACCATGGGTGGCGATCGCACCCCAGGCGCTGCTCTTCGCCGCGGCCCACGGGTGGGGCACCGTCTGGGGCTTCGCCGACCTCCTCGTGTTCGGCGTGGTGACGGGCTGGCTGACCATCCGTACCGGCGGACTGGAAGCCGCCATCGCCCTGCACGTCCTCAACAACCTGGCGGGAATGAGCATCGCCGCCGCGTTCGCCGGCGCTTTCGCCTCGGACGGCACCGCCGCCGACATGGACTGGGTAGCCATGGCCATCGATGTCCCCATGGTGCTCCTCTACGCGATCGCCGTACTGTGGGCCACCCGCCGCCGCGAACGCGCTCACGACACAGACACATCCGGCGGGCCGAACACCTCACCGCCGCTCACTTCACTGAATGCTGCAGCCGCACACACCACCGGCAGTTACCCGGGCCCGGCAGCCGAAGCCTGACCATCAGGCGCGGAGCGCGACAGGACAACGCAAGGCGGAGCCAGACAGGCACGTCTTCTGCGAGGTCCTCCCGGGAAGGGCGGTGGAGTTGTGTGAACTCCACCCACCGGCTCTGAAGCCCGTCGTGCCAGGGTGCGTCCGCGCCCCAGTAGTGGGGGCATCCCCTCGGCCACGAAGCACAGGACGACGGCGGCGATCTGGTCGTCCCGGCGCTGGGCCGCCCGCGCAGCAGCTTCAACTCATGCCGCGCCTCCGGGCTCAGCTGCTCGTCGGCGTCCGCCGGCTCCTCCTCGTTGGCGGCGTCGGCCGTCTGCGACGAAGCGGCGGGAGAGAGTAGAGAAGGGGTCTGACAATGCGGCCGGGCCGTCGGGTATTACGCCCGCAGCCGGAACACGGCGCTCTCCTTGCACCTGCCTCGCCGTCTCCGATCGGTCGGCGTTCACGGCGAGGGCGTCTGCTGCACACGCGGGCTGAGGTCTGGACGGGGCGGAGACAGGGGAGGCCATGGCAGTGCTCCTCGTACAGAGATCTCCTTATTGCATCACGTGTTCGATTTCCTGGCCTCGTCGACGTTCCCGGGTCCACCCCGCCTGTTGTGACTGAGCGTCGTAGTTGGTTCTGACCGCTCTTCCGTGATGACTACGCCTGGAGCAACATCGACCGAGCCCGCTGATCCCTCAGTCGCGCACCAGCAGTAGGTGCTGGGACGTGTCTGAAGTTTCCCGCGAGCGAATCCCCGGCCCGTTGTCAGGGGCCCTTTGCACTCTTGCGGGGGTCGGTGGCTGTGATCTGCTCGACGAAGCGCCGCACTTGGTCCTCGACGGGTTCCTGCGCGGATACCGGCATTTTGTGCCAGCGGAACGCCGTGCCGCCGCCAGACCGGTTAGTTACGAAGGGCATGAACACTTCCGCAGACGGATCCCGCTGTTGAACAGAGATGCCGTTCGGGAACGGCTGGCAGTCCCACCGCTCGTACCAGTCGGAGTCGGCGATCCGGTGGGCCAGCAGGCGGGCGGCGGTGTCCACGGGCTCCTCCCAACTGTGGTCCGCCACGAGCCGGGCCAGTTCGGCGTCGTACTGCGCAGTGTCGAAGTGGATCTCGGGTGGGACCGGGACCCGGTTGTCGTTGGTGTTCTCCCAGTTCGTCCACTCGACAAGGCCACCGCGGCGTTGGATGGTGACGAATACTCCTCCGCAGCAACCGGTGTCGCAGCCGTTGTTCGACAGCTCGACCCGGCGAGGCTCGTCGGCGGCCCGCAGCGGCCACGTTGCTGGTGCACCGAACCACTTCTCCTGGTAGCAGCTCGAATCGCCGTCCGGGTGGATCTCCTCCAGCACGTCACGGCCGTCGATGAACGGGCGTATGCCCGCGCCCTTCCTGATCGCCTTCGGATGCGGAAGGGCAGGACGAAGGGCGAGGATGCTCACCGGTGAAAACTGTTCCATAGCCCCCATGATCGAGGATCGGGGGCGACCGCCCCTCCGCAGCGATTACGACTGCGGCTGGAGGAGGATGCGGGCCCTGAGCAGAGCGAATGAGGCTCTGCCGTACATCTGTCGCTTGATCGTTTTGATTCTGTTGACGTGGCCCTCGACGATGCCGGAGCTGTAGGGCAGGGAGAGGCCCGCGGTGACGGCGTGGAGGTCCTGGCGGATGGAGTCGGCGAAGATCCCGACGGCATCCGGGCCGCCCAGCTCGGCCTTCTGAATCCAGTCCCGCAGCAGGTGGCCGCGACGATGGCGAAGCATGTCGGTGAATTCCCGCGCGAGGTCGCAGGCCTGGGCGATCTCCGGGCAGGCACTCCGCACAGCGTCTAGCTGGGCAATGTCGGACGTGTTGAGTGACTCCTGGGGGCGCATGATCCATGAGGTGATGTCGCGAGGGCTGGGAGTGGCCGAGGGGGCAGGGATCGCGATGCCTTTCCGGATGGTCACCACGTAGCGGTGCACAACGTGGTATCCGCCGGTGTAGCCGAGGGCGAGTAACTCGCGGTAGAGCTGCATGGAGCTGGTGCAGCCCGCATGGAACCGGTGCTGCACGTGCTCCATGAATGGGTCGAGGACACCATGTCCTCGATCCTGCGCCGAGGCGAGAAGCCCTGCCAGGTCCTTGTTCCAATAGCGCCGGACCGTCTTGCGGTCCAACTGCAGACGACGGCCGATGGCGTTCAGCGACAGACCGGTGGCGGCGAGCTCGTTGACCTCTGCGTGGCGTTGTCGGATCCGGGCCAGGAGCGGAGTCTCCGGTGTGGCCAGTGGGCTTGCCTCTGGCCCGGCTGGCCGCCGGAGGCAGTCACGGTGCCGGCGACAGGTCTTCTCGACGGCCGTCGAGAGGTTCTGGAGGAGGTGCCAGCGATCTGCCACCTCCAGCGCCTCCGGGGCGGCCTGCCTGATGGCCTTGGTAAATGCCATCAAGCGGTCTCGGCAGATGATCTCGGCACCGGGGTGCTCATGGAGCCAGGTGGCGACCGTTCTGGTCTCTCGATCCGGCAGCACATCCACCGGCCGGGAGTGCTCGACGTCAACGAGGACGGTGCCGTAGGTCCGGCCCTTGCGGAACGCGAACTCGTCGATCCCGAGGATCCGAGGGGCCCGGGTCGGCACGGGCCGAGCCGTCAACTGTCCCAGGAGGGCCGTCCGCCGACCATGGATCCGCAGCTTCGTGCACAGGCGCTGGCCTGGGCGGCCGCCGAGCTCCGCCGCGACTGCTCTCATCGCCGACCGGGCAGGCGTCGAAGTACGCAGTCTCGGCTCGGTCAGGCCGGCCACCTGCTCCACGTATGTCCGGCGCCGGCACTTACTCTGATCACAGAAGAACCGGCGTACAACGGCGCCGCCATCCCGACCGCGAACCCCGCCGACATCCTCACCATCGCCAACGACCTCGCCGTGATCGCCGCCTACCTCCAGGAATCCCCCTGCCGCGGTGAGGGGGGTGCGGGGCTCTCGTCGAGGAATCCGCCCGACTGGTGCTGCCACAGCTTCGCGTACGTGCCCTCGCAGGCCAGCAGCTCGTGGTGCGTGCCCTGTTCGACGATGCGGCCGCGGTCGAGGACGACGAGCCGGTCCATGTGGGCCACCGTGCTCAGCCGGTGCGCGACCACGAGGGCGGTCCGCCCCTCCATGAGACGCCACAGCGCCTCCTGTACGAGGATCTCGCTCTCGGAGTCCAGGGCGCTGGTCGCCTCGTCCAACAGCAGGATCGGCGCGTCGCGCAGGATCGCCCGGGCCAGCGCGACCCGCTGGCGCTGCCCGCCCGACAGCTTGACCCCGCGCTCGCCGACCATCGTGTCGAGGCCGTCGGGCAGCGCGTCGGCGAACTCCGTGACGTGCGCCGCCTCGGCCGCGCGCCGGATCTCGGCCTCGGTGGCGCCGGGCCGGGCGAACGCGATGTTCTCCCGCAGGGTGCGGTGGAACATCGCCGGGTCCTGCGGGACGTACGCCATCAGGTCGCGCAGATCGCGCTGGCGTAGCCTGCTGATGTCCCGGCCCCCGATCAGGATCCGGCCCGCGTCGACGTCCGTCATCCGCAGCAGCAGCCGGGTGAGCGTGGTCTTGCCGCCACCGGAGCGGCCCACCAGCCCGATCTTCGCCCCGCTGGGCACGTCCAGGTCGAGCCCCTCGAACAGCGGCTCCGCGCCCGCGTGGGCGAAGCCCACCTTCTCGAAGCGCACCTCTCCGGCCCGGTCCGGCTCCGGCACCGGCTCGGGGGAGTGCGGGTCGAGTACGGTCGCCGGCGTCAGCAGCAGCTGCGTGAACTGCGCGGCCTCCGTCATCGAGCTCTCCAGGCGGCGGTAGATCTGGTTGAACTCGAACATGATCCGGGTGGCGTTGGAGAAGTACGTGAACGCGACCACGACCGCCTCCACCCCGTGCCCGCTTCCGCCCACGCCCCCACCCCCGCCGCCGCTCCCGGCGATCGTGACGGCGATCAGCAGGCCCAGCGCGTTGGTCACGACGGACATCGGTGCGACCAGAGTGTCGATGCGCAGGTTGCCGTAGTCCCACGACCGCAGCGTGAGCGCGCGCGACTGCGCGACCCGGGACCGGTGCTCGGCCGCCTCGCGCTCCTCCGCGGCGAACGCGCGGACCGTGTCCATGTTCATCAGACTGTCGGAGACGTGCCCCGACACCCGGGCGATCGCCTCCTCGCGCCGGGCGACGAGCGCCTGGCGGCGCCGGATGAGGGGCAGTACGCACACCCCCGTCACCGTGATCATCGCCAGGAGCGCCACGACGAGCAGCGGTTCGTAGCGCCAGAGCACCACCGACCCGAACAGCAGCGGTACGAACCGGCCCACGACCGAGAAGGTCAGCGCGTCGACGAACTCCTCGAAGCGGGAGGCGAAGCTCAGCACCCGCTTGGTCAGCGACCCGGCGAAGTTGTCGTGGAAGAACGCGGCGTCCTTCGCGAACAGCTCGTCCATGCCGACGATGTACAGCCGCTCGATGCCGAGGGCGTCGAGCCGGTTCAGGCAGTGCAGGCCGAGGCGCCACGCCGCTTCCGAGAGCAGCAGGACACCGGCGAAGCCCAGGACGTACGGGAGGCAGGCGCCGAGGCCGAGCCCGGCGCCGCCCGCGATGCGCCCGACCAGCTTCGCGACGATCAGCGGGGCGATGTAGTTGATGCCGATGTTGCCGATGGCGGGCATCAGCATGGCGGGCGCGGTCAGCCACCGCAGCCGCGCCAACTCCCGCCCGTAGTAGCGGAGTGCGAGGACCACCGGCCCTCTGCCTGGCGGACCCCCTCGTGATGGAGACGCTTTCATGGCCACCCTACGTAGTCGTTTGCTTACGGAGGTCGCAGTCTCCCGCGATGCCGTCCGCGCCGTCCAAGCGTTTTCCGTGTGGGTGACAACCGCCCCGTATCCGGCCGGCGGCCGGCCCGCTATCCGCCCGGGGTGAACGTCACACCAGCAGGGTCAGCCGGCCGCGCAGGCCGCCGGGCGCCAGGGGATCCTCGCCGGGGGCACCGCGAGGGCGAGGAGCACGGCGCCCCTGCTCGGGCGAGCAGGACTAGGGCGCTCCCTTCGGAGCAAGCCAGTCGGTAGGTCGGCAGACCGGCAGGCAGGCCGGGGGAAGGCAGCGGGAGCGCGCAAGGGAACTGCTTCTGGGAGCCGGGCGTCTGATGAGTGGGGAAGCGATCAAAAGTGATCGCTGCGGGTTTCGGGGGTAGCGAGTATGGCCGTCACGCTGGCCGAGGAGATCATGCTGCTCTCCCTGGACGACGAGTCCGGATCGGCGAAGCAGCGGCAGGCCGCCGGGTGGGCGGTGGCCGGTGGGATCCTGCTCGACCTGGTGCTCGCCGGGAGGGTTTCCGTCACGGGCAAGCGCCTCGAGCTGGTGGACACGGCTCCGACCGGAGACGCGCTGCTCGACGGTCGGATCGCGCTGATCGAGAGCTGGATGGCGGGTCGCGCCAAGCGCCCGGTGACGGCGTGGCTGACGAAGGACCAGTCCAAGGCCGTCGCCGCGGTTCTGGAGAGCCTGTGCCGGCGCGGGGTGGTCATGGAGGAGCAGCACAAGGCACTCGGGCTGTTCCCGATACGCCGCTACCCCGAGGCCGACGGCGCGGTGGAACGGGAACTGCGGGAGCGGCTCCGTGCCGTGGTGCTGGACGGCGTCGAGCCGGACACCCGGACGTCGGGCCTCATCGCGCTGATCCACTCGGCCAAGCTGCACCGGCTGGCCTTCCCCGACGGCGACCGCAAGCAGGTCGCCTCGCGGATGAAGGAGATCGCCGCAGGTCAGTGGGCCGCCGAGAGCGTCCGCGCCGCCCTCCGCGACATGCAGGCGGCCATGGTCGCAGCGACGGTGATCACACTCGCCGCGGCCGGCAGCTAGGCGATTCGTTTCGACAGCCGCGCGGCCCGGTTGGCGGCGCGCATCGCGGTGGCCCGGACGGTTTCCGTCGCCACGGGCATGAGAGCCTCAGGCCCGTGGCTACGGAAAGCGAGGTGGGAGAGCTGCTGCACCAGCGCGGCTGGCGGACGGCATTCACGCTCGATGAGCAGGTGAACGCGTGGGCCGCCCTCATCCGCGCCATCGAGCGCGGCTACAGCGACCACATCTACGTGTACTCCAACGACCTCTACTGCCGGAACTGGCTGCACGAGGCGTGGCTCCTGCTGGACGAACACGTCGTCCAGCTCTGGACCCCGCGGATCAAAGCCCTGGACGACCAGTACAAGGCCGCGACCATCGACGACGACGGCCAAGCGCTCGATCAGTTCCACCGGCTGCCCGGCCCCGACCTGTGGTGGTGGCGGCGACACCCCCGCATCCTCACCGGAGACCTCGGGCGTTCGCTCCTCTCGGCCGGTGCCATCGGCGACGACGTGGACACGGCATGACCCTCCATGACCCTCCATGACCCTCCGCCTCGTGGGATGACCGCCTTGAGTCTCCAGTGACTGGAGACAGCAGAGTGGGGACCATGGACGTGACGACCACCCTCTACTCGATCGGGGAGCTTTCCCGGCGGACGGGCTTGCCCGTGAGAACCATCCGGTTCTACTCCGATTCGGGGGTCGTGGCGCCGACCACCCGAAGTCCCGCCGGCTATCGGCTCTACGACCTCGACGCACTGCTCCGTCTGGAACTCCTCCGCACACTGCGCGAGCTGGGCATCGACCTGGCCACGATCCGGCGGGTGCTGGACCGCGAGCTCTCGGTGCCGGAGGTCGCCGCGGCGCACGCCGATGCCCTGGACGTCCAGATCCGGGCGCTGCAACTGCGTCGGAGCGTTCTGCGAGCCGTGGCCGGAAGCGGGTCCAGTACCGAGGAGACCAAGCTCATGCACAGGCTCACGCAGTTGTCCGGCGAGGAACGCCGGCGGTTGATCGACGATTTCGTGGAGGGCACCTTCGGCACCGTGGATGCCGACCCGGCCGCGGTGGCCATGGTGCGCGCTGCCGCTCCCGACCTCCCCGACGATCCGTCCAGCGAGCAGGTCGCCGCGTGGGTGGAACTCGCCGAGCTGGTCGGCGACGAGGACTTCCGGGCCCGGATGCGGCGGGCGGCCCCGCGCCAGGCCGCCGGGCGCGCGCTCGACATCGAGAGCGAGGTGGGCGAGGAACTGATGGAGTTCACCCGCCAGAAGGTCGCCGAGGCCATGGAGTCGGGCATCGACCCGCTCGGCGATGGGGGCGCACCCGTCATCGACGACCTCGTGCGGCGCTTCGCCGAGGTGTTCGGGCGCACCCCTGACGCGGAGTTCCGGGACTGGATGGCCGAACGGTTCGAAGAGGCGCACGATCCGCGGGTGGACCGGTACTGGCGGCTGGTGTGGATCGTCAACGGCTGGCAGGTGGTGCCGGGTCTCGTCCCGGTGTACGCCTGGCTCATCCGGGCGCTGCGGAGTGGTCGTGCCGGGTAGTCACCGCGGTGGGCGCCGCCCCTAGCCTCCGGCTGCGGTGCGGGGGAAGGTGATCTCGACGCGGCGGTTCTTCTTGCGGCCTTCCTCGGTGCTGTTGTCGGCGATCGGGTAGTCCTCGCTGTACCCGCGGACGTCGAAGACGACGCTGGGGTTGGTGACGGTCTTGGCCAGCTCGGCCTGCACGGCGTCGGCGCGCTGCTTGGACAGTTCCTTGCCGTGTTCGTAGCTGCCCTGGTCGTCGGTGAAGCCGAAGACCCGGATGCGGGTCGCCTTCTGCGTGTTGATCTCGTTGGCGATGGCCTGGATGCGGGCGGCGGCCTGCGCGTTGAAGACTGCGCTGTTCTCGGGGAACAGCACCTCCGACTGCAGGGCCATCATGACGGTCTGGTTCGTCTCCTGCCGCCGCTGCTCCCCGCCGAGGTCTTCGACGACCTCGGCGATGTCGAGCACCTTGACGGGCGCGAGCGTTCCACCCTGCGGGATCTTCAGGCCGGGCGAGTTGGAGTCGATGGTCACGGGGGCGGAGGCGGAGGGCTCGGTGCCGGGGGGTACGGACGGTTTGACGTCGTCGGCGTACGCGGTGCTGGCCCCGATGAAGTGTCCTCCAGCAATGACAAGTCCGACGACGGTCGAAGCGGCGACGGTGCGGTGGCGTTTTGTCATGGGGTCACCCAGTGATCTTGACGGCGGCCGAAGCGAAGGTTGGGAGGCTGAACTCCACCTCTGTGGTGCTCGTCGGCGGCGCGGGGAACTGAGCGAAGAAGGGCACGGTCGCACCCGCGTCAATTGCCGCCACGCCTGTGGTGCAGAGGCACCGGCCGTCGGTGTCCCGCAGCACGTAGTACCGCTTCTTGCCGGCCTTGTCGACAAGAGTGGCGCCCGCCACCGACTCACCACTGCCACTGAGGTCCCGCTCGTTCCCTCGCCAGGCTGAGGTCTTCACGAACTGCTGAGTGGAGGTGTTCTTGATCTGGCCATTGATCGTCACGAATCCCCCTGCCTCACGGGTCACCGAGTTGATCGTCAGGACCACCCCGCTCTCACCGTTGACCGTGGCGAGAACCTGGGGCGGGGCGGCACTCTGGGTGCCTGCCGCTACCGAAGGCGAAGAGCCGCTCGGAGGCTGAGACGCGGAGGAGTCGGGCGATTCCTTCGGCTTCTCGTTGCCACCACCACAGCCGGCCAACGCGAGCGCCAACACCACCGCAACTGCTGCGGCCGCTCCCCCGCGGACCCTCACCGTGTGCCGAATGCTCATGTACGCCGTTTCCTTGTCTCTCAATTCGCTGTCAGTCGACCAACCGCACGCTGAACAAGCTTCTGGCCAGCGCGCGCAGGGATCCAGGTTTCAGAGGGTCCAGCTGGACGGGGTCTCCCCCCTTGCACTGGAAATTGATCTGGTCAGGCGTTGGCTCGCCACCGCTGCCGGGTGGGGACGTCTCACTGGGCATCGGCCGGGGCCCTGTCCCCAAGGTGCAGCGCGGTGCGATCAGAGCCGTGGCGCTGGCTGTGCCCTTCATGCTCTCGGTGCCTGGGACTACAGAGCTCCCCACCGTCCGGTTCGTCGTCACCCACACGGTGAAGCGAGGAGGTGCCGGCTCGCATTCGGACACCGCGTTGTTCATGGCCGCGAAGCTCGTGGCCGCAGCGCAGGCCCCTTTGCCACTGAGGAGGTCCCCCCTCAAGAGCTTCTCCCAGTCACCGGGTTTCAAGGCGACAAGATCGAGGTCGACCAAAGCTGCGTCTCTGGCCTCTCGGGCGGCCGCCAATGCAGCCGCATCAGCCGCACCTTGTGCATCGCTGCGCGTGACGGCGGCTTGCCCAACGACGAAGAACGCGAAAGCTGCGAAGAGCACGCCCACTACGAGCACGACATAGATGGGAAAGGCCTGCCCACGGTCGTTGGACCCGTTCACGCCCAGTGCCCCGGTCAGCCGGCCTTGATCAGCCCAACCTGCGCCTTGATCTTGTCGACGATCAATGTTCCGATGCCGGTACCGATCATCGCGCCGATGATCACGATGACCACCAAAATGATGCCCAGGTATTCGAACGCGGTCTGGCCGCGGTCGTTTCCTGCGTGGCGCCTGCGGAGCCTTGTCGTGGCCGTGTCCGCCCAGCCGTTCACCCTGATGCGCGCCTCCACGGCGGCCTTCAGCAGCGTGTTCTGTGACATGGGGGTTCCCTCCCGGGCCGGTACCGGTGTCGATCTGCGGACGGTACGGCGAGTCACCAGTCGTGACCAAGGGTCCCGGGACCCAATTACGGACCCACTGCGCACTCTGTCTACCCATGACCGGTCACTCCTGGACGGGCGGTTCCCAGCCAGCGGGCTATCGCCTCGCTGCGCGTCGCGCTCTGGAGCTTCGCGAAGATGCGGTTGATGTGGTTCTTGACCGTCTTCTCGCTGATGAAGCAGGCGGCGGCGATCTGCTGGTTGCTCATCCCGGACGCGATCAGATCCATGATCTCCACCTCCCGGGAACTCAGCCCGAAGACAACAGAGTTGTGCATCCGCTCTGAAGACTGTGCCACAGCTCGTTGCGGATGCGAAGAGGACCTGAGCTCCGCGAGGAGGGCGCTCGCCGCCGTCGGCGTGAAGTGGGGGCGGCCCAGCGGGGCGTCGCGGACCGCTCGGAGCAGGTCGTCCGTCGTGAACTCGCCGTGCACGAGGTAGCCCCCCGCACCCAACAGCAGCGCCTCGCGGATGATTTCGGCTTCCCTGCTGTACGTCAGCATCAGTACGGGAGCCAGCTGCACCAGGTGCGGCAGCGCCGAGATCCCGTCCACCCCCGGCATCCGGACGTCCAGCAGGATCACGTCCGGGGCGTGCCGGCGCGTCAGGCTCAGGGCCTCGCGCCCGTCCTGCGCCTGCGCTGTGACGTCGACGTCCCCGGCCGTGCCCAGGATGGCCGCCAGGCCCGCTCTGATGACCGGGTTCCCGTCGGCGATGAGCACGCTCAGCCGGGCCACGGCTCAGCCACCCCCGAACAGCGCGCCGAAGTCGACGTTCGCGCCGTAGACGAAGCCGCAGACGAGGAGGATCAGCGTGCCCGGGAGCATGAACATGGTCACCGCGAACGTCGCCTTCGGGACGGCCCGGGCCGCACGGCGGCGGGCGTTCTGGGCGTCCGTACGGCGCATGTCCTCGGCGATCGCGATCAGCGTGTCCACGATCGGGGAGCCGAGCTCCTCGCCCTGCTGGAGAGCCGTCACGAACTGCGCGACCTGCTCGCTGTCGTTGCGGCGGCGCAGCTCGTCGAAGGCCTGTCGGCGGCTGACGCCCATGTCCATCTGCTGGAGCGTGATGCGGATCTCGTCCGCCCACGGGCCCTCGTACTTGTCCGCCACCCGGTCCAGCGCCTGCCGGAAGCCGAGCCCCGCGCTCACCACCACGGCGAGGACGTCCAGGAAGTCGGGCAGGGTCCGCTCGATGTGGTCGCGGCGGATCCGGATGGCCGACCACAGGCCGACCTCGATCCAGAACAGGCCGAAGGCCACCATGAGCAGGGCCGCGACCAGCTGGCCGTTGATCAGCATGGAGAAAGCGCCGGCAGCGCCCAGGGCCCCGTACACCGCCCGCCGGGCCGCGTACCGGTCGATCGTCAGGCCGGCAGGGTTGCCCGCCATGTCGATCTGGCGGCGCTTGCGGGCGACCCGGGTGGGGCCCATCGCGCTCAGGACCAGCGGCGCCCACCGGATGCCCATGCGGTCGACGAGGGAGCCGACCGCCGTCGTGCGGGTGGCGCCGACCTCCAGGGCCAGCGCGAGGTCCGTGGGCAGTTTCACGTCCGCGCGGTAGAGGCGGATGCCGTGGAACGCGCCGAGGACCGAAAGGGCCACGGCGAGTGCGAGAAGAAGTCCGGTCAGTCCGGTCATCGTCCGTCGTCTCCCCTCAGACGTCGATCTTCGACAGGCGGCGGATGAGGAGGAAGCCCAGGGCGAAGAGGCCGAGCGCGATGAGGACGGCCGTCTGGCCGAGGAACGCGCCCGTCATCCGGTCCAGGGCGCCGGGCATCATCATGTCGACCAGCAGCAGCGAGCCGAGCCCGATGGACGGCACCAGGTACGCCGTCACCGTCACCTGGGACAGCTGCGTGCGGATCTCGCGACGGGTCTCCTTGCGCTGCTCCAGCGTCACCGTGAGGTTGCGCAGGCTGTCCACGATCGCGCCGCCCGCGCGGGCGGACAGGACGAGGGTGGAGACGAGGACGACCAGCTCCCGGGAGGGGAGGCGTTCGGTGAGCTCCCCCAGGGACTCCTCGATGGAGTGGCCCACGGCGAGGCGGTCGGCGACGCGCGAGAGCTCCTCGCCCGCCGGGGCCTCCAGTTCCTCCGCCGCGATGCCGATGGCCGTACGCAGGGCCAGCCCGGCCTGGGTGGCGTTGGCGAGGATGCGGGCCAGGTCGGGGAGCTGGTTGATGAACCGTTCCGTACGGCGCGCCCGCTGCCAGTTGAGGAAGGCGTTCGCCGCCCAGACGCCGATGGCGCCCGCCACCGGCCCGAAGAACGGGGCGAGGAGGGACGACGCGATCAGCCACACGCCCGCGATCGACCCCAGCATGTAGACGAAGAACTCGCCCGGTGTGAGGTCCAGGCCGGTGGTCGCCAGCTTCAGCTCGATGCGGCGGCCGAGCCTCGTCCGGCGCAGCCGCCGGTCGACCCCCCGGAAGCGGCGCCGCCGGCCCTGGGGCTCGGGCAGACCGCTCGCCGAGAGGCGCGCGATCAGGGCGGCCCTCTGGGCGCGCCCGGCCACGTACGACTGGAGTCCGGCGACGACGAGCACGCAGGCCAGCAGCGTGGCGCCGAGGGTGAGGAGGATCAGTGGGTTCACAGGGCGGTCCGGGTGATGTGCGGCGTGGTGAGGGGGTCGTCGGGCAGCGCGACCCCGAAGGCCTGCGGGATGGGCTGGTTGTTCATGTAGAGGCGCTCGGCGATCCGGCGCGGCAGCGGGTAGTACTCGAAGTAGCCGTGCACGCGCCCGTCCGCCCCTATCGGCTGGGCGGCGAAGCGGCAGACCGTCGTGATCCGGAAGGGTTCGCGGCCGTGCGATTCCAGGATGGAGATCTCCGTGATGCGGCGTGATCCGTCACCGAAGCGGGTCAGCTGGACGATGACGTTCACCGCGCTGTTGATCTGGTCCTGGAGGGCTTCGAAGGGGATCTCGACCTCCGACATGGAGGCGAGGGTCTGCAGGCGCATGAGCGCGTCGGCGGAGCTGTTGGCGTGGACGGTGGCCAGGGAGCCGTCGTGACCGGTGGACATCGCCTGGAGCATGTCGAGGGTCTCGCCGCCGCGGACCTCGCCGACGATGATGCGGTCGGGGCGCATGCGCAGTGAGTTGCGTACGAGGTCGCGGATGGTGATCTGGCCCTTGCCCTCGACGTTCGCCGGGCGTGATTCGAGGCGGATCACGTGCGCCTGCTGGAGCTGGAGTTCGGCGGAGTCCTCGATGGTGATGATGCGCTCGCCCTCCGGGATCAGGCCGGAGAGCGCGTTGAGGAGCGTCGTCTTGCCGGTGCCGGTGGCGCCCGAGACGATCACGTTCATCTTCGACGCGACGAGACCGGAGAGCAGGAGCAGCATCTGCTCGTCGAGCGAGCCGAGGGCGATCATCTCGTGCAGGGTGAAGGCGCGCGGGAAGCGGCGGATCGTGAGCGTCGCGCCGGTCAGGGAGAGCGGCGGGATGATGACGTTGACGCGCTCGCCGCTGGGAAGGCGGGCGTCGACCATCGGATTCGCCTCGTCCACGCGACGGTTGACCGTGGAGACGATGCGCTCGATGGTCTGCATCAGCTGCTCGTGCGAGGCGAAGCGGATGGGCAGCTGCTCGACGCGGCCGGCGCGCTCGACGAAGATCTGGTCGGGGCCGTTGACCATGATCTCGGAGATCGAGGCGTCTTCGAGAAGCGGTTCGAGCACGCCGAGCCCGAGGGCCTCGTCGACGACCCGGCGGATCAGCTGCGCGCGCTCGACCGTGGAGAGGACGGGCCCTTCACGGCTGATGATGTGGCCGAGTACGCGTTCCAGCCGCGCCCGGCGCTCGGCGGGCGCGAGCGCGGACATCTCGGCGAGGTCGATCTCCTCCAGCAGCTTGGCGCGGTACGAGGAGACCAGGCGGCCGTCCTCGCGGGGGCTGTGCCGGTCGTCTGGGGTATTGACCCGGGAACGCAGGCTCATGGTCCGGTCTCCTCTGGGTCGTCCGGATCGTCATTGGGCATGACTGCCGTGGCCGACGCCTTGTGCGCGTCGAGTCCGGGCACGATGGAGTTGGCGGTGAGCGTGACGGTGACGCTGACCGCATCGGCGGATTTGGCCCAGTCGAACTCGGCACTGGCTCCCAGCCCGCTGCTGATCGCGGCCCGCCCTGCCGCCTCCCCGCCCTTCCCGTTACGGGCTTCCACGCGCGCGGCGGTACGAGCCGCCGTATCGGCCTGCTCCTCGGCGTACGCGACCCAGCCCAGCTGGATCCCGCACAGTGCGACGAACAGCAGGATCGGCACGAAGCCGATGTACTCCAGGGCCACTTGGCCCCGGTCGGAGCGGATGCGTCGCCTCATGTCACTCCGCCTCCTTCTCCATCGCCGCGCCGGCCGTGCCGGTGATCCCTCCGAAGTTGAGCCCGGGGTAGAGGACGGGGATCTTGAGCCTCACGGTCGCCTTGTAGATGTCGCCGGCACGACCGCAGTCCGCCTTCATGTCCCACGCCTCCCCGACGTGTTCCCCCGCCGCCGCCTCGCACTCGGCACCGCCGTGCACCGCCCCCGCCCGCGCCGCCTCGTCCGCCGCGTTCCCCGCCAGGGAGAACGCGTAGCCGATCAGGACGCACTGCCACACCGCCGCCACCAGGAGCAGGATCAGCGGGACCATGCCCACGAACTCGATCGCCACCTGCCCCCGGTCCCCGCGGCGGGGTCTCCGCGACGGCACGCGTCAGCCCTCCCGGCCGCGGCGCAGGCGGGAGACCGGGCCCGCGGCGCGGACCGCCACGGCCGCGCCCGGGGTGCGGCCGGAGGGGGCGGCGTCCGGGGCCGACAGCAGGCCCAGCTCGCCCGCCAGGGTCCACAGCGCCTGCTTCACCGTCGAGCGGTTGTCCAGGTCCTGGACCCGGCCCGCGTCCACCACCGCCTGGAGTTCCTTGAAGGCTGCGGGGACCGGGGTGCGGGTGGCCCGGGTCTTGGTGATCTTCTCGATCAGGGCGGGCTGGATCTCCGTGTGCTTGCTCCAGCGGTTGACGACCACGGTCGTGTCCTCCGCCTTGCGCACCTGCAGGCGTTCCCACATCCGGACCATCCGCTTCGCCGCCCGCACCGCGACCACGTCCGGGGTGACGACCAGCACCGCCACGTCCGCCATCTCCACCGCCGCCGCGTTCGCGCCGGTCACCTGGGTGCCGCAGTCGATGACGACGAGCTCGTAGCGGCTGCGCAGGGCTCCGACGATGTGCCGGGCGGCCCGGTCGTCGACCTCCTCGCCCCGTTCGCCGTCGGCCGGGGCGAGCAGCAGGGCCAACCCCGTGCGGTCGTCGTAGACGGCGTCCTGGAGGACCCGCGGGGAAATGTCCTGGATCCCGGCGAGGTCGGCGATGGAGCGCCGGAACTGCACGTCGAGGTACGAGCCCACGTCGCCCGCCTGGAGGTCCATGTCGACCAGTGCGGTGCGCCGTCCCGAGGCGGCCGCGGCCAGCGCGAACTGCACGGCGGTGAAGGTGGTGCCCACCCCGCCCTTGGCTCCGGTGACCGTGACCACCCGGCCGCCCGGGCCGGTGAAGACGTCGGCGACGCCCTGCCCCAGGTGGCGGCGTACGCCCACCGACCACTGGGCGGCGGCCTGGACGCGGGCGGCGAGTTCCTCGTAGGAGAGCGGGAGGCCGATCAGGCCGCGCGCGCCCGAGTCCATCGCGGCGGAGAACAGTGCCGGGCCGACGTCCGAGGAGACCAGGACGACGCCCACCGCCGGGAAGCGCAGGGCGACCTCCCGGATGAGCTCCAGTGCGGGCACCGGGCCGATCCGCTCGTGGACGAGGACGACCTCGGGGAGTTCGTCGATGGAGTCGCCGGCGAGGCGGGCCAGGGTGTCGAGCAGGGTCGTGGAGTCGGGGACGGGGGCGGCCGGCTCCGCCGACGGGAGCTGGCTGAGGAGGGTGGAGAGGGCCCGCGCGGCGTCGGGGTCGCCGGCCGCGGGGAGGATTCGGGTGGTCATGCGCGCCTCACCTGTCCCCGTCGAGGGTGTACGTACGGTCGCTCGGGCTGGGCGCCGAGTCGGTTCCGGGGGCGACCAGGGCCAGGCGTACGTGCTCCGCGAAGGACTCGGCGTAGGCGACGCGCTGGGTGTCCTTGGTGTTCAGGGCGAAGGTGATCGGGACGGCCTCGGCGGGACCCTTGCGGTCGCTGTCCTTGTCGAGGGCGGTGAGCTTGCCGACGCCCAGGACCCGGGCGTTGGCGACGATGATCACCGACCGCGACGGGTCGGTGTCCTTGGCGCCCTTGAAGGTGGCGAGGATGTTGACCTTGGCGCCGGAGGTGATCTTGCCGGCCACGCCCGTCGCCGCGTCGATCATGATGGCGATCTCCTGTTCACCGGGCTGGAGCTGCGGCCGGTCGACGAACATGTCCGCCTGGAGCAGCGAGCCCTTCTTCAGGGTGGTGAGCGCGATCTTGTCCTTGAGGGCGCCGAGGTCGGTGACGGCGGTGTCGGACAGCCACCGCTTGGGGATCCTGACCTCCTCGAACTGCCCGGCGGCCAGCGGGCTGTACGGCGCGATGTCGCCCTTGGCGCGGTACGCGACGACCTCGGCCCCGACCTTGGAATTGACGTCGCCGATCACCACGAGGACTCCGGCGAAGGCCCCCAGGGCGCACAGGACCGACAGGAGCAGCAGAATGACGCCGCGGCGCTGGCGTGAGTTCATGGGCCTTACAACCTCGCCGTTCTTCGTTCGTTGGTGCCTTCGGGATGGTCAGGGTCTCGAGCGGGCCGTGCTCGCGGGCGGCGGTGCGGCGGGCGGTGCGGTCAGCGGCGCGGCGCAGAAGCCGCAGCGGTCGCCGATGAGTTCGAGGCCGCACCAGCGGCATTCCTCGCGGCGGACCGAGGCGACCAGCTGGTAGAGCACGGACAGGTCGGGGATGCCGGCGGCGAACTCGACGAGCTTCTGGGTGCCCCACCAGCCGGGCGAGCCGGCGGGCAGCGGGTTCTCCATGACGCCCTGCACCTGCCAGGCGGGGGCCAGTTCGGCCGCGACCCAGTCGGAGGCGAGCTGGCCGCGGGCGAAGGTGAGGTGCGTGGCGAAGCCGGGGCCGGGGGGTATGACCGCCGGCCCGCCGTGCGGCCCGCCCTGCGGCTTGCCGTGCGACCCGCCGCGCGACTTGCCCGGGGACCCGCCGGAGGAACCGCCCGAGGAGCCGAGCTTGGCCAGGTGCGGCGTCGGGTGGGCGAGTACGGCGAACTGCGCGCTCGGCGACCAGGACCGGGCGTGCGCCCCCAGTCCGACCGGGACCCGGACCCGGTCGAGCTTGGCGACCGAGCCCAGCAGGGCGCCCGCGTAGATGTAGTGGGACAGCAGCCGGGCCGCGGAGGCGATGATTCCGGGGCTGAAGTCGCAGACGCTCAGCTGGCGCAGCTGACGGGCCAGCAGGGCCGTGCCCAGCGGCGGCAGGTCGATGCCGAGGAGCGCGATCCGGTCGGTTTCCAGGATGGCCCGTACGGTGTGCAGCCGCTGGACGGTGGAGCGCGGAAGCCAGGGCGGTACGAGCGCCACGAGGTGGCCGTGCCGCTCCAGCAGGGCGCCGGTCTCGGTGAGCGCGCCCTCCAGATCGAGCTGCTCGGGCGGATGCAGCACGGCGGCCCCGGGCGTGTGCCGGTCAGGGGCCGGAAGTACCAGATCGGTGCTGGTGACAGCGATGGCGGTCGGCACGCGAATTCCCCCGTTCCCCCACATTCACCCCGTGCGCCCCAGTGGTTCGCGTGCTCGGCGCACGCCTTTCAGGTACGCGCACACGCTGCGCGACCGCAAACGATCGACGCCTTCCCCCTTGCCCCAGCACCATATCCGCGTCATCGCCGACCGGGCAGGTGCTTGGAAATTCCCGTGCCGTGAGCACCTGTCACAGCTGACCGGAAACCCGGACAACAGGGATCACGCGGTCGCCCCATTCAAGCCACATCGCAAAGACCCTTGACACAAGGATTGGTCTGGACCAACTTGGCTCCGGGGTACCCCACTTGCCCCCGCCTTCACCTTCCTCCCCCCACGGAGCCCACGTGAACCGCATACGTTCCCTCGCCCTTCTGGGCGCCACCACCCTCACCGCAGGCGCCCTGACCGCCCTCGCCGCCGGTACCGCACAGGCGGTGGACGTCAACGTCGCCCGCAACGGCGGCTTCGAGTCGGGTCTCGCCAACTGGTCCTGTACCGGCGGAAGCGGCGCCTCCGTCTCCTCCCCGGTCCACTCCGGCGCCGGCGCCCTCAAGGGCACTCCCGCGGGTCAGGACAACGCCCGCTGCAGCCAGACCGTCACGGTCAAGCCGAACTCGACGTACACGCTGAGCACGCAGGTCCAGGGCAGCTACGTGTACCTCGGCGCGACGGGGACCGGCACCCAGGACGTGTCCACCTGGACGCCCGGTTCGGGCGCCGGCTGGCAGAAGCTGTCCACCACCTTCTCCACCGGCCCGAGCACCACCCAGGTCACCGTCTACACGCACGGCTGGTACGGACAGCCGGCCTACGTCGTCGACGAGTTCAGCGTCTTCGGCCCGGACGGCGGAGGCGGCACCGACCCCGGCCCGTCGATCCCCGGCGCGCCGGGCGGGACCGCCGTTTCCGGCCAGAGCGCGAACGGCCTCACCCTTTCGTGGAACGCGGTCAGCGGAGCCACCGGCTATTACGTGTATCAGGACGGCGCCCGGGTCCAGACCGCGTCCGGGGCCTCCGCGCAGATCACCGGACTCGCCGCCGCCACCTCGTACTCCTTCCAGGTGAGCGCGTACAACGCGGCGGGCGAAGGCCCCCGCTCGGCGGCGGTCACGGGCACGACCACCGGCGGCGGCAACCCGAATCCCGACCCGGCCGTCCCCAAGCACGCCCTGACCGGCTACTGGCAGAACTTCAACAACGGCGCGACCGTCCAGAAGATCTCCGACGTCTCCGCGCAGTACGACATCATCGCCGTCTCCTTCGCCGACGCCACCACCACGCCCGGCGCCATCACCTTCAACCTCGACTCGGCCGGCCTGGGCGGTTACACCGTCGCCCAGTTCAAGGCCGACATCGCGGCGAAGAAGGCGGCCGGCAAGTCGGTCATCCTCTCCGTCGGCGGCGAGAAGGGGACCATCACGGTCAACGACTCCGCCTCCGCGAACAACCTCGCGAACTCGGCGTACGCCCTGATGCAGGAGTACGGCTTCACCGGCATCGACATCGACCTGGAGAACGGCCTCAACCCCACCTACATGACCCAGGCGCTGCGCTCGCTGTCCGCGAAGGCGGGCCCGTCGCTGGTCATCACCATGGCCCCGCAGACGATCGACATGCAGTCCACGCAGGGCGGCTACTTCAAGACGGCGCTCAACATCAAGGACATCCTCACCGTCGTCAACATGCAGTACTACAACAGCGGCTCGATGAACGGCTGCGACGGCAAGGTCTACTCCCAGGGCTCGGTGGACTTCCTCACCGCACTCGCCTGCATCCAGCTGGAGGGCGGCCTCGACGCCTCCCAGGTGGGCATCGGCGTCCCGGCCTCCCCGAGCGGCGCGGGCAGCGGCTACGTCTCGCCGGCCATCGTGAACAACGCCCTGGACTGCCTGGCCAGGGGCACGAACTGCGGATCCTTCAAGCCGTCGAAGACCTACCCGGGGCTACGCGGCGCGATGACCTGGTCCACCAACTGGGACGCCAAGGCGGGTAGTACTTGGTCGAACTCGGTGGGTCCCAAGGTCCACGGACTCCCGTAAGCGGTACGTGTGGGGGTGGCCGGATCGGTTCGGCCCGACACCTCAGGTTCTTGACCGGGACATGCCACCAGAGGACGCTGAGCGCGTCCGCACGGCTACCCCCACACTCCCCACCCAGGAGAACGCATGCGGCTCCATACCCGCCGAAGGGTCACCCTCACGGCGGCCCTGCTGGCGCTCGCGCTGGGCGCACCCGCCTACGGCATGAGCGCCACGGCGTCACCACCGCCCACGCCGTCCACCGCCACCCAGGACGAGGCCATCGTCCAGTACCGGATCCACGGTCCCTCCACCGCCGCGGACCGCACCGCCCTGCTCCGCACGGGCGTCTCGATCGACGAGGTGGACGACCACACGGTCGTGGTCAGCGCCGACACCCTGCAGGCCAGGCAGCTGAAGGCGCTCGGCTACAAGCTGACCGCCCTGCCCGGGCCCCCAGACCGCTCGCTGCCCGGCATGGCGGCGAGCCCGATGGACTTCCCCTCGGCGGACTCGAAGTACCACAACTACGCCGAGGCGACCGCGGAGATCAACCAGCTCGTCGCCCAGTACCCCTCGATCGCGAGCAAGCGGGTGATCGGAAAGTCCTACGAGGGCCGGGACCTCTTCGCCATCAAGATCAGCGACAACGTCGCGACGGACGAGGCCGAGCCCGAGGTGCTCTTCACCGCCCACCAGCACGCGCGCGAGCACCTGACCGTCGAGATGGCCCTGTACCTGCTCAAGGAGTTCACCTCCAAGCACGGCACCGACGCCCGGGTCACCAACGCGGTCAACGGCCGCGAGATCTGGATCGTCCCGGACCTCAACCCGGACGGCGGCGAGTACGACATCGCCACCGGCCGCTACCGCTCCTGGCGCAAGAACCGCCAGCCGAACGCCGGATCCTCCTACGTCGGTACGGACGAGAACCGGAACTGGGGCTACAAGTGGGGCTGCTGCGGCGGCTCCAGCAGCAGCAAGAGCTCCGAGACCTACCGCGGCCCGGCCGCCGAGTCCTCGCCCGAGGTGAAGGCCGTCTCGGACTTCGTCCGCAGCCGGGTGGTCGGCGGCAAGCAGCAGATCAAGGCCGCCATCGACTTCCACACGTACAGCGAGCTCGTGCTGTGGCCCTTCGGCTACACCTACAACGACACCGCCCCGGGCCTGACCGCCGACGACCTCGCCGCGTACAAGAAGATCGGCACCAACATGGCGTCGAGCAACGGCTACACGCCGGAGCAGTCGAGCGACCTGTACATCACCGACGGAACGATCGACGACTGGCTGTGGGGCAACCAGAAGATCTTCGCCTACACCTTCGAGATGTACCCGGAGAGCGGCGGGGGCGGCTTCTACCCGCCGGACGAGGTGATCGACCGCGAGACCGCGCGCAACAAGGACGCGGTGCTCCAGCTGCTGGAGAACGCGGACTGCATGTACCGCTCGATCGGCAAGGAAGCCCAGTACTGCTCGTAGCGCACGTGTGAAGGGGGCGCCCCGCCGCCAGGGGGGCGCCCCGCCCGCATGCCCGGCGGGGCGCCGCGGGCCCTGCAGGCCCGGCGGGCCCGGCGGGCCCGGCAGGCCCGGCAGGCGGGGCAGGCGGCGCTCCCGTCGGCTCAGCCCAGGACGGCGAGGGCGTCGATCTCGATCAGCAGCCCGGCCGGCAGCCCGACGTACACGGTCGTGCGGGCGGCGGGAGCCTCCTTCAGGCCCTGCTCCTCGAAGTAGGTGTTGTAGATGCCGTTCATCTCGGCGAAGTGCGCGGTGTCCGTGAGGTAGACGCGGATCATCATCACGTCGTCCCAGCCCGCGCCCCCGGCCTCCAGGACGGACCGGACGTTCTCCAGCGTCTGCAGGGTCTGCTCGCGCAGCGTCGGCCCGGCGGGGGTGGGCGGCTGCCCCTCCACGTGCGGGAGGAAGCCGACCTGGCCGGCGACCTGGAGGATGTTCCCCTTGCGCACGCCGTGCGAGAAGCGCGCGGGCGGGGTGGTGTGGGTGTCGGGGGTGACGGCGGTCTTCCCGGTGCTTGCGGTCACGTTCTGTCCTGGCTTCCTGAATAGTCCCGGCTGATGGCGTCGGCGGTACGGAGGACCTGCGGCAGCAGTGCGAGAAGTTTCTCGGCGGAGAGGACCACACCGGGCGCGGACACGGACAGCGCGGCGACGACCCGCCCGTCCGGCCCGTGCACGGGCGCGCCGAGGCAGTTGATCGACTCCTCGTGCCCGCCGAGGTCGGTGGCCCAGCCCTGCTCCCGTACGAGGTCCAGTTCGCGCAGGAAGGCCGCGGCGTCCGGGGTGGAGCGGGCGGTGTAGCGGGGGTACTCGATCCGGTCGGCGAGGGCCCGGCGCTCTGCCTCGGGGAGGTCGGCGAGGAGCAGCTTGGCGACGGCGGCGACGGTGAGGGGCACGGGCCTGCCGATGCGGGAGTACATGCGGACCGGGTAGCGGCTGTCGACCTTGTCGACGTACACGACCTCGTCGTCCTGGTGCAGGGCGAGGTGCACGGTGTGACCGGTGGCCGCGTTCAGCTCGGCGAGGTGGGGGTGCGCGACCTCCCGGACGTCCAGGTTCTCGATGGCCTCGGCGGCGAGGGCGAAGAGCTGGGCACCGAGGCGGTAGCGGCCGTCGGACTGGCGGTAGACGAAGCCGTGCGCGTCCAGTGTGCGGAGCAGGCGCAGGGCGGTGCTCTTGTGGACGCCGAGCTCGTCCGCGACCGCGCCGAGGCCGGCGGCGCCCTTCGCGAGCAGCGGCAGCACCGCGAGCGCCCGCTCCACGGACTGGCTCATCCCGTGCCCCCCTCGTCGTCCCCGGTGCCGCGCCGCTGCCGGGGCTCCGCCCCAGACCCCGCGCCTCAAACGCCGGCGGGGCTGGATCTTCCGGCGTTTGAGGCGGGGCCGCGGCGTTGACCCCCCGTCACCCGGGATGTTAGACAGCACGCAGCGGCATACGCAATGACCGTTGCACACCACGCAACCCCGGAGGCACCCGCATGGCCAGCGACCCCGTCAAGGACCTCGCCGACGAGCCGGTCGACCACCGGTTCAAGGGACTGCCCCCGGACGCCCAGACCCGCGGCCTCACCGTCGGGCAGCTCGCCGCCGAGCGGCGGGACCTGTACGGCGGCGGGTTCACCACCCCCGTCCTGACCCTCGACGCGGACGCGCTGGAGCACAACCTCGCCGCCCTCGGCACCTACGCCGCCCGCCACGACCTCGCCTTCGCCCCGCACGGCAAGACCTGCATGTCCCCGCAGCTCTTCCGCCGCCAGCTGGACCACGGCGCGTGGGGCATCACCGCCGCCGTCCCCCACCAGGCCCGCGTCTACCGCGCCTTCGGGATCCAGCGGATCTTCCTCGCCAACGAGCTCGTCGATCCCGCCGCCCTGCGCTGGGTCGCCGACGAGCTCGCCGCCGACCCCGGCTTCCGCTTCGTCTGCTACGTCGACTCCGTGCGCGGAGTTCAGCTCATGGACCGGGCCCTGCAGGGCCGGCCTGTGCGCATCGACGTCGTCGTCGAGCTCGGCGCCGGCGAGGGAGCCCGTACCGGGGCCCGCAGCGACGACGACTGCCGCGCCGTCGCCGACGCGGTCGCCGCCACCGCGACCCTGCGCCTCGTCGGCATGGGCGGCTACGAGGCCGAGGTCCCGGACGCCGACCCGGCCCGCGTCCACGCGTACCTGCGCCGGCTCACCGCCCTCGCCGTCGAGTTCGACAAGGCGGGCCGGTTCGCCGCGGACCTGGAGGAGATCGTCGTCAGCGCGGGCGGCTCGGCCTGGTTCGACGCCGTCGCCGACGTCTTCGCCGAGCTGCCGGAGCTCTCCCGCCCCACCCTCAAGCTGCTGCGCTCGGGCGCGTACGTCTCCCACGACCACGGCTGGTATACCCGCCTCACCCCCTTCAACCGCCACCCCGAAGAGGGCGTCCTGCGCCCCGCGTTCCGCCTGTGGACGCAGGTCGTCTCGCGCCCCTCCCCCACCCAGGCCTTCGTCAACGCCGGCAAGCGCGACATCGCCTACGACCTGGGCCTGCCCGAGGCCGAACTGGTCCGCGACGCGCTCACCGGCGACGAGCGCCCCGCCACCGGCGTCCGCGTGGTCAGGCTGTCCGACCAGCACGCCTGGCTGGAGACCGACTCGGCCGACGACGTCCAGGTCGGCGACTGGGTGGCCCTCGGCATGTCCCACCCCTGCACGATCTTCGAGAAGTGGCCGCTGATCCCGGTCGTGGAGGCCGACGGCACCGTCACCGACTACGTCCGCACCTTCTTCTGAGAGCGGACCGGTGGACCTGGTCATCCGGGGGGCCCGCGTCGTCGACGGGACGGGCGGGCCCTCGTACACCGCCGACGTCGGCGTCCACGAGGGACGGATCGCCGAGATCGGCTCGCTCCCGGGCGGCCGCCGCACCCTCGACGCGCACGGCCTCGCCCTGGCCCCCGGCTTCGTCGACATGCACGCCCACAGCGACCTCGCCCTGCTCCGCGACCCGGACCACAGTGCGAAGGCCGCCCAGGGCGTGACCCTCGAAGTCCTCGGCCAGGACGGCCTGTCGTACGCGCCGGCCGACGACCGGACCCTCGCCGGGGTGCGGGCCGCGATCGCCGGCTGGAACGGCCCGGGCGACGACGTCGACTTCGACTGGCGCACGGTCAGCGAGTACCTCGACCGGCTGGACGGCGCCCACGGCGGTCAGGGCTGCGCCGTCAACGCCGCCTACCTCGTCCCCCAGGGCACGGTCCGCGCCCTCGCCCTCGGCTGGGACGACCGCCCGGCGACCGCGGCCGAGCTGGCCCGGATGCGGCAGCTCGTCGCCGACGGCCTGGCCCAGGGCGCCGTCGGGATGTCCTCCGGGCTCACGTACACCCCCGGCATGTACGCCTCCGGCGCCGAACTGACCGAGCTCTGCCGGGTGGTGGCGGAGTACGGCGGCTACTACTGCCCGCACCACCGCTCGTACGGCCACGGCGCGCTCGCCGCCTACGCCGAGATGGTCGCGCTGACCCGGGAGGCCGGCTGCGCCCTGCACCTCGCGCACGCCACCATGAACTTCGGCGAGAACGAGGGCCGGGCCCCCGAGTTGCTCGCCCTCCTCGACGCGGCCCTGGCGGAGGGCGCCGACATCACCCTCGACAGCTACCCGTACACCCCCGGCTGCACCACCCTCGTCGCACTGCTGCCCAGCTGGGCGAACGAGGGCGGCCCGGAGGCGGTCCTGGCCCGGCTGCGCGACGACGCCCAGGCCGGGCGGATCCGCCATGCGCTGGAGGTCGAGGGCGCCGACGGCTGCCACGGGGTCCCGGTCGACTGGTCGACGGTCGAGATCTCGGGCGTCGCCGATCCCGCCCTCGGCGCGTACGTCGGCACGCGCCTGGACGGCTGGGAGACCGCCCGGCGGCTCCTGCTGGACGACCGCCTCGCACCGACCGTCCTCCAGCACGTCGGCCACGAGGAGAACGTCCGGGCGATCATGCGCCACCCCGTCCACACCGGCGGCTCCGACGGCATCCTCCAGGGCGCCAAGCCGCACCCGCGCGCCTACGGCACCTTCCCGCACTACCTCGGCCACTACGTCCGCGAACTCGGCCTGCTCTCCCTGGAGGAGTGCGTGGCGCACCTGGCCGGCCGGCCCGCGGCGCGGCTGCGCCTGCCCGACCGGGGCCTGGTCCGCGTGGGCCACCGCGCCGACCTCGTCCTCTTCGACCCCGGCACGGTCGCGGCCGGGTCCACGTACGAGCAGCCGCGCACGCTGCCGACCGGCATCCCGCACGTCCTGATCGACGGGCGCTTCGTCATGCGCGACGGGCGCCGCACGGACGTGCTGGCCGGGCGCTCGGTGCGCCGAACCGGCCACGATCACCGGTAGGTCCGGCACCTACGATGGGCGGCATGGTCGCCTTCGCCCTCGCCGCCCTGCTGTTCCTCGCGTTCTGCATAAGCGTCAGACAGGACCGGCGCCGCTTCAGCAACGCCGTGCTCCTGGGGCTGACCTTCCTCAGCGCGTTCTCCGCCCTGTTCCTCCAAGTGGGCAAGCTGCCCACCTGGGCGGCCGTCACGGTCGTCGTCCTCGCCTTCGCCTCACCCGCGTTCGGCATCCTGGCACTGGGCGTCTTCCTCGTCCGCAACGGCGTGACCATGGTCCGCAAGGAGGGGCTGCGGCCGGCCAACCTGCTGTCGATGCTCGCGGGCCTCGCGATCTTCGCGCTGATCGCGCTGCTGATCCTCGTCGGCGTGGTCGGCTCCCCCGTACTGGGCGGCATCGCCGGAACCCTCACCGTGGTCGCCGGCTACGTCTCCTTCGTCTTCTTCTGCTTCCTCGGCTACGCCTTCCTCTACGGGCGGATCAAGGTGCGCGGCGACGTCGACCACGTGGTCATGCTGGGCTCGGGCCTGAGCGGCGGGGACCGCGTGCCGCCGCTGCTGGCCTCGCGCCTGCGCAAGGGGCAGCAGATCTACGAGGGCCAGCTGGCCCGGGGCGGCCGGCCGCCGCTGCTGCTGGTGTCGGGCGGCAAGGGTTCGGACGAGAAGGTCGCGGAGGCCCGGGCGATGGCGGACTGGCTGATCGCGGAGGGCGTGCCGGTGGAGCACATCGTGCTGGAGGACCGCTCCACGACGACCGAGGAGAACATGCGCTTCAGCCGGGAGATCATGGAGGCGCACGATCCGGCCTACCGGTGCGTGGTGGTCACCAACAACTTCCACGCCTTCCGGGCCGCGATGCTGGCACGCAAGACCGGCGTCAACGGGCAGGTGCTGGGCTCTCCCACGGCGAAGTACTACTGGCCGAGCGCCACCATCCGGGAGTTCGTCGCGGTCTTCTGGGAACACCGGACGGTGAACTTCGCGATCTGCGGCCTGCTGACCGTCTTCGGCGCGCTCGGCACGCTGGCCGCGGTCCTCGTCTGACCGGTGATCCGCGAGCCGTGACCCGTGACCCGTGACCCGTGATCCGCGCGCACGCGAAGGTGCCGTGACTCCCCCCTTGGCAGTCACGGCACCGGTTCCCGGCCTGGCGCGGGTCCGTCAGACCCGCTGCCAGAGCGCCGGGACGTTCGGCGGCTCCCAGCCCGTCTGGGCCTGGTGCCCCTGGACGCAGCGGTAGGTCGCGCCGCCGTGGGTGACGGTCGCGCCGGCCGCGTAGACGGTGCCGGCCTTCCAGGTGCCGCCCGGCTCGGGCTCGCCGGGGCCGGGACCGGGGCCCGGGTCGCTGCCGCTGACCTTGAGGGTCAGTCCGTACGCCGACAGGATCGGGTTCAGCGGCTGGAAGAAGGTGGTCCCGCCGCTGGAGCAGTTGCCGGAACCGCCCGAGGTCACGCCCTGGGCCTGGCTCCCGGAGATGTAGGAGCCCCCCGAGTCGCCGGGCTCGGCGCAGACCGTCGTACGGGTCACGCCGGAGATGGTGCCCTCGGGGTAGGTGACGCTGGTGTTGTGCTGCTGGATCGTGCCGCAGTGCCAGCCGGTGGTCGAGCCGGAACGGCACACCGAGGCCCCGACCGGCTGCAGGACCGAGCCCGTGACCTGCACGTTCGCACCCCCGCTGCCCTTCACGTACGGGGTCGCGGTCCACTGGGCGTTCGCGGCCACCCAGGCCATGTCGTTGCCGGGGAAGACCGAGGCCTGGAAGGTGCCCTGGGCCACGCGGTTGAAGCCGGTGGTGGTGGTTCCGGCGCGCCCGCAGTGCCCGGCGGTGGCGAAGCCGTGCGTGGTCCCCTTGGTGACCGGGAAGCCCACGGAGCAGCGGCCGCTGCCGTTCATGTAGTACGCGTCCCCGCCCCGCAGGTCGTGGAGGGGACGCGGGGCCTCGGCCGTGCGGACCACCGTGACCAGGGCCGCGTCGGTGCCGGTCGCGGCCAGCAGCGCCGCCGCCGCCCCCGCCTCGGTCTCCTCGACGACCAGGGTGTTGGAGCGCGGGTCGACGTAGCGGACCGGGGTCGTCGGCCCGGCGGCCCGGTCCAGTGCGGCCCTGGCGCCGTCGAGGTCGGCCAGGGCGCGGGTGACCAGCTGCGCCCGGGCCCCGGTGGCCCGTATCGCGGCGGTGTCGGCGGCCTGGGTGGTGGCCACGGTGAGGGTCGAGGCGTCGGCCCCGTCCACCCAGGCCCCGGCGAAGGCGGCGCCGAGCCGGGCCCGGAGCCGGGCGGCGGTGGCCCCGGCCTCGGCCTCGTGGGCGAGTCGCGCCTTGGCCTGCGTGCGGGTCAGGCCGAGGTCGCGCTGCATGGCGGCGAGCAGCTCGGGCGGGGCGTCGGCGGTGCGCAGGGTGGTCGCCGCCGAGGCGGGGGCCGGGGCGGGCGGGGCGGAGTCGGCGGTGGCGCCGCTCGTCCCGGCCAGCAGCAGCCCGGCGGCGGCCAGGGCGGTACACGCCGCGCGGGCGTGTCGCTTGAGCATGGGGGATCTCCTCGGTTTCCGGTGGGGGTCTGCGGAAACCGTAGAAATCCGAACCGGCTTGTGGGAGCTGCCAGTTGGCCCCTCCCCCGGTGGTATGCCCGCGGCCTCGCGGCGGCCGAAGTGCGTTCATGGGACGGTGGCCGGACTATGGGGCCAGGGGAAACCGTAGGAGGTACGCGATGGTCAGTGAACCCGACGAGCAGCCCACACGGTCGGACCGGCTCTTCACGGGCGGGGAACGGCCGTACGACCCCGAGGACCTCGTGATGGCGACCGGCCACGACCCGACTCCGGAGCGGGTCGAGAAGGCACGCAAGCTGATCGAGAAGGAAGGCCCGCAGGTCATCGAGCGCTACCTGCCCTGAGCAGCCCAGCGCCCCAAGCTGCCCAGACGCCCCCGACCAAGGCCGGGGGCGTCCACCCGCACCCCGATCCAGCCCCTCCGGCCCATTCCAGCCCCTCCGGCCCATTCCAGCCTCGCCGGCGTTTGAGGCGCGGGGCGGGGGGCGGAGCCCCGATCATCCAGCCCCGCCGGCGATTGAGGCGCGGGGCCCGGGGCGGAGCCCCGATCATCCAGCCCCGCCGGCGATTGAGGCGCGGGGCCCGGGGCGGAGCCCCGATCATCCAGCCCCGCCGGCGTTTGAGGCGCGGGGCCCGGGGCGGAGCCCCGATCATCCAGCCCCGCCGGCGTTTGAGGCGCGGGGCCCGGGGCGGAGCCCCGATCATCCAGCCCCGCCGGCGTTTGAGGCGCGGGGCCCGGGGCGGAGCCCCGATCATCCAGCCCCGCCGGCGTTTGAGGCGCGGGGTCCGGGGCGGAGCCCTGGGAGACGGCGCCGCAGACGACCCGCTACACCGCCGGCCAGGCGACCGGCACGGCCCCCGCCCCCGCCGCCCTCACCAACGCCTCCGCATGCGCAGCCCCCGCATGCCCCAGCACCTCCACCGCCCGCCCCGCCGCCGGCCCCGCGGGATGCCACCCCAGCAGATGCCGCCACACCAGCGGATTCCCGGCCAGCGGCCGCGTGACCACCCCCGGCGTCACCGGAAACGTGGCCCGGCACAGCCCGACCGCCCGCCCCACCTGCACGAGGTGCACGCAGGACGCGGTGTCGGTCTCGTACACGCACGCCGGCGTGAAACCGGCCCGCACACACGCCGCGGCGAAGCAGTCGCCGAAGCACCCGTCGCCCGGTACGTCCGTCCACGCCTCCGCGGCCAGCTCGGCCAGCTCGATCTCCCCGCGCGGAGCCAGGGCCAGCGGATGGTCCTCGGCCAGCATCACGTGCACCGGATCCCGCGCCACCTCCATCCAGGCCAGACGCCCCGGCCCGGGCGGCGCGCTCTCCCCGCAGACCCCGACGAGCGCGAAGTCCAGGCGCCCGTCGGCGACGCTCCCGGCGATCTCCCTCTCGGACCAGGAGGTGTACGTGGTCACCGGTACGCCCGGTTCCTCGTGGGCGAGCCGGTCCACGAGCCCGCCGAGCAGCGGCCCGTGCGTCCCGCCGAGCCGGTAGCCCTGCGGCCCCTGCCGGGCGAACCTCAGCGCCTCCTCCTGCAGCTCGCACACCGCGGGCAGCAGGACCCGCGCCCGTTCCAGCACGAGCTCCCCGAGCGCGGTGGCCCGTACGCCCTCCCGCCCGCGGACGAACAGCGCCCCGCCCAGCGCGCGCTCGATCCGTTTCAGCTGCGTACTGAGCGCGGGCTGTGCGAGACCGAGGGCGGTGGCGGCCCGGGTCAGACTTCCCGCGTCGGCGACGGCCCTGACGATCTTGAGGTGCCTCAGCTCCAGATCCATGCCACGAGCTTGGTCCAGACCTGAGGAGGTGCGCTACGGGTCGTGCGCATCCAGAATCGTTCATGCTCGTTAGCCGCCAGGGGGACACAACCCTAAGGACAGGTAAATGCACGCACTCGACGTCGACTGGGACCACCCCACGGACCCGCGCCCCGGCCCACGGCTCGACCACGTCCGCTCGTACGTGACCACCGCGGGCGCCGACGGGCACCTCTGGCACGGAGTCCCCACCCTCCTGCTCACCACGGTCGACCGCTCCACCGGCCGCACGGTCCGCACCCCGCTGATCTACGGCGAGGACGCGGGCCGCTTCATCGTCCTGGCCGCCGCCTACGGCGCCCCGGACCACCCCCGCTGGTACGACAACCTCACCGCCCACCCGGAGGTCCGCCTCCAGGTCGGCTCCGCCTCCTTCAAGGCGTCCGCACGCACGGCCACGCGCGCGGAGCGGGAGACGTACTGGGACATGATGACGGCCCTGTGGCCCCTCTTCGAGGACGACCAGGCGGCCGCCCGCCCCCGCGAGATCCCCCTGGTGATCCTGGAGCGCCCCTAGAGCGTGTCGTGGGCGTACGGCCCGGCCCGGCCGCTCCGCGGGCGCGGGCGCGGGCAGCAGGGGACGGGGACCGGGACCGGGACGGAACGCCGCTAGGTGGTCGGCGCGGCGACCGCGCTGTACGTGCGCCCGCCCACGACGTAGTCGCCGAGCGGGATCATGCCGAAGCCGTCGACGTGCACCCTCCACGACGGCACGTTCCCGGCTTCGATGAAGGCCACCACCGCGTCGGCGCGCTCCGACGCGGCCGCGACGGCCATGGTGAACAGCGCCCGGGCCACGCCGCGGCCCCGGTACGCGGCATCGACCACGACCGGCCCGTAGAGCATCCACCGCACCTCGCCCAGCGGGCGCCCCTCCCACTCCAGGGCGTCCTGCGCCTGGAGCAGGCCCGCGACCGGCGGCGACGGGTCGGCGGCGGCCGTGGGCACGGACAGGGCGAGGAGCCCGGCGATCCGACCGCCGTCGTCCGCGACCAGCAGCTCCCGCGCCCCGGCCATCGCGCGCAGGACCCCGGCGTCGAGGCGGCCCTGCACGAACCCCTGCTCCGCCCGCTGCCGCTCCGTCAGGGCGTCGTGGTGGTTGGCGGCGAAGAGCTCGGCCAGGGCGGGCGCGTCGGCCTCGGTGGCGTACCGGTACTGCATGGCGCGATCGTGCCACGGCCGCGCCGCTCGGACTCGGCGCCGCCACCAGGGCCTACGGGTGATAGAGCGCGCGGCAGCGGGCGGTGTCGACCCCGCCGTCCTCGCTGAGCGGCAGGAAGTGGTCGGCCTGCCACGCCTGCGTCCCGCGGGCCTGGCGGCTCTCCACCGCGACCCACGGCGGGTAGACGCGGAAGGCGCGTTTGCCGCCGGCCCCGTCCACGGAGAAGACGCCCCGCCTGCGGAGCACGTCCCGGGGAAAGACGAACTGCCCGAAGCCGTCGGCGTCCCGGGAGCTGACGACGACGAGGTCGACGGGGTCCTGCACGTCGAAGGGCCGGATCGGCCCGCCGGGGGAACGCTTCCACACCGTGACGAACTGGCCGGCCTTCGCCGGGGTCGTCCTGGCGACACGGAACCGGACGAAGAGGCCGTCGAGCGTGAAGGAGTGCGCTCCGTACTCGGCGCTCTCCGCCTCCGGGACCGGCCGCGAACACGCGAACCCGCACGGGTCGTAGACCAGCGCCTTCGCCGCGAGGAGGTCTCCGTGCAGCGGCTTGCGGGGCACCGGCTCCCCGTACGGCGGCTCGTGGTCCTGCCAGGGCGAGGTCGAGGACGGCTCATCCATGGTCGTAGACGGTCACTTCCACGTCGCGCGCGCACAACGCCGCGGTGATCAGCGGCTCGATGCGCGACCAGGTGCCGCCCGCGAGTCCGCACCCGATCCTCGGCATGTGGACACTGGCCCCCAGCTCGACGGCGTGCCCGGCCAGCGCGGCGAGGCAGCGCTCCACGGCGTCGTAGCGGATCGGCGGCCCCCCGCTGCCGGTGCGTATCCCGCGCTGGCCGACCATGTTGGCCACCCACACATCGGGCTGGACCCGCACCACCTGCACGGCGCCCAGCCCGAAGTCGTTCCCGCTCCGCCCCCGGTGCCAGGTCCGGTACGCGGCCTCGGGCTCGGGCCAGCGCTTCGAAACGGCCACCACGAAGCCCTTCCCCCACCCGCCGAGGTCATTGCAGACATGGGCGATGACTTTGGGCCCCTTGGCCTGGGGACTTGTCGCATCTCCGGCGATGATCCTGAGCGGCTTCATGCCCCCACGCTAAGCGGGACCACTGACAACGAGGACGAGCCGAACCCGGCCAGGCGCGCCGTGGCCCGTCGGAGCACCCCCGCCGATTCCGCCCCGCCGATTCCGCCCCGCTGCGGGCCGCCCCGCCTCAGAGGTACTCGCGGGCGAACTCCACCGCCCAGGCCACCGCCGCCACCGGGACGCTGCCCGACTGCGGGTCGATGCTGAGGCGGGCCGCCTCCCAGTCCTGATCGTGTTCACGGAAGATCGCGAAGTGCCCTTCCTCCACGGCCCCTTCCGGCCTGACCAGGAACTCGATCGCCCGGTCGTCGCCGTCCGTGCCGACCGTGGTGATCGCCATGTCTCCGACTGTGAACTCCACTGCCTCGCGCCCCTCAGTTGCCGCCGTACAGGTACGGCAGCAGGTGCAGCCCCAAGAAGATCGCCCCTGCCGCCATGAGGGCGCCCGCGGCAGCCACGATCACCGTGCCCACGCGTTCCACGCCGCGCCGGTGGTCCGCCGGCTTCCACTCGCCCTGGTTCATGCACCCAGCTTCCACGGCGGGCCCGCCCGGCCGCATGAGTGCGCGTACTCATGCGGCGTACTCAGTCACCCCGAGCCCCCCGAGTCCCTTGAGCCCCACATGGTGACGAGCACAACAGAAGAAACTTCCCGCGCGCCCCGGCCCCACCCATTCCGCAGGCCGGAACGGCGGCCCGGCCCCGGATTCCAAGGGGGGATCGCGCCACCACCCACCCATTGCCCGAAATGGGACATTTCACCCTTCGAGCTCTCTTCGAAAAGACGCGCCAAGCCCGCACCCGGGCCCGTAAGCTCCCGTCATGCAGGTGATCCAGTCAACCAAACTCGCCAATGTCTGCTACGAGATCCGCGGCCCCGTGCTCGAAGAGGCGATGCGGCTCGAAGCAGCAGGTCATCGCATCCTCAAGCTCAACACCGGCAACCCCGCGGCCTTCGGCTTCGAGTGCCCGCCGGAGATCCTTGAGGACATGCTCCGCAACCTGGGCAGCGCCCACGGCTACGGTGACGCGAAGGGGCTCCTGTCCGCGCGGCGCGCGGTCATGCAGCACTACCAGACCAAGGGCATCGACCTGGACGTCGAGGACATCTACCTCGGCAACGGCGTCTCCGAGCTGATCCAGATGTCGATGCAGGCCCTGCTCGACGACGGCGACGAGGTTCTGGTCCCCGCACCGGACTACCCGCTGTGGACCGCTTCCGTCTCCCTCGCCGGCGGCACGGCCGTGCACTACCGCTGCGACGAGCAGGCCGACTGGATGCCCGATCTCGCGGACATCGAGCGCAAGGTCACCGACCGCACCCGGGCGATCGTGATCATCAACCCGAACAACCCGACCGGCGCCGTCTACGACGAGGCGATGCTGCGCGGGCTGACGGACATCGCGCGCCGCCACAACCTCATCGTCTGCTCGGACGAGATCTACGACCGGATCCTCTACGACGGCGCGAAGCACTTCAACACCGCCGCCATCGCCCCGGACCTGCTGACGCTGACCTTCAACGGGCTCTCGAAGAACTACCGCGTCGCCGGCTACCGGGCCGGCTGGATGGCCGTCTGCGGTCCGAAGAAGCACGCCTCCTCCTACATCGAGGGCCTCACGGTCCTGGCGAACATGCGCCTGTGCGCCAACATGCCCTCGCAGTACGCCGTGGCCACCGCGCTCGGCGGCCGGCAGTCGATCGAGGACCTGGTCCTGCCCGGCGGACGGATCCTGGAGCAGCGCAACGTCGCGTACGACCTGCTCACCCAGATCCCGGGCGTCACCTGCGTGAAGCCGAAGGGCGCGCTGTACGCCTTCCCCCGGCTGGACCCGTCCGTCTACAAGATCAAGGACGACCGGCAGATGGTCCTCGACCTGCTGCGGGCCGAGAAGATCATGGTGGTGCACGGCACCGGCTTCAACTGGCCCGAGCCCGACCACTTCCGGATCGTGACCCTGCCGAACACCAAGGACCTGGCCGACGCCGTGACGCGGATCGGGAACTTCCTCGACGGATACAGCCAGCTGTAGACGCGCGGAGAGGCCTCGCCGGCGGACGCCCGGCGGGGCCCGCACGACCAAAAACAGGATCCAGCTCAACTTTAGAACCAATCCAATGTAGGATGGTCTCCTGACCACGCAGGAGGCCACCTCATGTACGAGCCGATCCGCACGAAGCCGGTCGTCCACCTCATGGGTGACAACCGCGCCGACTACCCCCACAGCAGCCGCGGCGAAGCGCTGGACATCCAGCTCGGCGGCCACCTCGCGGCCCTCCTCGCCGTCACCGACGAGCTCGGGCTCGACGAGGCCGCCGCCGAGATCGCCGCCCAGGTCACACGGCTGCGCGGATCCCAGCCCGCCCGGGCGCCGCAGCGCCCCGCCGGAGACCTGGCCGCGCTGCACCAGCGCGCGCACGACCTCGCCGCCCGCGCGCTCGTCGTCGCCGCGTCCCGCGCCGACACCACCGTCGCGATCCTCGCCGCCGAGCGCATGGACGCGCACACCGCCGCCCTGAAGTCCCTGGACCTGGCCGGCGCCCTCTAGACGGCCCCGGTCCGGGGCCGCGGAGGCTCCGGACCGGGCGCCATACCTCCTACGGGCCGTTCCGCCGCGGCCCGTTGCCCTACGGCCGTTCCCCCGCGGCCCGTTGCGGCCCCCCACGGCTTTACCGCGGCTCTCCCGCGGCCCTCTCCCCTCCCCTTCGCGGCCCTCGGCACGGGCAGCGAATTGGACAGAACCCGGCGCTCCGAACACGATGGTGGCCGAAAGATCGCGGCAGCACGGGGGAGGCCGCTCACACGATCCATCTCCTCCAGGCCGCTTCGTCCCCCCTTTCAGCACCCTGGAGAGATAGCGCCATGAGCTTCGGCGACCCGAACAACCCCTACGGCCAGCAGCCCCCGCAGGGCCAGCCCGGCTACCCGCAGCAGGCCCCCCAGGGCGTGCCCCCGCAGTACGGCTACCCGCAGCAGCCGCCGCAGGGCGCGGTCCCGCAGTACGGCTACCCGCAGCAGCAGACCCCGCCGCCGCCGTACGGCGCGTACCCGCCGCCCGGGATGCCGGGCATGCCGGGCACGGGCATGCCGCCGCTGGCCCACTGGGGTCTGCGCGTGGGTGCGTCCCTGCTCGACGGCCTGATCATCGCCGGCCCGATGTACGCGCTGGGCTTCATCGACCTCGCCACCAGCGACAACCCGGACGAGCCCGGCGTCCCCTTCCTCATCGGCGTGCTGTACGCGATCGGCATGTCCTTCTTCCAGCTCTACAAGGAGGGCAAGACCGGCCAGTCGATGGGCAAGAAGATCGTCGGCATCAGCCTGCACCGCGAGGCCGACGGCCGCACGCTCGGCTTCGGCATGGCCTTCGTCCGCAAGCTGGCGCACGCCCTCGACAGCTTCTCCTGCTACGTCGGCTGGCTGTGGCCGCTGTGGGACGCCAAGAAGCAGACCTTCGCCGACAAGGTGTGCAGCACCGTCGTCATCAAGGTCAACAGCAACGGCTGAGCGCGCCACAGCGCTCGCCGGCCCGCCGGCCCGCCGGCCCGCCGTGAGGACCGGTGGCGACACGCCCCTACGGGGTCCGCGCGAACTCCGCGCCGGCCACCCCGCACCAGGGCACCGTCGCCACCGGCCACACCGGGCCGACCGCCTCCCCGTACTCGGTCGCGCCCGGGACCACGCCCGGGATCTTCACCAGCGCCTGGGCGGCCCGCCGGCCCGGGTCCGGTTCAGCGCCGTCGCGGAACTCCACCGTGACGACGTACGCGCCCGCACCCTCGGCCCGCCCCGCCGCCTGCACCGCGGCCACCACGCGCCGGCTGGCCGGATCGATGCGGCACCCGATGACCCGAACGTCCTCCACCGCCGCCCGGGGCGGCGCATCCTGCGGTCCGCCGCCGCTCGCCCACACGTACAGGCCCAGCGGGGCGAACACCAGCAATCCGGCCAGTGTCACCAGGCCGACCAGCCAGCCCTGCCACTTCAACGCGCTCACGCCCATGCCCCGATCCTCCCGGGCCGCCGCCCCTCCCACCAGCACCCGCGGGCTCACACAGCATTTCGAAGTGGGACCGCCTGGACACCTGACGTTCATTCAACTCCGCGCGGAATGTGGGTTTCCGCGAGCACGCTGCACCCGTGAGACGCATCCTAGGAATCGTCCTGGGCCTCCTCCTGATCGGCGGCGTGCTCTACGTCGTCGCCTTCCAGGGGCAGGATCACCCAGAAACCACGGCAACGAAGACCGTGCGTGGCGTCATCGGCTCGGAGAAGTCCGAATTCTTCCGCGACCCCGACGTCGTCAAGGCCCTTGCAGCCAAGGGCTACACCGTGAAGACGGAGACCTCGGGCTCCTGGGCGATGGACCAACTCGCCCTCAAGGACTTCGACTTCGCCTTCCCCAGCAGCAGTGAACCCGCCAAGGAGGTCGCGGCGGCCGCCGGGGTCAAGGGGGCCCAGGAGACCAAGCCCTTCTACTCCCCGCTCGTCGTCATCGCCCGACCGGGCGCCGCCCGGGTACTGGCCGACAACGGCCTCGCCCAGATGAGCGGCAAGAGCTCCGGGACCCTGCTCATGGGCCCCTTCCTCAAGGCCGCCGGCGAGGACCGCACCTGGCAGCAGCTGTCCGGCTCCTCCGCCCACGCGGAGCTGACCGGCACGGTGTTCATCAAGACCACCGACCCGGCCTCCTCCAACTCCGGCGCCCTCTTCCTGGCCGCCACCTCCAACGTCGCGAACGGCAACAGCGTGGTCGCCGACGACGCCGCCATCGCGCGCACCGCACCCCTGATGCGCAAGCTGATCTCCGTCCAGGGGGCCCTCGAACAGAGCACCGACGACCCCTTCCGGGCCTTCATCAGCGGCAGCGGCGAACCGCTGATCCTGGTGTACGAGTCCCAGGTGGCCGCCCTGCTGCTGCAGAACCAGGACCCCGGCGACATGGTGGTCCTCTACCCGGACACCACCGTGAACACGGCGCACACCTTCGTCCCGCTGAACGAGAAGGCGAAGGAGCTGGGCACCCTCCTCGCCACCGATCCGAGGCTGCGCGAACTCGCCGTGCACCGCGGCTTCCGCCCGCAGGACGGCGTCGCCGAGTTCACCGCCGCGACCGCCCCGCACACCGCCCACCTCAACGCGGGTCTGACCGGCATCCGCCAGGTCGGCACACCCACCGTCAAGATCCTGATGACGCTCGCCCAGCGCGCCAAGGGCCAGGGGGACACACCATGACACTGACACCACCCGAGGACACCCCGCTGGTCCTCAGCGCGCCGGATCCCGTCGCTCCCGTCCGCAAGGAGCAGGCCGCCGGACTGGTCCCGCTCCAGGACGGCGTCCGCGACGAGATGGCCCGCCGGGCCGGGGAGTACGTCGGCTCGCTCGCCGCCATCGACGCCCGCTCCCCCGAGTTCGCCCAGCGCATCGGCGAGATCGCCGCACTCGGCTCCGCCGACATCCGCAGCGCCGCCCAGCAGTCCAACCGGATGCTGGAGCGGACCGTACGCTCCCTCGGCTCCGACGGCGCCGGCGACGCCCAGGGCCGCGTCGCCGGCTCCCTCGTCGAACTGCGCCGCACCGTCGAGGACCTCGACCCGCGGGACACGCCGGCCAAGGGGGCCCGCAAGCTGCTCGCGAAGCTGCCGGGCGGCAACAGGTTCCGCGACCACGTGGCGAAGTACGCCTCCTCGCAGGCCGTCCTCAACAAGATCGTGGGCTCGCTGCGCAGCGGCCAGGACGAACTGCGCCGCGACAACGCGGCCCTGCACACCGAGCGCTCGCGCCTGTGGGAGACCATGGGCAAGCTCCAGGAGTACGCGGTCCTCACCGAGGCCCTGGACGCGGCCGTCGAGCAGCGGGTCGCCGAGGCGCAGCACACCGATCCGGGGGCCGCCGACGCGATGCGCGCGGACGTGCTCTTCCCGGTCCGGCAGAAGCACCAGGACCTGCTGACACAGCTGGCCGTCTGCGCCCAGGGCTACCTGGCGATGGACGTGGTCCGGCGCAACAACGACGAGCTCATCAAGGGCGTCGACCGGGCCGCCACCACCACCGTCTCGGCCCTGCGGATCGCCGTGATGCTGGCCTCGGCGCTCGACAACCAGCGCAAGGTGGTCGAGCAGGTCAACGCCCTGAGGGGCACCACCGAGGACCTGATCCGGGGCAATGCGGAGATGCTGTCCACGCAGAGCGGCGAGATCCAGCGGATCGCGGCCGATCCGGCGGTGGGGGCGGAGACGCTGCGGACGGCCTTCGCGCAGATCTACAAGACGCTCGACGCGATCGACACCTTCAAGGTGCAGGCCACGGAGAACATGGCCGCGACGGTGGAGTCGCTGGCCGGGGAGCTGCGGACCGCCTCGGCGTACCTTGCGCGGACGCGGACTTCGAGCGCGCTCGAAGGAGGAGCCCAGTGAGGCGGTGGACCGGCGGGCACACCGCCTGCGCGGGGCAGCCGGGCTCCGCCCGGACCCGCGCCTCCATCGCCGGCGAGGCTGGAAGGGGCCGCCGGCGAGGCTGGATCGGTGCGCTGATCGTTCTCGTTGCAGTGACCGCCTGTACCGCCGAAGGCGCGGCCAAGCCCGAGAAGTCCGTGTACAAGGAGGGCACCCTGCGGGTGTTGGCGTCCAGTGAGCTCGCCGACATGGAGGCCGTGCTGAAGGCCGCGAAGGCGGCCACCGGGGTCACCGTCGAGCTGACCGCGTCCGGGACGCTCGACGCGGTCGAGCAGATCGCCTCGGGGAAGGCCGACGGCAAGTACGACGCGATCTGGCTGTCCTCCAACGACTACCTGCGGCTGCGGCCCGAGGCCGCCGGGAAGCTGTCCAGCGAGACCCCGGTGATGTCCTCGCCGGTGGCCATCGGCGTGAAGCCGGAGGCGCTCGCCCGGCTCGGCTGGAAGCCCGGCGAGGTGACCTGGTCGGCGGTGCACGAGGCGGTGGCCGGCGGGAAGCTGACGTACGGGATGACCGACCCGGTGCGCTCCAACTCCGGTTTCTCCGCCCTGGTCTCGGTGGCGTCGGGACTGTCGGGCGCGCAGGCTGCGCTGAGCGACGCCGACGTGAAGACGGCCCGGCCCAAGCTGAAGGAGTTCTTCGCCGGGCAGAAGCTGACCTCGGGGTCATCCGGCTGGCTGGCGACCGCGTACGGCAAGCGCGGGGACGTGGACGCGCTGGTGAACTACGAGTCGGTGCTGCTGTCCATGAACCGGGACGCGAAGGACGCGAAGGACGCGAAGGCCCCGCTGACGGTGATCCGGCCGCGCGACGGCGTGGTCACCGCCGGCTACCCGCTGACCCTGCTGACCTCGGCCCCGGCCGGGGCCCGCGACGCGGGGCGGGCGCTGACGGACTACCTGCGCGGCCCCGAGGCGCAGAAGGCGATCACCGAGCAGACCTTCCGCCGCCCGGTCGCGGCCGGGGTGGCGCCGGCCGCCGGGCTGGACGCGGAAAAGCGGCGCGAGCTGCCGTTCCCCGGCTCGCTCTCGGTCGCCGACGGCCTGCTGGCCTCGTACGAGAACGAGCTGCGCCGGCCCTCGCGCACGGTGTACGTCCTGGACACCTCGGGTTCGATGAGCGAGGAGGACCGCATCGGGCGGCTCAAGTCGGCGCTCACCGATCTGACGGGCACCGGAACGTCGGGGACCGGACAGCGGTTCCGGGACCGCGAGGAGGTGACCCTGCTGCCGTTCGGGTCCAAGGTGAAGAAGGTACGGACGCACATCGTCGAGCCCGGCAACGCGGGGCCGGCCCTGGACGCGATCCGGGGCGACGTGAAGGCGCTGGAGCCGGAGGGGGGCACGGCGGTCTACGGCAGCCTGGAGGCGGCGTACCAGCACCTGGGCAAGGGCGGTGCGGACGCGTTCACCTCGATCGTGCTGATGACGGACGGCGAGAACACCGAGGGCGTCGGGGCCAAGCACTTCGACTCCTTCTACGCCGCTCTGCCCGAGGCGCAGAAGCAGACGCCGGTCTTCGCGGTGCTGTTCGGCGACTCGGACCGCAAGGAGCTCACCCACATCACCGAGCTGACCGGCGGGCGGCTCTTCGACGCCACCGGCACGGGGGTCCCCCCAGCGGTAGCTGGGGGCGGTTCGCTGGCCGGCGCCTTCGAGGAGATCCGTGGCTACCAGTAGGGCCAGCGGCCGGGTGCTCGGCTACCTGGAGTCGAAGAAGAACCTGGCGGGCTCCGCTTGCGGGGTGGCCGGGCTGGGCCTCACCCTGGCCGGGGTGGCGGGCGCGTACTGGCCGCTGGTGGTCGCCGGGCTGTACGGCGCGGGCGCGCTGATCGCACCGCCGGAGCGGGTGGCGCCGCCGCACCACCCGGACCCCGCCGAGCAACTCGGGGTCGTACGGGAGGACTTCGGGCGGCTGCGCGCGTACCTGGCGGAGGTGGAGCTGCCGGCGGCCGCCGCGGGCAAGCTCGCCGAGCTCCTGGAGTTCTACGAGGCCCTGCTCGATCCGGGGTGGGTGGCGGAGGTCCTGGCCGCCGATCCGGAGTCGGTGCACACGGTGTCCCGGGCGGTGCGGCAGGACGTGCCGGAGTGCGTGGACACCTACAACCGGACCCGGTGGTGGGCACGGCTCTCGCCCGGCGGCGAGTCCCCCGAGCAGCAGCTGGAGCGGCAGCTGGCGGCGCTCTTCGAGGAGGCGGAACGCGTGACGGCGACCCTCCGCGAGGCGGAGGCGCTGCGCCAGCAGACGCACACGACCTACCTGGAGGACCGCGGCCGGTCCTGAGCCGGTTACCGGTCCGCGGAACGGGGCTGCGGAACGGGGCTGCGGGACGGGGCTGCGGGACGGGGCGCGGAACAGCGGTCGGCGGACGCGGGAAGGCGCCCGGCGGGAAATCCCGCCGGGCGCCCTCTCGTTTTGCCGGCCCGGGTGTTCGTGCACCCGGGCCGGTGTTGCGGTGGGAACCGCTTGGTCGGGGGATCCCACTGCGGTGGGCGCCGCTTGGTCGGGGGCTCCCACGTTCTTCGGCCCTTCTTCAGGGCGCGGCCTGGCTCAGCCCAGGCGCTCGACCAGCGCGTGGTACTGGTCCCACAGCTCCTTCGGAGTGTGGTCGCCGTAGGTGTTGAGGTGCTCGGGGACCAGGGCGGCCTCCTCGCGCCACACCTCCTTGTCGACGGTGAGGAGGAAGTCGAGGTCCTCGGCGGGGAGGTCCAGGCCTTCGAGGTCGAGGGAGTCCTTGGCCGGCAGGACGCCGATGGCGGTCTCGACGCCTTCGGCGGTGCCGTCGAGGCGGCCGACGATCCACTTCAGGACGCGGCTGTTCTCGCCGAAGCCCGGCCACACGAACTTGCCCGCGTCGTTCTTGCGGAACCAGTTCACGTAGTAGATCTTCGGGAGCTTCGCCTGGTCCTTGTCAGCGGCGACCTTGACCCAGTGGGCCATGTAGTCGCCCATGTTGTAGCCGCAGAACGGCAGCATGGCGAAGGGGTCGCGGCGCAGCTCGCCGACCTTGCCCTCGGCGGCGGCGGTCTTCTCGGAGGCGATGTTCGAGCCGATGAAGACGCCGTGGTTCCAGTCGAAGGACTCGGTGACCAGCGGCACGGCGGAGGCGCGGCGGCCGCCGAAGAGGATCGCGGAGATCGGGACGCCCTTGGGGTCCTCCCACTCGGGGGCGATCGTCGGGCACTGGGAGGCCGGGACGGCGAAGCGGGCGTTGGGGTGGGCCGCCGGGGTCCCGGACTCCGGGGTCCAGGCGTTGCCCTTCCAGTCGATCAGGTGGGCGGGCGCCTCTTCGGTCATGCCCTCCCACCACACGTCGGAGCCGTCCGGGGTGAGCGCGACGTTGGTGAAGACGGTGTTCGCGTACATCGTCTTCATGGCGTTGGCGTTGGTGTGCTCGCCGGTGCCGGGCGCGACGCCGAAGAAGCCGGCCTCGGGGTTGATCGCGTACAGGCGACCGTCCTCGCCGAAGCGCATCCAGGCGATGTCGTCACCGACGGTCTCGACGGTCCAGCCGGGGATCGTGGGCTCCAGCATGGCGAGGTTCGTCTTGCCGCAGGCGGACGGGAAGGCGGCGGCGATGTACTTCGCCTCGCCCTCGCCGGCCGGCGGGGTGAGCTTGAGGATGAGCATGTGCTCGGCGAGCCAGCCCTCGTCGCGGGCCATGACGGACGCGATGCGCAGGGCGTAGCACTTCTTGCCGAGCAGGGCGTTGCCGCCGTAGCCGGACCCGTAGGACCAGATCTCGCGGGTCTCCGGGAAGTGCGAGATGTACTTGGTGGTGTTGCACGGCCACGGGACGTCGGCCTCGCCCTCGGCGAGCGGAGCGCCGAGGGTGTGGACGGCCTTGACGAAGAAGCCGTCGCTGCCGAGCTCGTCCAGGACGGGCTTGCCCATGCGGGTCATGGTGCGCATGGCGACCGCGACGTAGGCGGAGTCGGTGATCTCGACGCCGATCGCGGAGAGCTCGGAGCCGAGGGGGCCCATGCAGAACGGGACGACGTACATCGTCCGGCCCTTCATGGAGCCGCGGAAGATCCCCTGGTCGCCGTCCGTGCCGGTGAAGAGTTCCTTCATCTCGGCCGGGGCTTTCCAGTGGTTCGTGGGGCCCGCGTCCTCCTCCTTCTCGGAGCAGATGAAGGTCCGGTCCTCGACGCGCGCGACGTCGGAGGGGTCGGAGGCGGCGTAGTACGAGTTCGGGCGCTTTGTCTCGTCGAGCTTCTTGAACGTTCCCTTGGCGACGAGCTCCTCGCACAGGCGCTCGTACTCGCCCTCGGAGCCGTCGCACCAGACGACGCGGTCCGGCTGGGTGAGGGCTGCGATCTCGTCCACCCAGGAGATCAGCTCCTGGTGAGTCGTCGGGATGGTGGGAGCCGCGTTGTCGCGCGCCACGATTGCTCCTTGTTGAGGGGTGTGTTTGGTGTAGGCCCCGTGGGGGCTGCGACCCGGACGCTTCGCGCTCCGCTCATCCGGTGTCGACCGCACTCATCTGATCATCCGGTGGATGTGCGCATATGTCCAGAGGGCCTCTCACGTGAGCATTGCCACGTCCGTCAATCTTCCGTAAAGACCACTAACGGAAACCTACGGACCCGTAGGTAGCATGGCGCGCATGACTTCAGACGCCGCCGCCGTCCCGGCCGCCGAGGCCGCACCGGCCGCCGGGGCCACACCGGCCGCACAGGTCGCGCAGGCCGCCGAGACCGTCAAGGCCGAGGCCCTCGATGTCGCCGAGACCGTCAAAACCCGGGCGACCGAGGTCGCCGAGACCGTCGAGGCCGCCCTGGAGGCCAAGCCGCTGATGCGCGGCTGGCTGCACACCGGGATGTTCCCCGCCGTGGTCGTCGCGGGCCTGGCCCTCATGGCCTTCACCGACTCCACCCGGGCACGCGTGGCCTGCGGGATCTACATCCTCACCGCCTGCCTGCTCTTCGGCGTGAGCGCGGTCTACCACCGCGGGACCTGGGGACCGCGCGGCGAGGCCATCCTGCGGCGCCTCGACCACGCCAACATCTTCCTGATCATCGCGGGCACCTACACCCCGCTGACCGTCCTGCTGCTCCCGTCCTCCACCGGACGGACCCTGCTGTGGGCGGTGTGGATCGCGGCCGCCGCCGGCATCGCCTTCCGCGTCTTCTGGGTCGGCGCACCGCGCTGGCTCTACACCCCCTGCTACATCGCCATGGGCTGGGCGGCGGTCTTCTTCCTGCCCGACTTCATGCGCACCGGCGGCATCGCCGTCCTCGTCCTGGTGATCGTCGGCGGCCTCCTCTACAGCGTGGGCGGGGTCATCTACGGCATGAAGCGCCCGAACCCCTCCCCCCGCTTCTTCGGCTTCCACGAGGTCTTCCACTCCCTGACCCTCGCGGCCTTCGTGGCCCACTACGTCGGCATCTCGCTCGCCGCCTACCAGCACTGAGAGAACGGGGAAGGGCCCGGCCGCCGCTCCCGCGAGCGGCGGCCGGGCCCTTCCCGTGTCCCGTGGTTCAGCAGGCGTAGCCGTCGCGGTCGGGGTCCAGGCGCAGCGGATCGCTGCCGTTGACCTTCAGTCGCTTCGGGTACTTGTGGGACGCCAGCCAGTCGCAGCGGGCCTTCGTCGTCTCCTTCACCTCGGCCGGGAAGCGGGTCGGCACGCACACGTTGACCGTGCCGTAGTGCCGGTCGCAGCCGGCCACGCTCGGCGGGACCGGGACGGAGTCCCGCTTGGCCGGGTTCTTCTTCGCGGGCCCCAGCTTGTCCGCGAAGGCATGCTCGTGCGCGGACGGCTGATCCTGGGCGGCCGCCAGCGCGGACGGTCCGCCCAGGTGCACCCAGGTCGCGATCGAGGGGACGCCGTTCGCGTCGACCGCGAAGAGCATGTACCAGCCGGGCGGCGCCAGGTTGGGGTTGCTGGTGACGTTGAGGTCGATGTTGTTCCCGTCGACGGTCATCGGCAGGTCCACGAACCGCTGGTTCGGGTCCGAGGAGTGCGTGACCGCCGCCGGACGGATCAGCTCCGCCTTGACGACCGGCCGGTTGACCGTGATCCGCTGCGTGTCCCCGTACACCCACTGCGTGTCGATCACCGAGGCGATCTGCGGGCGGGCGCCCTTGAAGAGGTAGGGCGGCGTGTAGATCGACACGCTGTGGTTGTAGGTGCCGTTGCCCGGGTTGTCGCCGACCGACATGACCCGGCCGTCCGGCATCAGGAAGGACGCCGAGTGGTAGGTCCGCGGGATCGGGTCGGTGGCCAGGCCCGCCTGGTAGGTGTTGGTCGTCGGGTCGAAGAAGGAGGCCTCGAAGACCGGGTCGGCCCGGTCGTGCAGCCCGCCGCCGGTCTCCAGCACCTTGCCGTCCGGCAGCAGCACCGCCGACACGAACATCTTGCCCTCGGCGCCGGTCTGCGGCCGCTTGCCCTGGCCCTGGTCGACCAGGCCCTGCGGGATCGGCGGCCCGGCCGTGTAGGCGGGGCTGGGCTGCTTGAGGTCGATGATGTCGGTGAGCCGGTTGGCCGCCGGGTTGCGCTCGTTGTTGCCGCCGCCGATGGTCAGCACCCGCTGGTCCTGCGCCGGGGGCAGCAGCACGCTCGCCGACTCGTCCCGCTCGTCCTTGTTGCGCAGGCCCGGCACGTCGGTGATGGTGTTGGCGCCGTAGTCGTAGATCGAGGCGCCGGTGCCCGGGGTGCCGTTGCCGAAGGTGTGGCTGCCCGAGTAGAAGAGCCGCCCGTCCTGCATCAGGATCATCGACGGGTACAGGCCCCAGTACGACCAGGTCTGGTTGACCTCGTTCATCGGCAGCCACTTGTTCTGCGCCGCCGAGAACTTCTCCGCGGTCACGTTGCCCGTGGAGTCCTCCTTCAGCCCGCCGAAGGAGATCACGTCACCGTTGCCGAGGACCGTCGCGGACGGGTACCAGTGCCCGCCGTTCATGTCGTTCGTCTTCGTGTACGTCTCGGTCGCCGGGTCGAAGGTGTACGAGTCCTTCAGCCCCTGGTAGCCGATCGTGCCGTCGGCCGACGGGTACCCCTTGTTGCCGCTCATCACCAGCACCCGGCCGTCGGACAGCTGCACGTGCCCCGCGCAGAACATGTCCACCGGCGTCGGGATCGTCTTGAAGGAGCCGTTCGCCGGGTTGTAGACGGCCGAGGTGAAGGTGCCCGCGTTGAACTGGGAGATGTCGTTGCCCGACCCGGCGATCAGCAGCACCTTGCCGTTCTTCAGCACCACGGCGTGCATCGAACGCACCGGGTTCTGGGCCGGGATCACCTCCCACTTGCCCTTGGCGCACTCCTCCGCCGTACCCGAACAGGCCGGCTGCGGCGGCACCGCGCCCACCTCCTCCAGCGCGTAGTCGTCGGAGGTGAGCGAGCCCACCCCGTAGACCGACAGACCCCACGCGATCTTGTCGGTGTTGGGCGGGACCGCGGGCGTACGGACCTCCGTACGCGCCCAGGCGGCACTCACGGGCGGATTCTGCAGGTCGGTCCAGTACTGCCAGCCCGCCGTCGTGTCGCGGCGGAACACCGTCACCGACACGTCCGGGGTGTCCGACTTGTACCAGGCGGACAGGTCGTACTGCCTGCCCGGCGTGACGGTCGGCGCGCAGGTGGTGTTCTCGGTGACCAGGGCCTTGCGGTCGCCGTCCACGCGGCGGGTGAGCGAGACCTTCATCGCCTTGGTGCCGCTGTGCGCGTCGGCGACGGTCGCGAAGGTGAAGTCGTTGTCGCCCCAGCCGGACTTGGACCAGCAGGACGGCATGTCGGCGCCGGCGGCGCCGGCGGTCTCGAAGCCGGGATTGGAGAGGAGGTTGGGCGGGCCGGCCGTGGCCTGCTGCGGTGCGGTGAGCAGCAGGCCCGCGGTCATCGCCCCGACGGCGAGCAGGGCGGCACGCCGCCCGGCCCTCCGCCGGATCGTCAGACGCATGGAAAGGATCCCTTCTGTGCGGCTCAACTCCTGGGGTGGCGTCCCGACGTGGTCGGGGCGCCCGGGGTGGTCGGAGTGGGCGACCGGCGCGGGGTGTCCGACCGGCGCGGCAGATAGACCAGGGCCTCGGTGGCCGCGAACCGCAGGACGAAGGTGGTGACCAGCGCGAGAGCGGTGGCCGGCAGCACCTCCATCCCGAACCTGGCCACGAACACCGCGATCAGCGGGATGCGCAGCAGCAGGTCCGCATTGGCCAGCAGGGCGAAACGCCCGACTCGGTCCGCCCAGTGCCGGTGCCGGCGCCGGTCACGGAAGAGCAGGGTCTCGATGAGGAGGAAGTTCCACAGGACCCCCGCCTGGTTGGCGATGATCTCGGCGGGGAGGTAGTGCATCCCGCCGCGGGTGAGCAGCCACAGCGCGGCCAGGTTCGGGACGAAACCGGAGAGCCCGATCAGCCCGAAGCCGACCATGCGGGCCAGCGGGGTCGCGGAGCGCAGCGAGGCGAGGTGGGCCAGGAACCGCATGCCCTCGCGGGCGGTGGACTTCGACTCCCCCGAGTAGCGGTCCTGGAAGACGAACGGCACCTCGGCGACCTTGCCGGGGCGGCAGCGCACCGCCAGCTCCAGCAGGATCTTGTAGCCGAGCGGCTTCAGGGCCTCCGCGGTGACCGCCGAGCGGCGCATCGCGAAGAAGCCGCTCATCGGGTCGCTGATCCCGCGCAGCGCGCGCGGGAAGAGCCCCTTGGTCAGCCAGGTCGCACCGCGGGAGACGGCGATACGGTAGCTCCCGGCGAGTCCGGCCCGGCTGCCGCCACTGATGTAGCGGGAGGCCACGACGAGGTCCGCGCCCGTGCGCTCGCCCTCGCCGACGAGTTCGGGCACCAGGTGCGGCGGGTGCTGGAGATCGGCGTCCATGACGACGATCCAGTCGGTGTCCGCCCGCTTGACCCCCTCGACCACGGCCCCGCCGAGACCGCCCTCGGCGACCTCCCGGTGCAGGACGGACACCGGGAACGGGTGATCGGCGGCGGCCTTCTCGATGACGGCCGGGGTGTCGTCCGTGGAGTCGTCCACGAACAGCACCTCGCAGGGCAGGTGGTCGGGGAGCGCCTCACCGAGCCGGCGCAGCAACTCCCCCACGTTCCCCGACTCGTTGAAGGTCGGGATGATCAGGGTGACGCTGCCGGTCAGCGCCTGCGGAGCGGCAAGCTCCGCATCGACCGGGGCATGGAGGGACCACAGCTCCTCGCTCATGGTGGCTCAGCTCCCACTCGTACGGTCGGCGCGCGCGGCGCGGTCGGCAAGGGCGGCGGGATCGGCAGGGGCGGCGGGATCGGCGGGATCTGCGGGATCGGTGCGGCGTATCTCGATGCGGTCCTCACCCGACCCGAAGACGGCCACCACGGTCGAATGCTCCAGCGCCGCCTTCACCGTGGGCAGGTCCACCGCGTCGCGGCGCACCGTCGGCGAGGAGACCACGTAGTCGATGTCCTGCCAGCCGCCCGGCAGGGTCTTGGTCACGGCGGGGTCGAGGTCGGCCTTGTAGAACCAGATGGCACCGAGCCCCGGCTCGAAACCGTGGTGCACGGCGTCCAGCCACAGCGCGTCGTCCAGCAGCACCCGGGTCCCCGCCGGATCGGCGACCTCGCTGCCGAGCCAGGCCGCGGCCTGCCGGTACGGGGCGTTCGCGTCCACCGTGAGCGCCGTGCGGTTGCCGTCGTACCAGCGCGGCAGCACGTACACCGCGGCGGACGCGGCGAGGACGCAGAGCACCGCCCAGCGCGCCCACACCTGCACCCGGCGCTCCCCGGGGCCGCGGCGGCGCCGCAGCACCGCGTGCGTGATGCTGGCCGCGCCCCCGGCGAGCACCAGGGCGAGGAACGGCAGCGCCTGGATCACGTACATCGCCGGGAGGTACCCGGAGGGCCGCATCGCGACGACGGCGAGGATGACGGCGGCGAGCGCGGGGCCCGCCAGCGCGCGGGCGGTGACGGACCACCGGTAGGTGGCCAGCAGCAGGACGGCGCCGGCCAGCCCGCCGAGCGGCAGCACGGTGTCGTAGTACAGCCAGGACCGGAACACGCCGTTCGAACCGGAGCCGGGGGTGAGGATGAAACCGGAGCCCTCGCGGCCCATCTGATACGTGATGCCGTCGATGAGCGAGACGTGGCCGGAGCCGGGCAGCAGCTCGCCGTTGAGCAGGGCGTACAGCGGGTACGACAGTCCGATCAGCGCGCAGGCGGTGACGGCCCCGGTGACGGCGAACTTGCGGGTGTCGCGGTGGCTGTGGCGCCACATCGTCACCAGCAGCGCCGGAAGCACCACCAGCATCGTCTCCTTGGTCAGGACGGCGGTGGCGGCCGCCAGCCCGGACCCGAAGTGGTGCCACAGGTGGCGGCTCGGTGACGCGGCCAGGCAGAAGGCCAGCAGGATCCACATCACGGCGAGGTTGTCGAGGAAGATCTCGCGCTGCAGGACCACCGAGAGCGGGGACAGCCCGAAGAGGGCCATCGCGAGCCCCGCCGCCCAGCGCGGCAGCCACAGCCGGCGCGCGAGGACGTACATCAGCACGGAGCTGACGCCGGAGACCGCGAGCATCGAGAAGCGCATGGGCGCGACGGTCATCCAGTCGGGCACGAAGAGGGACGGCAGGTACGTCAGGCCCGCGACCTGGATCCAGCCGAGCGGCGGATGGTCGTACCAGTACGTGTAGTGGGCGAGGCCGTCGCCCTGCTGGACGGCCCACGCCTGGGCGAGGTAGGTGCCCTCGTCGTCGCTCAGGGTCGGGAAGTTGGTGATGTTCCAGCCCTGGACGCACACGATCACGAGCAGCAGGGCGCCGCACAGCAGCAGGTCGGGGCGGGAGGAGCGGAAGCGCACGAGCGGGCGGGCGGGGGCGGCCGGGCGGACGCCGAGCCCGCCGACGGGGCCGCGCCGGCCGGGAACGGTGAGGGTCTGGGACTGGGGCTGGGGCTGGGGCTGGGGCTGGGGCTGGGGCTGGGGCTGGGGATCAGTGGCCGTGGGCAGGGTGGCGGTCACTGGTGGCTGTCCTCTCGGATCGCGGTGGAGGCGGAGGGAGCGGCGGTGGCAGGGCTCACGGCGGTCGCGGCGGTGGCAGCGCTCACGGCGGTCGCGGCGGTAGGAGCGGTCAGGGCCGGCGCGGCGGTCGCCGTCGTCAGGTGGGCGCCGGTGTGGCTCGTCAGTTCCCACTCGTTGCGGCCGCGCTGCTCGCGCCAGACGGCGCGGATCGCGGCGCCCGCGAGCATCACCTGGTAGAACGGCCCGCCCACGACGAGCTTCACGTAGTGCACGAAGCGCACGCGCAACCCGTACTGGCGGCCGAAGTCGTGCAGACCGACGATCTCGAAGACGAACGTCACCAACGCCGTGATCATGGGGAGGAAGGTGATGATCGCGATGCCGACCGGCACGTCGAGGAAGACGGCGACGGCGAAGTTGAGCGGGATGATCACGCCCGACGCGGCCTGCATGAACGGCGTCATCAGCGTGTAGCGGGCGAGCCAGCGCTGACCGCGCCCGGGCAGCTGCTGCCAGTCCTTCTTCCGGTACACCTGCAGGAACCCCTGGTTCCAGCGCGTGCGCTGCTTGAGCAGGCTCACCAGCGAGCCGGGCGTCTCCTCGCGCGTGACCATGTCGGAGTCGTAGGCGACGACGACCTTCTTGCCGACCGACGACAGCCGCACCCCGAGGTCGCAGTCCTCGGCGAGGCAGTCCTGGTCCCAGCCGCCGGCCTCGCGCAGCACCTCGGTGCGCACGAAGACGGTGTTGCCGCCCAGCGGGATGAAGCCCTTCTCGGCGTGCAGGTGCAGGCGGGAGCGGAACCAGAAGAAGTACTCCAGGCAGTTGCGCAGGCTGTACCAGCTGGAGTGGAAGTTGATGAGCTGGACCCCGCCCTGGACCACGTCGGCGCCGGTGGAGCGGAAGGCGTGGTCGACGTGGGCGAGCAGCTCCGGGTGGACCTGGTCCTCGGCGTCGAAGACCCCGACGATGTCACCGCGGCAGGACGGGAGGGCGGTGTTGAGGGCCTTCGGCTTGTTCTTCGTCTCGTGGTGGTCGACGACGACCCGGACCCGGGCCGGCTCGCGGGCGGCGGCCCGTTCGGCGACGGCGGCGGTCTCGGGGTCGTCGTGCCCGACGATCACGATGATCTCGTAGTCGGTGTGGCTCGACTCCAGGAGCCGGTCGATGGTGTGCTCCAGGACCGCCTGCTCGTGGCGGGCGGGCAGCAGCAGCGAGAAGGCCAGGCGGCCCTCGCCGTCGGGCCGGTCGAAGCGCGTGGAGGCGAGCACCTCGGGAGTCCGCCACGCGTGCATCTGCCACCAGAGCGTGAACGCGGCCATCCAGAAGAGCGCCAGCGAAATGACAACAATGAACACAGAGGTGTACAAAATGCCCCCCACAGACCCGCCGCCCCCCGGCGGCGATCAGCAAACCCCCTCGGAGGCTCACGGCGGGCCCCCCGGCCCGCCGCCTCCGCTTCCCCCTTGCGCGCACCCCCCAGTGCGCCAACTCGGCGATTCCCGAAAGAGACTAGGCAGTGAACATGACAGTCAGGCGCTCCATGGATAAATCACTGATTGCCGAACTGATCTGCACACAACCGGAATTGACGCTACTCCGGCTGTTTCAGGGGCGAACCGCACCCAACTGCTCTGCCAGCTCGACCGGATCGGTCGTAGGCCGCGCGCAGACGAAATGTCGACAGACGTACGCCGCCGGAAGGTCGCGTACGAGAGTGCGCTCGGCAAGAAGGGGGAACTCACCCTCACCGCCCTTCGCCGCACCCGGCAGACCGACCGCCACCACCGCCCCGGGAGCCGTCCCCAGCAACGCGGCGCGGTGCAGCGCCGCCAGCACCGGATCCTCCGGATGGCCGACGACCGCCACCTCGCGGGGCCCGTCGAGGAGCGCCTCGGCGACCGACAGCCCGTGCCCGATGAAGCGCGGCACGCGCGGACCGAGCGCGTGCACCACCCCGAGCGCCCGCTCGGCCGCCGTACGGTGGGCCTCCGACCCGGTGTGCGCGGCGTACGAGAGCAGCGCGCCCGCGGCGGCGGTCCACCCGGACGGGGCGGCCGTGTCCGTCGGATCCTGCGGCCGGCGGATCAGCTTCTCCGCGTCGTGCGCCGTGTCGTACAGCGACCCGTCCTCGGCGGTGAACCGGTCCAGGACCAGGTCGACGAGGAAGCCGGCGAACTCCAGCCACACCCCCTCACCGGTCACGGACGCCAGCGCGAGGAAGCCCTCCGCCACGTCGCCGTAGTCCTCCAGCACCCCCGCGTTGGCGCCGACCCGGCCGTCCTTGCTGGTCCTGGCGAGCCGCGCCCTGCCGTCCATGTGCACGCGCACCAGCAGATCGGCCGCCTCGGTCGCCCGCTCCACCAGGTCCGGCCGCTCGAAGTACGCCCCGCACTCGGCGAGCGCCGCGATGGCGAGCCCGTTCCACGCGGCGACGACCTTGTCGTCCCGCCCGGGCGCGGGCCGCCGGCCCCGCTCGGCCAGCAGCCGCTCCTTGATGCCGGCGAGCCGGCCCGCCTCCACCACGGGCCCGTCCTGGGGCAGCTGCAGCACGGACTTCCCGTGCTCGAAGGTCCCCTCCTCGGTCACCCCGAAGTACGCGACGGCCAGATCCCCGTCGGCCTCCCCGAGCACGTCCCGCAGCTGGGCGGCCGTCCAGGCGTAGTACGCCCCTTCCACGTGCTCGCCGCTGAGCGGGTCCTCACTGTCGGCGTCGAGCGCGGAGGCGAAGCCACCGTGCTCGGTCCGCAGCTCCCGGACCATGAAGTCGGCGGTCTCCAGGGCGACTCGACGCGCGAGGTCGGAACCGGTGACCCGCCACAGGTGCGCGTACACCCTGCAGAGCAGCGCATTGTCATAGAGCATCTTCTCGAAGTGCGGGACGACCCACTCCCGGTCCACGGAGTACCGCGCGAAGCCGCCGCCGAGCTGGTCGTAGATGCCGCCCCGCGCCATGGCCTCGCACGTATCGGCGGCCATCTGCAACGCACCCTCGGACCCGGTGCGCGCGTGGTGGCGCAGCAGGAACTCCAGCACCATGGACGGCGGGAACTTCGGCGCCCCGCCGAACCCGCCGCGCGTGGCGTCGTACTCCCGCGTCAGCCCGAGCAACGCCTGCGCGAGCACTTCGGGCCCCGGGGTCCCGGCCTTCCCGTAGTCCAGCTGCCGCCCGGCCAGGTCCCGCACGATCCGCCGCGCGACCTCGGCAACCTCCTCGGGCCGCCCCACCCAGGCGGTCCGCACGCCTTCGAGCACCTGCATGAAGGAGGGCATCCCGTGCCGGGGCTCGGGCGGGAAGTAGGTCCCGAAGTAGAACGGCTCGGCATCGGCCGTGAGGAAGACGGTCATGGGCCACCCACCCTGCCCGGTGGCGGCCTGCACGGCTTCCATGTAGACGGCGTCGACGTCGGGGCGCTCCTCGCGGTCCACCTTGATGTTGACGAAGTGTTCGTTCATGTAGGCGGCCGTCAACTCGTCCTCGAAGCTCTCGATCGCGAGTACATGACACCAGTGACAACTGCTGTATCCCACACTCAACAGGATCGGCACGCCCCGCTCCCGCGCCTCGGCGAAGGCTTCCGGCGACCACGGCCACCAGTCGACAGGGTTGTCGGCGTGCTGGAGCAGGTACGGAGAGGTCTCGTTCGCAAGGCGGTTCGGCATGGTGCCATCCTGCCGCACGGGATCAGATCACGGCCGCAGGATCGGGGTCAGGTCGCTGGTCCGGGCTCGTGAACGCTTCCCTGTCAACCACCCGGGACCAGCTCCCCGGCTTGCACAACGTGGCATCACTGGCGGTGAGGTCACGCTTGCGTCCAGCCGTACCCCGTGGTCGGGGTACGGCAGGGGCCGATGACTGGGCCCCGCGTCGCCACAACTCCATGCCTCTGGCTCTGATGTTGCGGGAGCCGTTGCGGTCTGCGTGATCAACGAATCCGCAGGACCGGCATACGAACCGTGATTGTGAGACTCGGTTCGCCTTGTCGATGTGGCCGCATTCGGCGCAGGTACGGGAGGTGTACGCCGGATCGACGTACACCACCGGCACGCCGGCCCTGAGGGCCTTGTACGCGATGAACTTCCTGAGCTGGTGGAACGCCCAGGAGTGATGGGTGGCCCGTTGGGGCTTGCGAAGCCGTACCCGTTCGCGGATGCCCGTGAGGTCCTCCAGGGCGATTCCGCGACCGGTGCGTTCTGCCTCGGCCACCACACGCTTCGCGATCTTGTGGTTGATGTCCTTTGCCCTCCGCGCCTCTTTACTCCGCCGCTTCTTCAGTCGGCGTTTGGCGGAGGCGGTGTTCTTCCGCTGCAGCTTCTGCCGGAGGGTGCGTTCTCTTCCGCGTACCCGGTTCAGCTGCCGTCCGGCCATGATCCGGCCGTCGGAGGTGGTGGCGATGTTCACGATCCCCAGATCGACGCCGAGGAAGTCCAGAGGCTCGGTGTTCGGCTCGGCTTCTGGGATCTCGCAGGTGGCACTGAGGAACCACATGCCGTCCCGGTACAGCAGATCCGACTCACCCCGCCGGCATAGGGACAGGGTTGCCAGTTGTTCCACCGAGCCGGTGAACGCCACGTCCTTGACCCGCCCCGCCACCGTCCAGATCGACACTGTGCGCTGCTCGACCTGCCAGGACAGCATCCGATCGTCATACGGCTGCCCACCGTCGTTCCGGAAGGCCAACGGCTTCCCGGCCGCCAGACGATAACGCTTCGAATCCGGCCTGCCATGCCTACCCGCCCGCAGATTCGCCTTCAGGGCGGCGTAGGCGTCGCAGGTCTTCTTGATGACGTGCTGAGCGGCCTGAGCGCCCAGACCCCACCGCTCCTTGACCGTCTCGTAGGTGTGCTTGCGCAGGGCGAAGCTCCGGTAGACGCCCTCTTCGAAGGCAACCCGACTCACCCAGGTGGCGGCCTCATTGCACGCATGCAGCGTCACCTCAAGCGCCTCCGCCTGCATCGGCGTCGGCAACAGTTTCACCTGGACCACCAGCTTCACGGTCACCGACCGTACACACCCGTGCGACCACCCACTACACGTTCCCCGCGCTTCACCCCACCGAGTGAAACCGTCCCATTCCTCCGCGCCGCGAGCATGAGCAACGGTTCCTCCCGGGGCTGAAGTCCCGGAGTTCCTCGCGAGAACCCTCTGAACCCGCTCAGATTCACTCGCGTTCGGAGAGGTCCCGCAGGACACTTGGGGCACGTTGCCGGAGCTCTCTGAGGGGGATGCCGATGCGGGACAGCCATCGTGGGGAGGCCGAGCGGCTGTTGACTCGGGCCGTGGACGAGGCGGCCCGGCGGGGGGCGGGTGCGGCCGGGGATCAGGCGGCGCTGCTGGCGCGGGGCAAGGAGGCCCTCGACGCGCTCGCGGCGAGTGCGGCGCCCGAGTACGAGGCGTACGTACGGGCCCTGGACGAGGCGGCGGCCGGGGACCAGTCGCTCGGTGAGGCCTTCCGGCGCGGCAACACGTCCACGGCGGCGCTGGTGACGGCGGTGGCGGCGGCCACGGCGGTCGGGGCGGACCTGTCGCTGGGCGTGGCGTTCGGCACGGCGCTGACCGCGGGGGCGGTCGTGGGCATCGCCGGGGCGGTGGCGACGGTGGCGAAGGTGACGGCCCTGCACCTGCCGGCGGCGAACCGGCGGGCCGGGGAGCTGGGGCGGCCCGGTGGTCCGGAGCAGCTCAAGCTGCAGTGGCTGTCGGCGCTGGAGGTCCGCGGGATACGTCCTTTCCTGGAGCAGCAGCGTGCGGTGGCCGCGGCGGCGCGGGCGCCTCGGCCCATGTCGCAGCCCCTCTCCCGGCCGGTTGCCCCGCTGCGGGGCACGGACCGGAGCGCGGAGGCCCGGCGGCGCAGCGCGTTGGAACAGTCATTCGGGCAACTGCCCGATCCTGCCGGGCTGTTCGCGGGGCGGCGGGCGGAGCTGACGCGGATCGCGCAGTGGGTGCAGGCGGCCCGGGCCAGTACGGAGACCCGGCCGGTGGTCGTGGTGCTGCACGGCGAGCCGGGGGTGGGCCGTACGGCGCTGGCGCTGCGGGCGGCGCACGGGCTGCGGGACCAGTTCCGGGGTGCGTGCGTGGTGGACCTGCGGGGTGGTTCCCTCGGCGGGGAGTCGGGGGAGGCGCCGCTGTCGACGCGGGAGGCGCTGCTGCACCTGATGAACCGGCTGGGCGCGCCCCGCGAGCAGTTGCTGTTCCGTGAGGGCGCGTCGGCGGAGCAGCAGGTGCGGCGTCTCGGCGAGCTGTACCACCAGCACCTGCAGGGGCTGCCGGTGACGGTGCTCCTGGACGACGCGGTGGATGCGGCGCAGGTGCGGATGCTGGTTCCGGAGCGTTCCGAGAGCCTGGTGCTGGTGACGGCGCGGGAGCCGCTGGAACTGCCCGCGGACCTGGCGGCGTGGGTGTACCAGTTGCCGGTGGAGCGGCTGGCGGAGGACGAGGCGGCGGAGCTGGTCCGGGCGGCCGCGCCGCGGGCGGGTGCCGGGGAGCCGGATGCCGTCGGGGCCGGTGGTTCGAACGGGGCCGCGGGCGTGAAGGGTTCCGCGGCCGGAGACCGGGCCGTGGACGGGGCCGTGGACGGGGCCGTGGACGGGGCCGCGGGCGTGGAACGGGACGTGGCCGGCGTGGTGGAGGTGGGCGGCGGGCTGCCGCTGGCCCTGCGGATGCTGGCGCCGCTGGTCGGCGTCGGCGGGGCCTTGGAGGGCGGGGCCCACCCGGTGGAGGCGGCCCTGCGCGCGGCCGATGCCCGGCTGGCCGAGCCGGCCCGGCAGCTGCTGCGGCGCCTGCCCCTGGCCGGGCGGGCCTCCCTCGGCGCCGCGGCGGCGGCCGCGCTGGCCGACGTACCGGAGCAGGCGGCGCTGCGCACGCTGGAGGAGCTGTGGGAGGCCGGGCTGATCGAGCGGGTGCGGGGCAGGCGGTTCCGGCTGCACGACGCGGTGCGCGCGTACGCGGCGGCGCGGTCGGCGGCGGACGAGGACCGGGCGGGGGCCGCGGCGGCGCACGAGCGGCTGATCCGCACGTACGCGCAGCTCGCGGACTCGGTGATCCGGATGGTCGACGGGAAGATGTCGACGCGTGCGAACCAGTTCGACGGGCACGGCTTCACGTCGCTGGACGCGGCGCTGCGCTGGCTGGACGACGAGTCGAGCTTCATCACGGCGGCCCTGCGGCATTCGGAGGGCGTGGACCAGCAGGCGGTGCTGGATCTGCTGGGCGCGCTGTGCGACTTCTGTCTGCTGCGCGGGGACCTGTACCGGCTCGGTGAGATCGACGAGCTGACGCGGGCCGTGGAGGCGGCGCAGAAGGGGCTGGGGCAGCAAGGGCTGGGGCAGCAGGGGCGGCTGGTGCGGTCGGTGCAGTGGCGTACGGGTATCGCCGCGCGGCAGCTGGGCGAGCTGGACAAGGCCCGTACGACGCTGACGTCGGTGGTGGACCAGTACATGGAGGCCCATCAGGAGGCGGGGGCGGCGATGGCCCTGGTCTCGCTCGGCATCACCTTGCACCACCAGGGCAATCTGCCGGAGGCGGCGGTCCGGATCCGTGAGGCGCTGGTGCTGCAGGAGCCGCCGGAGCTGGCGGGTGACCGGGCGTGGGGGCTGCACGCGCTGGCGGCGGTGGAGCGGGACCGGGCGCACCTGGCGGAGGCGACGCGGCTGCTGGAGGCTTCGCTGGCCCTGCACCGGGAGAGCGAGAGCGTGCACGGGGAGGCGTGGGCGCACTTCCAGCTGGGCCAGGTGCACCTGCGGTTCGGGGACGTGGAGCGGGCGGAGGCGGAGCTGCGGCTCGCGCTGGACCTGTACGGGCGGACCCGCGACGACCGCGGCGAGGCCTGGGCGTTGACCCAGCTGGGCCGGGCCCGGGTGGTGGACGGGGATCCGGGTGCGGCGGTGGAGCGGCTGCGGGAGGCGCTGGCCCGGCACCGGGAGGCGGAGGACGCGCGCGGCGAGGCGTGGACGCAGTACTACCTGGGGCAGGCGCTGGAGGAGGGCGGCGACCGCGACGAGGCGGTACGGGGGCTGGAGCGAGCCCGGACGATGTTCTCGCGGATGCGGGACGTGTACGGGCTGGCGCACGCCCGCCACCACTCGGGCCGGGTGACGCGGGACCAGCGGGCGGCGCAGACGGGCAACCTGAAGAACTCCGGCTTCGCCCGCCAGCTGCTGGTGGACGCGCGGGCGGACTTCCGGCGGATCGGGCTGGCGCACGGCGAGGCGTGGACGTGCCTGGAGCTGGCGGTGATCGACGCGGGCAACGGCCGTCTCGCGCAGGCGCTGGGCCTGTGCGAGGAGGCGGTCCGGCTGTTCATCTCGTACGGGGACCGGCGCGGGGAGGACTGGGCCCGCTTCCTGCGGTGCACGGTGCTGCCGTACGCGGACGCGGCGGCCGCGTCGGGCCCGGAGGAGGCGCGGGCGGAACTGGCCCGGCTGGCGCAGGCGCCGCATCCGGCGCGGGACGGCCGGCTGGAGGACTGCCTGGAGACGTACGGGGTGATCCTGGGCCGGGGCGTAGACCCGGCGGAGGGCTGGCAGGCATGGCGCCTCGGCCTGGTCCCGAACCTGCACTCCCGGGAAATCATGGGCGTCCCCCGCCCCTGACCGGGCACGGCCCGAGCCGGCGGGCGCGAGCCCGACCTGGCGGGGCGCCGGGCCCGCGGGCCCACAACGGGCGCAAGCCCAGCCCGGCGGCGCGCCCCGGCAGTCCCTTGGCCCCCAGCGGGGCGTCAGGGCCGGGACGGCTGCGTCGGCCCCTCGCGCGGGTGGCGTACAACCTCGCTCCGCGCACGGTGTGCACGGTGCGAAGACGGGGTTGGACGTCGTGCGGCGGGGGCGGGCGGGCGTCGTCCGGGGGTTCCGCCCGCGCGGAGGCGGCCGCCGCCGCACCGTTCACGGGCGGGGCGGCGGCTCGGGTCGCGGTCCTACGGGGTCCGCTCCGGCGACGGGGCGGCCGCCGCGGGCTCGGGGGCCTCCTGGAAGTCCACCCGGCCCATGTGCCGGTTCATGGACTTCATCAGGAACCACACGCCGATGGCGAGGGCCGCGAACACGATGAATCCCAGGATGCCGGGCGTCACCTTGTTCTTGTCGAAGGTGTCACCCGCCAGCGGAAGGAGCTGGGTCAGTGCTGCCTGCGTAGCGCTCATGTCTAGGCATTCTCCCGGATGCCCTCGAAGAGGTCGGACTCGGGGAGGGAAGTGTCGACGAGCGACTTCGCCAGCTCGTACTCCTCGGTGGGCCAGACCTCCTTCTGGACGTCCATCGGGACGCGGAACCAGCCGCCGTCCGGGTCGATCTGCGTGGCGTGCGCGATGAGCGCCTTGTCACGGATCTCGAAGAAGTCCGCGCAGGGCACGTGGGTGGTCAGGGTCCGCTCCTTGCGCTCGAACTCCTTCCACCGCTCCAGCCACTCGCCGTAGGGGGACTCCATGCCGCGGGCGAGCAGCGCCTCGTGCAGGGCGATGGTGCGCGGCTTGTTGAAGCCCTGGTTGTAGTAGAGCTTCTGCGGCTGGTAGGCGGGGCCGAACTCGGCCTCGGGGTACTTCTCGGTGTCGGCCGCGCCGTCGAAGGCCGCCATCGAGATCTTGTGGGTCATGATGTGGTCGGGGTGCGGGTAGCCGCCGTTCTCGTCGTACGTGGTGACGACCTGCGGCTTGAAGGCGCGGATCTTCTTCACCAGTTCGCCGGCGGCCTCGTCGACGTCCGCGAGCGCGAAGCAGCCCTCGGGCAGCGGGGGCAGCGGGTCGCCCTCGGGGAGGCCGGAGTCCACGTAGCCGAGCCATTCCTGCTCGATGCCGAGGATCTGGCGCGCTTCTTCCATCTCCTTGGCGCGGACCTCGTGGATGTTCTCCTCGATGTACTTGTCGCCCTGGAGCTTGGGGTTCAGGACAGAGCCGCGCTCGCCACCGGTGCAGGTGACGACCAGCACGGGGACCCCCTCGGACACGTACTTGGCCATGGTGGCCGCGCCCTTGCTGGACTCGTCGTCGGGGTGGGCATGGACGGCCATCAGTCGAAGCTGCTCGGTCAAAACAGGATCCTCTGCGATTCGGCGCGACGGTCGACTCCTATAGTGACCGAACTGGGGGACGGAAAATTCCAGGGGTGACCCACCCTCCCCGGCGAGAGGAAACGATCATGAGTGCGGTGCGCGAGGGACTGCCCGAGGGCCGGTACGGCCGGTCGGCGGACGAGCGTGCGGACCGCAAGCTCAAGATCATCGGGGCGGCGCTGGGCGTCCTGCTGCTGAGCGTGATCGGCTGGATCGGCTGGGGTTACATCTCGGGACAGAGCGTGAGCGCCGAGGTGATCAAGTTCCAGGTGATTTCGGACACCGAGGTGAAGGTGCACCTGGAGGTCCGCAAGGAGGCCTCGGTCACCGGGGTCTGCTCCCTGAGCTCCCAGGACGAGGGGCACGGCGAGGTGGGCCGCGCGGACTTCACCTTCGCCCAGCCCGAGGGGCGCGTGGACGAGGTCGTCACCGTGAAGACCACCCGCCGGGCGACGACGATCGAGCTGGTGGGCTGCCAGCCGGTCGCCGCACGCTGAGGCCCCGCACGACGAGCCCCACGCGCTGAACCCCGCACACGGAGGCCCACGCGAGCCCCGCACACCGAGGCCCCGCAAACAGGCCTCGCACGGAGGCTTCGCGACGCGGCCCACGGGGCAATGAGCCTCCGGGGTCCTCCCCCTTTTCTTCCCGAATTGTTAGGCTCGTGGTTTCGTCCGCCGCTGGCGGCTTTGTAGTCCCCTGTACCGACGAGGAGCACCCGTGACCCAGACGAGCGAGAGCGTCACCTGGCTGACCCAGGCGGCGTACGACCAGCTGAAGGCGGAGCTGGACTACCTCTCTGGTCCCGCCCGCACGGAGATCGCCACCAAGATCGCAGCCGCCCGCGAGGAGGGCGACCTGCGCGAGAACGGCGGTTACCACGCGGCCAAGGAGGAGCAGGGCAAGCAGGAGCTCCGGGTTCGCCAGCTCACGCAGCTCCTGGAGAACGCCAAGGTCGGCACCGCGCCCGCGTCCGACGGCGTGGTGGCCCCCGGCACGCTCGTCAAGATCGCCTTCGACGGCGACGAGGACGACACCATGGAGTTCCTGCTGGCCTCCCGTGAGTACGCGTCCGCGGACTTCGAGACGTACTCCCCGCAGTCCCCGCTGGGCAGCGGAGTGCTGGGCAAGGCGATCGGCGAGGACGCCGAGTACGAGCTGCCGAACGGCAAGAAGGCCTCGGTCAAGATCCTGGACGTCAAGCCCTTTACCGGCTGATCACCCTCGGTCACCGTTTCCTTTCGCACGATGCCCGGCCGGGTTCTCCCGGCCGGGCATCGTGCGTACGGGCGTGCCCACGGGCCCGCATACGGGACCCACGGCCCCCCGGTCCTACGCGGTCGCCGAGCGGTACTTGCGGACGGCGAGGCTCCGGAAGACCACGATGATCAGCAGCGACCAGAGGATGGACGCCGCGATCGGGTGCTGCATCGGCCAGGCGTCCGGGACCGGATAGCCCTCCGGGAGGTTGCCGAAGAGCTCCCGGGCCGCCTGGACGGTGGCGCTGAAGGGGTTCCACTCCGCGATGGTCTGCAGGAACGGCGGCATGTTCTCGGAGGGGACGAAGGCGTTCGAGATGAACGTCAGCGGGAAGAGCCAGATCAGCCCGCCCGAGGTGGCCGCCTCGGGAGTGCGCACCGACAGGCCGATCAGCGCGCCGATCCAGGAGAAGGCGTAGCCGAGCAGGAGCAGCAGGCCGAAGCCCGCGAGCACCTCGCCCAGGGTGGTGTGGGTGCGCCAGCCGACGAGCAGGGCCACGACGGCCAGGACGACCACGGTGAGCGCGGTCTGGACGAGGTCGGCGAGGGTGCGGCCGGTGAGGACCGCGCCGCGCGCCATGGGCAGGGAGCGGAAGCGGTCGATCAGGCCCTTGTGCATGTCGTCCGCGATGCCGGCGCCGGCGCCCGCGGTGGCGAAGGTGACGGTCTGGGCGAAGATGCCGGCCATCAGGAACTCGCGGTAGGCGGCGGGCGAGGTGCTGCCGCCGACGCTGATGGAGCCGCCGAAGACGTAGCTGAAGAGGACGACGAACATGACCGGCTGGATCACGCCGAAGATGATCATCTCCGGGATCCGGGACATCCGGATGAGGTTGCGCTTGGCGATCACCAGGGAGTCGTTGACGCTCTGGACGATGCCGCCGCGGGGGCGGGGTGCGTCGAGTTCCGCGTGCGGCGGGGCGTCCGGGGGCGGGGGCGGGGAGGTGAGGGTCACTTCGCCGTCTCCTTCCGGGCCGCCTTGCGGCCCTTGGCCTCTGGTCCGACGCGCACGCCGTCGGTGACCGCGCCGTCGCCGTGCTCGTCCGCCTCCCGTTCGGCCGCGTGTCCGGTCAGGGAGATGAACACGTCGTCGAGGGTGGGGCGGCGCAGGCCTATGTCGTCGATCTCGATGCCCCGGCCGTCCAGTTCGCGGATGACCTCGGCGAGCAGCTTGGCGCCGCCCGACACCGGCACGGTCAGCTTGCGGGTGTGCTCCTCGACGGTGGTCTCGCCCTTGCCGAAGCCGGCGAGCACCTCGCGCGCGGTGGCGATGTGGTCCCGTTCGTGGACGACGACCTCCACGCGCTCGCCGCCGGTGCGGGCCTTGAGCTGGTCGGAGGTGCCGCGGGCGATGACCTTGCCGTGGTCGACCACGCAGATGTCGTGGGCGAGGTGGTCGGCCTCCTCCAGGTACTGGGTGGTGAGCAGCAGGGTGGTGCCGCCGGCGACCAGTTCCTGGATGATCCCCCACAGCTGCTGGCGGTTGCGGGGGTCGAGTCCGGTGGTCGGCTCGTCCATGAACATCACGGGCGGGCTGACGACGAGGGCGGCCGCGAGGTCGAGGCGCCTGCGCATGCCGCCGGAGTAGGTCTTGGCCGTGCGGTCGGCGGCGTCGGAGAGGTTGAAGCGGTCGAGGAGTTCGGCGGCGCGGGCTTTGGCGGCCTTGGCCTTCATCTGGTAGAGCTGGCCGACCATCTGGAGGTTCTCGCGGCCGGTCAGGTATTCGTCGACGGCGGCGAACTGGCCGGACAGGCCGATGGCGCGCCGGACCTCGTTGGGGTGCTTGAGTACGTCGATGCCGGCGACGACGGCCTTGCCGCTGTCGGGGCGGAGGAGGGTGGTCAGGACGCGCACGGTCGTGGTCTTGCCCGCGCCGTTCGGGCCGAGCAGACCCAGGACGGTGCCTTCGGGGACATCGAGGTCCACGCCGTCCAGAGCCCGTACATCGCCGAAGGTCTTGACCAGACCTTCGGCGTAGATAGCGCCTGGCATATGGATTCTCCCAGTGTGAATGGGCTCAACAGAATCGGGGGTGTTCAGGGCTTTTCTACGCAAATCCCGGGGGCGCCGGTCAGGTCTCGCTCAGCCGTACGGGTGACGCACGTTCAGCTCATCACCTTGTATCCCGCGGCGTGCAGCGACCGCGCGACCTCCGCGCAGTGCTCCGGGCCCTTCGTCTCCAGGTGCAGCTCCACCTCCACCTCCGTGAGCCCCAGCCGCGGGTCGGTGCGGACGTGGCTCACGTCCAATACGTTCGCATCCACCACTGACAACACGCCCAGGAGCCCGGCCAGGGCGCCCGGCCGGTCGGCCACGCGCAGCCGCAGCGACAGGTACCGGCCCGCCGCCGCCATGCCGTGGCGCAGGATCCGCTGGAGCAGCAGCGGGTCGACGTTGCCGCCGGAGAGGATCGCCACCACCGGGCCGCCGCCGTACAGTTCGGGCTCGCTGAGCAGGGCCGCGACCGTGCTGCACCCGGCCGGCTCGACCACCAGTTTGGCCCGCTCCAGGCACAGCAGCAGAGCGCTGGAAAGGGCGTCCTCGGAGACCGTACGCACGTCGTCGAGCAGCTCGCCAATGATTTTGAAGGGGATGTCTCCGGGGCGGCCGACCTTGATTCCGTCGGCCATCGTGCTCGGGTCGTCGATCGAGACCGGGTGCCCCACGAGGAGCGAGGGCGGGTACGCGGCCGCGCCCGCCGCCTGGACGCCGACGACGCGCACGTCCGGCCGCAGCGCCTTGACCGCGACCGCGATGCCGGCCGCGAGGCCGCCGCCGCCGATCCCGACGAGGATGGTGCGCACCTCGGGGCACTGCTCCAGAATCTCCAGGCCCACCGTGCCCTGGCCGGCGATGATGTCGCGGTGGTCGAAGGGGTGGATGAACACCGCTCCGGTGCGGTCGGCGTAGTCCTGGGCGGCCGCGAGGGTCTCGTCCACGACGTGGCCGTGCATGCGCACCTCGGCGCCGTACTCCTGGGTCGCGGCGATCTTCGGCAGCGGCGCCCCGAGCGGCATGAACACGGTGGAGCGGACCCCGAGGAGGGAGGAGGCCAGCGCGACGCCCTGGGCGTGGTTGCCCGCGCTGGCGGCCACGACGCCGGCGGCCCGCTGCTCGGGGCGCAGGCCCGCGATGCGGACGTAGGCGCCGCGCAGCTTGAAGGAGCCGGTGCGCTGGAGGTTCTCGCACTTGAGGTGGACCGGGGAGCCGGTGAGCGCGGAGAGGTGCCGGCTGCCCTCCATCGCGGTGACCCGGGAGACGCCGGACAGCATCTTCTGGGCCCCCCGGATGTCGTCGAGGATGACCTGCGGGACGGGCTGGGGCACGCGGTAGTTCATGCCGCCAGTCTCGCAGCCCGCGGGCGGCCGGGCCCGGAGCCGCGGGAGGGGCGAAATCCCGCCATCCGGGACGCCCGCGGGACGGTGTCGCGGGCGGGCCGTACCAGTTCTCGCACGCGGCGTACGGGCCGCCGCACGGCCGCGTACTCTGTCCCCCATCCTTGTCGGACCCACGCGAAGAGAGCCCACGGCCATGCCTTCCATCCCGGCCAATTCCGATCTGCCCGCGGCGGTCGACGCGCCCGCCGGAGCCGGTCTCCTCGACGCGCTCCAGCACCAGGTGGCGGTCTTCGCCCGCCGCGCGGAGCAGACCCGTCTGGGCGGTGTGGGCCAGGCCCGCAACTCGATGGACCGCGCCGCCTACCTGCTGCTGAACCGGCTCGACCTGGAGGGTCCGATGGGCGTCAAGGCGCTCGCCGGCGGCATGGGAATCGACTCCTCGACGGTGACCCGGCAGGTCGCGCCGCTGGTCGACAGCGGTCTGGTCAAGCGGACCTCGCACCCGGAGGACGGGCGTGCCGTGGTGCTCGCGCTGTCCCCGCGGGGGCTGGCGCGGCTGGAGGAGGTCCGCTCGTCGCGGCGCGAGCTGATGGCCCGTGTGACGGAGGGCTGGAGCGAGGACGAGCGCGAGTCCTTCACCGTGCTGCTGACGCGCTTCAACCTGTCGCTGTCGGAGCTGATGTCGGCCGTGGCCGAAGCGGGTCCGGCGTCCTGAGCGGAGTCCGTCCGTCCTCTTGACCTGGGTGGTCCCGCTGGCCGCACTATGTGAAGCATGTGGGCGGTTGATCAACAGGCAGGCTCCTACGCGGAGTTCGAGGCCTTCGTCGCGGGCGCGGCGGGCCGGCTCCTGCGCGTCGCGCTGCTGCTGACCGGTGAACCGGATGCGGCGCGCCGGCTGCTGGCGGGCGCGCTGGCCCGCACGTACGCGAACTGGCGCCGCCTGCGCGGGGACGACCCGTACGACTTCACCCGCCAGGAACTGTGCGCGGCCTTCGCCCGGAACGGCTGGCGCCACCACGGGAACACCGGCCTGCTGGCACGGCTGAGCCCGCTGGAACGGCTCGTGCTCGTCCTGCGGCTCTACGAGGGCGTCGCGGAGGAGGTCACGGCGGCGCAGCTGGGGCTGCCGGTCGAGCGGGTACGGGTGCTGTGCAACCGGGCCGTGGCCGCGCTGAGAGCCCAGGAGGCGGCGTGAGCGGGATCCCGGACCGGAAGGAATCCCAGGTCAGGCGACTGCTGGAGGGGCCGTACCCGGTGGTGCCGGCCGGTCTGGCGGCGGGGGCGGCGGCGCGGGGGGATCGGCTGCTGCGGCGTCGGCGGGCGCTGCGCCGGCTCGGCTGGGCGGTGCTCTTCGCCGCGGCGGTCGCCTTCACGGTCTGGGCCTCCCTGACCCACCCCTGGGCCACACCCCCAAGCGGCATCTCCCCACCCCTGGAGGGCTGGTAGCCCCACCCGACCGTTCCCGGCCCCACCCGGCCCGTCTCAGCCCTGCCGGGCCACTTCGGCGTCGGCGACGTTCGGGGCGCGGGGCCCGGGGTAGCGCCCCAATCCAGCCCCGCCGGCACCATCGCAGCCCCGCCGGGCAAATTCAGCCCCGCCGGCGCTTGAGGCGCGGGGCCGGGGCAGCACCCCGATCCAGCCCCGCCGGCGCTTGAGGCGCGAGGCCCGGGGCAGCGCCCCACTCCAGCCCCGCCGGCGCTTGAGGCGCGGGGTCCGGGGCAGCGCCCCAATCCAGCCCCGCCGGCGCTTGAGGCGCGGGGTCCGGGGCAGCGCCCCAATCCAGCCCCGCCGGCGCTTGAGGCGCGGGGTCCGGGGCAGCGCCCCAGGAAACCCGGCTCCGCCAGGGACAACCCAGCCTCGCCAGCACCACCCCAGCCCCGCCGGCGCTTGAGGCGGGGTCCGGGGCAGCGCCCCAATCCAGCCCCGCCGGCGCTTGAGGCGCGGGGTCCGGGGCAGCGCCCCAGGGAACCCGGCTCCGCCGGGCACCGGGCTCCGCCCGGACCCTCCCCCAGCTACCGCTGGGAGGTACCCCCTGCTCAAACGCCGGCGAGGCTGAAATGCCCGGGCCAAGCCCGGCGAGGGGCCGGGCCCGGGCGGGGGCGGCTAGCCCAGGGCCTGGGTCAGGTCTGCGATCAGGTCGTCCGCGTTCTCGATGCCCACCGACACCCGGATCAGGTCCGCCGGAACCTCCAGCGCCGAACCGGCCACCGACGCGTGCGTCATGCGCCCCGGGTGCTCGATGAGGGACTCGACGCCGCCCAGGGACTCGGCCAGCGTGAAGATCTTGGTGCGGCCGCAGACCGCGACGGCCTCTTCCTCGCCACCGGCGACCTGGAAGGAGACCATGCCGCCGAAGTTCCGCATCTGCTTGGCCGCCACCTCGTGCCCCGGGTGCTCGGGCAGGCCCGGGTAGAGGACCTTCGTGACCTTCGGGTGGCGCTTGAGCACCTCGACGATCTTGCCGGCGTTCTCCGCGTGCCGGTCCATCCGCACGGCCAGGGTCTTGATGCCCCGCAGCACGACCCAGGAGTCGAACGGCCCGGCCACCGCGCCCATCGCGTTCTGGTGGTAGGCCAGCTCCTCGCCCAGCTCCGCGTCCGCGGTGACGAGCGCGCCGCCGACCACGTCGGAGTGCCCGCCCATGTACTTGGTCAGCGAGTGCACGACCACGTCCGCGCCCAGCGCCAGCGGCTGCTGGAGGTACGGCGAGGCGAAGGTGTTGTCCACGACCAGCTTGGCGCCGGCCGAACGCGCGATGTCGGCGACAACGGCGATGTCGGTGATGCCGAGCAGCGGGTTGGAGGGGGTCTCGACCCAGATGACCTTCGTCTTCGGGGTGAGGGCCGCCCGCACGGAAGCCGGGTCGGAGGTGTCGGCCACCGACCACTCCACGCCCCAGCGGGAGACGACCTTCGCGAAGAGGCGGAAGGTGCCGCCGTACGCGTCGTTCGGGATGACCACGTGGTCGCCCGGGGAGAGCAGCGTGCGCAGCAGGCAGTCCTCCGCGGCCAGGCCGGACGCGAAGGCGAGCCCGCGCCGGCCGCCCTCCAGCGCCGCGAGGTTCTCCTCCAGCGCGGTGCGGGTCGGGTTGGCGCTGCGGCTGTACTCGTAGCCGCCGCGGAGTCCTCCGACGCCGTCCTGCTTGTAGGTGGAAACCTGGTAGATCGGGGGGACGACCGCACCGGTCTGCGGGTCCGCCGTATTGCCCGCGTGGATCGCGCGGGTCTCGAAGCTCTGGTGCTCGTGGCTGTCGTCGCTCATGGGCAGATGCTATGCCCGCCCGCGGTCCGCCACCCTATTGGCCTGTCGGGCCCCCGGTCTGGTTCGCTGGAGGCATGGAGATTCTGTGGTTCGTGTTCGCGATGCTCATGATCGTGTTCATCGTCGGTCCGTACATCCGCCGCAGGCGCGGCGGCATCCGTCTGGTCGCCCCGGGCAGCCCTGACGCCGCCGACCCCGCGAACTACGGATTCGACCGGCAGGAGGAGCTCGACATCCGGGTCCCCGGGCCCGACCAGGACCTGATGGACGCCCTCGACAACGTGCAGCGCACCGGCCAGTGGCAGGCGGCCTCGCAGCTGCTCGCCGGGACCCCGCGGGAGGGCGAGCGGCGCTGGCAGCGCGTGCAGGCCTTCGGCGGGGCGGCGGCGCTGGAGCTCGTGGCGCAGCCCGGTGCGGGCGCGCAGTGGCTGAAGGCCTGGCGGCTGGAGGCGGAGAAGGACGCGGGCGGCGCCCAGGTGCACGCGGAGCTGCTGGTGCAGCAGGCGTGGCGGCACTCGGGCGGGGTCGGGTCCGACGATCACCGGATCATCCTGGAGGAGGCCCGGGAGGCGTGCCGCAAGGCCGCGCTGCTGTCGCCGGGGGATCCGGTCCCGTACATCACGGAGCTGGCGATCGCGCGGGGTCTGGCGTACTCGGAGGCGGAGTTCGACGAGCTGTGGGCGAAGGTCATCGACCGGGCTCCGGAGCACATGGGCGCGCACCTGGCGGCGCTGCACTACTGGTGCGCGAAGTGGCACGGCTCGCGGGAGAAGGCGGACGGGTTCTCGCACGCGGCCGCGGCGCGCGCCCCGCAGGGCTCCCTGCTGGCGGCGCTGCCACTGTTCTCGCTGTACGAGAACCTGCCGGACCTGGTCCTGAGCAGCGGTTTCTACCAGAGCCAGGCGGTGACGCGGGCGGTCGAGGGCGCGCTGTACGCGGTGCACACGGCGCGGCAGGACGACCCGATGCTGGCGCACGTACGGCACCTGCTGCTGATGTTCCTGGTGAACATGGAGCGCTGGGCGGAGGCGATGGAGCAGGTGCGGCACGTGGACGGGTACGTGGGCGCGCTGCCGTGGTCGGCCGCGGCGGACCCGGCGGCGCAGTACGCGGTGTACCGGGCGCTGGCGGTGGCGGGGTACGAGGCGAACGGCGGGTCGCCGGCGACGCTCCCGGGGTAACCCTCCCGGAGCGCCCCCACCCCACAGGCCCACCCCACAGGCCCACCCGATGGGCCCCCCACGGGCACCCCCCACCGACCAGGGGAGATCCCTGGCCAATAAAGTTGCTGTAAGTGACTACCTGGCCGCATGATGCGGCAGGCGGCGGCCTTCGCATCCCGCCACGCACCACACTTCGGCACCGCTTTCATCCCGTGGGGGGATCTGTCCATATGGGCGCTTCACTGCGCGCCTTGCGCGCCCTCGTCCTGCTCGCCGGCTTCTACCTGCTCGGCGTGATCCTGCTGGCCGTCCTGGCGGGCGCCGACTACGCGCTCGTCACCTGGCTGCACGGCCCGGTCGTCGTCAAGCTCCTCATCGTCTCCGTCGTCCTCGCCGTCCCGATCGTGCGCGGCCTGTTCATGCTGCGCACCCCGAAGGGCGAGCCGCCGGCCGGCGTCACCGTCACCGAGGCGCAGGAACCCCTGCTCTGGCAGACCGTGCGCGACATCGCGCAGCAGGTCGGCACCCGCGCCCCCGACGAGATCGTGCTGATCGACGAGGTGAACGCGGCCGTCGGCGAGGACGCCGGGCTGCTGGGCCTGCGCTCCGGAACCCGCCGCCTCTACCTCGGCCTGCCGCTGATGACGGGTCTGGACGAGATGCAGCTGCGCGCCGTGCTCGCCCACGAGATGGGCCACTACGCCAACTTCGACACCCGCCTCACCCCGCTGATCGCCCGCGGCCGCGCCCAGCTGATCCGCACCATCGGGTACTTCCACGAGCGCGCCGACAACAAGGTCGCCAAGGAACGCGCGAAGCAGGAGAAGAAGGACGAGAAGCGGATCGCCAAGGGCAAGAAGGCCAAGGGCGTCGACACCGCGGGGGAGGGCGCGATGTACCGCGCCATGGCCAAGATCTACATGGCCTACGGCAACTTCTACATGCGCGCCACCCTCACCACCTCCCGCCGCCAGGAGCTCGCCGCCGACCTCGCCTCGGTCCGGATCGCCGGCCGCGACTCCGCCGCCTCCGCGCTGCGCGAGCTGAACGCCCTCGACTCGGCGCACGACTTCTACATGAGCTCGTACGCCACCCTCGGCGTCGGCGCGGGCCTGCTGCCCCGCCCCGGCGAGGTCTTCGGCGGCCTGCGCCGGCTCCTGGACGCCCGGTCGGACGATCTGGACGACCTGCGCCGCGAGCTGTCGACCGAGCCCACCTCCCCCTACGACTCCCACCCCGCGCTCGCCGAGCGCGTGGCCCGCATCGAGGCCCTGCCCGACGACGGCCGCTCCGGTCAGACCGCCCGCCCGGCCCTGGCCCTGCTGGCCGACGCGGACGCGGCGCTGGCCGCGCTGGAGCAGGTCGTGCTCACCCCGGAGGCCCTCGCGCTCAAGCGGGTGGACTGGGAGGACCTCGTCCACGAGTCCATGACCGCGTACGTCGGCAAGGGCGCGGAGGAGATCCGCGAGGTCTTCGCCGCCGAGGGCGCCGGCCCCGGCCTCGCCGCCCTGCTCGACGCGATCGATGCCGACCCGGCCGTGCGCTGGCGCATCGCGGAGCGCTTCCCGAAGTCCGAGCAGGCGGCGGCCGCCACCGGCCGCGCGGCCCGCGAGTTCGCCCGCCCGGTCGTCCGGCGGGCCCTGAACCAGCTGGTCACCGTCGAGCTGACGGCGCGCGGCGCCGCCCGCTGGCAGCTGTCCTGGTCCGACTCGGCCGCCCTGCGCTACCAGGCCGACGGCTTCGAGGACCAGCTGGACCTGGCCCTGGACGCGGCCGTCGCCGACCTGTCCGACACCGAACCGCTGCGAAAGCTGGTGCTTGCCCCGTGATCGGCCTCTACATCCTCGGCGCCGTGCTGCTGTTCGGTGCCTTCAAGTTCCTGCGCGGCGTCCACCTCATCCGCAAGGCGAAGCGGCTGGAGGCGGAGATCGGGGTGCTGAACGCCGGTACGGAAGCCATCAAGGCCGGGCAGGAGGCCGAGAAGGCGGCGGCGGTCGTCGCACTGGGCTTCGTCGCGGAGGAGGACCTCGACACCGAGAACCCCGCGCCGGTGCCGGCGGAGCGGACCGCCGTCCTGGAGGCCGCCCGGTCGGGCGACTGGGAGGCCGCGGCCGCCTACATCGAGGCGGCCGGGCAGGACTGGCACGAGCGCATGGAGCGGGTCCGCCCGCTGGCCGAGGCGGCCGCCGACGACGACGCGTGGCTGCTGGCCTGGCGCGCGGCGCGGCCCACGGACCCGACGGCCGCCCTGGTCGACGCCGACACCGCGATCATGGTGGCGTGGAACGTGCGCGGCGGGCAGTCGGGCAGCCGGACCACGCAGGAGCAGTTCCGGCTCTTCCGTGAACTGCTGCTCAAGGCACAGGAGGCCGCGCACGCGGCCCAGCGTCTCGCCGACCCCGCGGACCCGACCCCGTACATCGTGGAGCAGCCCATCGGGCAAGGCCTCGGCTACTCGCACGAGCAGTACCGGGAGCTGTGGGACCAGGTCGTCAAGCGCGACCCGAAGGTGCTGTGGTCCCACATCGCCGGCCTGCAGTACTGGTGCCGGAAGTGGCGCGGCTCGCACGAGCTGGCGCTCGCCTTCGCGCGGGAGTCGGCGGCCGCCGGCAAGCCCGGCGACCTGCTGACGCTGCTGCCGCTGATCGCGTACTTCGAGCAGGAGACGGACGAGGAGGACCTGGCGGCCGAGACGTACTTCAAGGAGCCGGAGATCGTCGCCGCGGTGGACGCCGCGCTGCTGGACCTGGCGGCGGCCGGGGACGATCACCCCGGGGCGGCGCGCATCCGGCACATACTGGCGTACCTGCTGTTCTGGCAGGACCGCGACGAGCAGGCGGTCGAGCAGTTCCGCCACATCGACGGGTACATCGGCGCCCTGCCGTGGACGTACGCGGGTTCGCCGAAGCGGCGGTACCTGTACGCCCGCGACTGGGCCGTGGGCGTGACCACGCCGGGTCTCTGATCCGTGCGGCGAGGGGCGGGCCGGGGGAATCCCGGCCCGCCCCTTTCCGTTGTGACTCCCACAAGGAGGCGAAACATGTTCTCGTACCGCCGCACGCCCGAGCTCCCCACCCGCGAGGAGGCCCTGCCGGGCCGCGCGGAGCCGCTCTTCGCCGTGCCCGAGCGCCACACGGTGCTGGGCACCCCGCTGTCCGGTCCGTATCCCGCGCACCTCGAAGTGGCCGACTTCGGCCTGGGCTGTTTCTGGGGCGCGGAGCGCGTGTTCTGGCAGACCCCCGGGGTGTGGACCACGCTGGCCGGCTACCAGGGCGGCTTCACCGAGAACCCCACCTACGACGAGGTCTGCTCGGCCCTGACCGGCCACGCCGAGGTCGTCCGCGTGGTCTTCGACCCGACCCGGGTCTCGTACGAGGCGCTCCTCAAGCGGTTCTGGGAGTCCCACGACCCCACCCAGGGCTTCCGCCAGGGCAACGACGTCGGCACACAGTACCGCTCGGCGGTCTATACCCACTCCCCCGCCCAGCAGGCGACGGCGGAGGCCTCCCGCGCGGCCTACCAGCAGGTCCTGACCTACTCGGGCCACGGCCGCATCAGCACGGCCGTCCTCCCGGCGGCGGACCGCCCCTTCTGGCCTGCCGAAGCCCACCACCAGCAGTACCTGGACAAGAACCCGGGCGGCTACTGCGGCATCGGCGGCACGGGCGTCTCCTGCCCGATCGGCGTGGCAACGGCGGAATGACCGCCCGCCTGACCCGGCTCCGGCCGCTCCGGTGGCCGGCCGGCCACACCGCTCTTGCCGGGCCCTCGCGGCCGGTTCCTCCGGTCAGATCGTCGACGCGTCGATGACGAAGCGGTAGCGGACGTCGCTCGTCAGGACGCGTTCGTACGCCTCGTTGATCCGGTCGGCGCCGATCAGCTCGATCTCCGAGGTCAGGTCGTGCTCGGCGCAGAAGTCCAGCATCTCCTGGGTTTCGGCGATGCCGCCGATCATCGATCCGGCCAGGGTCCTGCGGCCGTTGATGACGGAGAAGAGGTTGAGGGCGACCGGTTCCTCCGGCGCGCCGACGTTCACGAGCGCGCCGTCGACCTTCAGCAGGGACAGGTACGCGTCCAGGCCGAGCGGGGCGGAGACGGTGGACAGGATCAGGTCGAAGCGGCCGGCCAGCTCCTCGAAGGTGGTCTCGTCGCTCGTCGCGTGGTAGTGGGTGGCGCCCAGCTTCAGGCCGTCCTCCCGCTTGCCGAGGGTCCGGGACAGGACGGTGACCTCCGCGCCCAGGGCCGCCGCGATCTTCACCCCGATGTGGCCGAGGCCGCCGAGGCCCACGACCGCGACCTTCGTGCCGGGGCCGGCTCCCCAGTGCCGGAGCGGGGAGTAGAGGGTGATGCCGGCGCACAGCAGCGGGGCCGCGGCGTCGAGGGCGAGGCCGTCGGGGATGCGGACGGTGTAGTTCTCGTCGACGACGAGGTGGGTGGAGTAACCGCCGTACGTGGGCTCGCCGTTCCTGTCGAGGGCGTTGTAGGTGCCGGTCATGCCCTGGACGCAGTACTGCTCCTGGCCGCGCAGGCAGTACGCGCACTCCCGGCAGGAGTCGACGAAGCAGCCGACGCCGACCCGGTCCCCGACGGCGAACCTGGTGACGCCCGCGCCGACTTCGGCGACGACACCGGTGATCTCGTGGCCGGGGACCATGGGGTAGATGCCCTCGCCCCAGCCGTCGCGCACCTGGTGGATGTCGGAGTGGCAGATGCCGGAGTACTTGATCTCGATGAGGACGTCGTGCTCGCCGACGGCGCGGCGCGGGACGGTGGTGCGCTCCAGCGGGGCGTGGGGGGCGGGTGCGGCGTAGGCGGCGACCCGGGTGCCCTGGGTGCCCTGGGTGCCCTGGGTGCCCTGGGTGCTCTGGGTGACGGACATGGGGGTGCTCCTTGAGCGGTGACGTCTGCGGTGGTCCCCACGCTGCCTGGCCGGCCGGCGTCCACCCATCCCCCTGTGTTGCCTACGACCGGCGAACCTACCCCTGGCGGGGTCAGGCTGACGCCCGCACCGCGGCGCGCCGCCCGGTGATACTGGCGGCATGGACCAGCTTGATCAGCGAGCCTGCCTGGGCGAGTTCCTCCGCTCCCGCCGCGCACGGCTGCGCCCCGAGGACGTGGGCCTGCGGGACTACGGGCGCCGCCGGCGCGTGCCCGGACTGCGCCGCGAGGAACTGGCGCAGCTGGCGGGGGTGTCGGTCGCGTACTACACGCGGCTGGAGCAGAACGGCGGGCACAACGTGTCGGCGGAGGTACTGGACGCCATCGCGCGGGCCCTGCGGCTGGACGGCACCGAGCGGGCGCACCTGGAGGACCTGGCCCGGCCGAAGGCGCGCAGGCGCCGCCAGAGCCGGCGCCCGCAGCAGGTGCGGCCGGAGCTGCGGACGCTGATGGACGCGATGGACGGCATACCGGCGTACCTCGTGGGGCACCGGCAGGACGTCATCGGCTGGAACCGGCTGGCGGCCGCGGTCTTCGGGGACTTCGGGACGCTGCCGCCGGCGGAACGGAACCTGGTGCGGCTGGTGTTCCTGGACCCGGCGACGGCGGAGCTGTACGGGGAGTGGGAGTGCCGGGCGTGCGAGGTGGTCAGCAACCTGCGGGTGTACGCGGGTCAGCACCCGGACGACGAGCAGCTGTCGGCGCTGGTCGGGGAACTGTCGGTGAAGAACCAGGAGTTCCGGCGGCTGTGGGCGGCGCACACGGTCGCGGACAAGACGCACGGGGTGAAGTACCTGCGGCACCCGCTCGTGGGGGAGATGCACCTGTCCTTCGAGACGCTGACGCTTCCGGACGACCCGGCGCAGTCGCTGGTCACCTTCCACGCGGCGCCGGGCTCCGCTTCGGCGGACGCCCTGCGCCTGCTGGCCTCCTGGGACGCCCGGTCGGCCGTACCGGAGACCGTATCGGCGACCGCGCGGACGCCCGCGCGGCCGGCGGCGGCCGCCGTCCCGGGCCCGGGCCCGAGCTCGGGCCCGGCTACAGCTTGAGCTGGAAGATGCCCGCGCCGCGCTCCCGCCGGTAGCCGAGGGATTCGTTCACCGCCCGCATGGGGGTGTTCTCGTCGGCCACCGTGGTGGCGATGCGGCGCAGCCGCGGGTGGCGTGCGACGGCCTGCGCCGCCATGTGCCGCTTGACGGCCCGGCCGAGGCCGTTGCCGCGGTGGGCGGGGACGACCACGGTGTCGTACTGGACGGCGCCGGTGCCCGCCGGATCCGGCAGGACGATCTCCGTGTACGCGGCGACCTCGCCCTGCGGGGTCACGGCCGCGACGGTGGTCATCTCGCCGCCCCGGTCGAGGATCAGCTGCTGGAGGATGTGCAGCCGCTCGGCCGTCCAGGTCTGGACCCGCTCGTCCATGTCGCCGGTCGGCGCGTCCTCCATGGCCGCGTGGGCCGCGGCGGCGGCCGGCGCCCAGGCGTCGGGGACCAGGCCGTGCCAGGTCAGGAGTTCGTAGCCGGGGGTGGCCGGGGCGGCCTGCGCGGGCCCGTCGGCGGGGAGTTCCTGTGCGTACCAGGCCATCGGCAGGACGTTCTCGAAGCCGAGCGACTCCGCGAAGGCCTGGCCGGGGCCGCCGAGGTCCACCATGGTCGCGACCGAGGTCCGGCCCTGCGCGAGCAGTTCCTCGCGGACCCGCTCCCACAGGGCGGTGCCCACGCCCTGCCGCCGTACGCCGGGACGTACGGCCAGGACGTCCAGGAACGCGGTGTGCGTGTTGCCCTCCTCGGTGAACAGGAGGAGGGCCGCCACGCCCGCGTCCCCGCCGGCCGCCCAGAGCACGGGCCGGCCGCGCGCCGGCACGATGCGGAGCCGTCCGGCGACCTCCACCCGGGAGGGCGGCGGCAGCTGCGGCAGATCGGCTGCCGCGGCGGAGGTCAGGACCGCCAGCCAGGCGTCCACCTCGACGTCGGACGGGGGCAGGGCGAGGGCGTTGATCATCATGTCCACGACCCTAGACCGGCCCCGGGCGCGCCACTGAGGGGTTTTCGGCCACCGTTCCGCCGCCCTCGTCCCGGCCCCGGCCCCCCGCCCCCGGACCGCCCCGGACCGCCCCGGGTCCGCCCCGGGTCCGCCCCTGGACGCGGAACGCCGAACGGCGGGGACCCGTGAGGGTTCCCGCCGTTCGGCTGCCGCGTTCGCCGCGCGGCATCGGCTCGTGCTCGGTGTCAGGCGGCCGAGCCGGCCTTCCACTCCGCCCAGTTCATGTTCCAGCCGTTGAGGCCGTTGTCCGGCTTGATGGTCTTGTCCGGGGAGTTGACCACGGTGACGACGTCGCCGATGAGCGAGTTGTCGTAGAACCAGGCGGCCGGCTGGTTCGGGTCGCCCGCGCCCTTGACGTCGTTCAGGCCCACGCAGCCGTGGCTGGTGTTGACGCTGCCGAAGATCGAGTCGGCGCCCCAGTAGTTTCCGTGGAGGAAGGTCCCGGAGTTCGACAGGCGCATGGCGTGCGGCACGTCCTTGATGTCGTACTCGCCCTTGCCGTCGTCGTCCGTGAAGCCGACGGTGGCGCCGTTCATCCGGGTCTCCTTGAACTTCTCGGAGATCACCATCTGACCGTTGTAGGTCGGGTTGGCCGGAGCGCCCGCGGAGATCGGGATGGTCTTGAGGACCGCGCCGTCCCGGGTGACCGTCATCTTCTTCGACTTCGCGTCGACCGTGGAGACCTGGCTGCGGCCGATCTTGAAGGTGACGGTCTTGCTCTGGACGCCCTGGACGCCGGGCGCGCCCTGGACGCCTTCCAGCGCCAGCTTCAGCGTGACGGTGGAGCCCGCCTGCCAGTACTGCTCGGGGCGGAAGTCCAGGCGCTGGGCGCTGAACCAGTGGCCGACGACCTCCTGGCCGCTGCTGGAGGAGACCGTGATGCCCGCCTGGACGGCCTTCTTGTCCTTGATCGCCTTGTTGAAGGTGATCGAGACCGGCATGCCCACGCCGACGGTCTGACCCTCCTCCGGCACGAACGAGGCCACGAAGCTGTTCTCCGGGGAGACCGTGGTGAAGGAGGCGTTCTCGTGCGCCTCCTTGCCGTCGGCGTCCTTGGCCGTCGCCGACAGGGCGTACTTGGTGGAGCGCTTCAGCGCGGCCTTGGGCTTCCAGCTCTTGCCGTCGGCGGCGATGTCGCCGGCCACGGCCGTGCCCTCGCTGCTCTTCAGCTCGACCTGGGTGAGCGTGCCGTCACTGACGGCGACGTTCGCGGCGTCGTTGAGGCCGACGTTCGTGGCGCCGTCCTTCGGCGTGATGGTTATCTTCGCCTTCGAGGTGTCCTTGGCCGCCGCCGCGTCGACCTCCGCCTGGGACTTGCTGGCCTCGCCGTTGCCCTGCGGCTTCGCGTCGTCCCCGCCGCTGCACGCGGAGAGCACCAGTACACCGCCGAGCACGGCGGATATGGCCACCAGGGACCTTCTCCGCCGCTTGCTGTCCGTCCTCACACGCCACTCCATCGTTGCCGGAAGCCCCGGGGCTGCCGTCCCGGGGTTGGCCGGGCAGGGGGAAGCATCCCCCTGCCTCGTCCTGACAACGCGTTAACGGCGCCGGCCGGTTCCACATTCCGTTCGGATGTGGGCAACCGCACGGTCAGGCGTTGTCGGGTTCTTCGTCGAAGTCCCCATCTTCCTCGTCGAGGTCCCACTCCATCGACTCGGGGTCGTATTCGACCGGTTCGCTGCTCCAGGAGGCCTGCGCGAGTTCCACGCCGGGGATCTCCGCGACCAGGTCGGTGGGGTCGACCAGGTAGGCGAGGGCCTCGGACTCGTCCTCCCGGACGGCGGACTCGGCGTGGCCGCGCTCCTCGTCCGGCATGAACTCGTCGGCCTTGATGTGCGCGAGCGCGGCTCCCGTGAGTGCCTGGACGTCCGGCACCTCCAGCACCAAATCAACTCGAAGTCGTACATAACGTGATGTCTCAGTAGGGTTCATACGACGGAGAGTAAGCCCGCGGAACCCCTGACTTTCCCACGACCCGCCCCTTTCCGTAGCATCACCGCACACGGCCAATTCGCTGCTGCCACAAGGGGGATCGCACCGTGTCCGCACGCCGACCGCTGCTCACCGCTCTCGGAGCGACCACCCTCCTCGCCGCCCTGTGGTTCGTGCCCTCGGCGGGCGCCGCCGCACCAGGGGCCGAGGAGAGCCGTACCGGTGTGCCCGCCGGCGCGAACACCGCGGACGCGTCCGCCGACGGCACGGACCGCACCGACGGCACGGGGACGGCCGAGGGGACGGCCCCACGGGCACAGCCCCTCTCGCTCGCCGACACCGGCTCCGTCGACACCACCCCGTACCTGCTCGGCGGCACGCTCTGCCTCGGTGTCGGGGCCGGGTTCGTGGTCTTCTCGGTCCGCCGCTCCCACTCCCCGTGAACGCCCGGACACGGTGAAGGGCCGCCCCGGGACCAGGTCCCGGGGCGGCCCTTCACCGTGCCTGTGCCCGCCGTCAGGCGAGCGGACCCGTCACCGGCTCCACCGCGGCGACCAGGCCGCCCGTGCGGACGAACGCGTCGGCGGCGGCCAGGTCGGGGGCGAGGAAGCGATCCGGCCCGGGACCCTGCACGCCCGCCTCGCGGGCGGCCGCGATCGCGGCCCGGCTGGCCGGGGCCGGGGTGAGCCCGTGGCGCAGCTCGATGGCGCGGGTGGCCGCGTACAGCTCGATGGCGATGATCCGCGTCAGGTTGTCGACGGCGGTACGCAGCTTGCGCGCGGCCGACCAGCCCATCGAGACGTGGTCCTCCTGCATGGCGGAGGAGGGGATCGAGTCGGCCGAGGCCGGCACCGCGAGCCGCTTCATCTCACTGACCAGGGCGGCCTGCGTGTACTGGGCGATCATCAGGCCGGAGTCGACGCCGGCGTCGTCCGCGAGGAACGGCGGCAGGCCGTGCGAGCGGTTCTTGTCGAGCAGCCGGTCGGTGCGCCGCTCGGCGATGGAGCCGAGGTCGGCGGCCGCGATGGCGAGGAAGTCCAGCACGTAGGCGACCGGGGCGCCGTGGAAGTTGCCGTTGGACTCCACGCGCCCGTCGGGCAGCACCACCGGGTTGTCGACGGCGGCGGCCAGCTCGCGGGAGGCCACCAGGGCGGCGTGCGCCATGGTGTCGCGGCCGGCGCCGGCGACCTGCGGGGCGCAGCGCACGGAGTAGGCGTCCTGGACGCGCGGGGCGGACTCCTCCTGGAAGTGCCCGGTCAGCCCGGATCCCTTCAGCACGGCGGCCATGTTGGCGGCGGAGGCGCCCTGGCCGGGGTGCGGGCGGATGGCGTGCAGCTCGGGCTGGAGGACCTTCTCGGTGCCGAGCAGCGCCTCCAGGGTCAGGGCGGCGGTGATGTCGGCCGAGGTGTAGAGCTTCGCGAGGTCGGCCAGGGCCATGACCAGCATGCCGAGCATGCCGTCGGTGCCGTTGAGGAGGGCGAGGCCCTCCTTCTCGCGGAGCTCGACGGGGGTGATCCCGGCCTCGGCGAGCAGCTCTCCGGCGGGGCGGACGGTTCCGTCCGGGCCCTCGGCGTCGCCCTCGCCCATGAGCGCGAGCGCGCAGTGGGACAGCGGGGCGAGGTCGCCGGAGCAGCCGAGGGAGCCGTACTCGTGGACGACGGGGGTGATCCCGGCGTTCAGCACGTCGGCCATGGTCTGGGCGACGGAGGGCCGTACGCCGGTGTGCCCGGAGGCGACGGTCTTGAGCCGGAGGAACATCAGCGCGCGGACCACCTCGCGCTCGACGCGCGGGCCCATGCCGGCGGCGTGCGAGCGGACGATGTTGCGCTGGAGCTGGGCGCGCAGCTCGGGACTGATGTGCCGGGAGGCGAGGGCGCCGAATCCGGTGGACACCCCGTAGACGGGCTCGGGCTTGGCGGCGAGGGCGTCGACGATCTCGCGGGCGCGGGCCAGGGCGTCGAGCGCCTCGCCGGACAGCTCGACCCGTGCGTTGCCGCGGGCAACGGCGATGACGTCCTCGGCGGTGGTCCCGGACGTCCCCACCACGACAGTGTGCATATCCATATTCAGCACCCTACGGATTGAATCGCTACCTGTCACTAGCTGGCGCTGTCACGATCGCGCTGCCGGTGGACCCCTTACGGTGCGGGCCCGCGGGCGGGCGGTCACTGCCGCCCGCGGAAGCGGCGCCGCTCCCCCGGAGCCTCCTGGGCGGCGGCGTCCGCGAGCCGGACCACCGCGGTGTCCCGCCCGGCCACGACCGGCTCGGCCGAGCGGGCGGCCTTCGCCTTGTACTGGGCCGCGTCCGCCAGCCGGAACAGCCGCCGGGAGGACTTCACCGGCCCGATCGGGTCCCCCGTGGAGGCCACCCCGCAGGCCACGCCCTCGCCCAGCTCCAGCTCGGCGGCCCGGGTGCACACCTCCTCGGTGACCCGCACGACCTCGTCGGCCGTCGACCCGACCCCGACCAGGCAGAACTCGTCGCCGCCGAGGCGTGCCACCAGCGCGCCGGGCAGCATGGCCCCGCACAGGCTCAGCACCGACCCGAACCGCTCCAGCAGCCGGTCGCCCATGGCGTGGCCGAGGGTGTCGTTGACCTTCTTGAGGCCGTTCAGGTCGCAGACGACGAGGCTCACCACCACCCCGGTCCGCCGGTGCTCCTCCAGGGCCTCGTCGAGCCGCATGTCGACCGCCCGCCGGTTCGCGAGCCCGGTCAGCGGGTCGGTGAAGGCGAGGCGCCGGGCCTCCTCCAGCCGCTCGTTCTGCGCGAGGCCGGCCGCGACCACGGCGGCGAGCACGGTGGCGAACTCCGCGTCGTCCTCGTCGAAGTCGGGCAGCCCCTCGTCACGGGCGACGTACAGCTCGCCCCAGGCCCGCCCGCTGAGCACGATGGGCGCGACCACGCAGGTCCCGCGGCCGCGGCGGCGCAGGGCGTCCCCGCGCCGCCCCGGCCGGTCGCCGACGGCGCTCTCGACCCAGGCGTGCGGGCCGCCGCCGCCCACCCACCGCTCGTGCAGGAACTCGGTGATCTCGGGGAAGTCGTGCACGGGATAGGACTCGTCCTCGGGGAACTCCTCCTCCCCGGCCCGCCGCTCCCCCTCGTTCACGAGCACCCGCAGGCGCCCGCGCTCCCGCTCCCACGCGGAGATGGCGGCGAACGAGCCGTCCAGCGCCAGGCGTGCACCCCGCGCGGCCGCCCGCACACTGTCCCGCGGCGCGCACGCCGCGGCCATCGCCTGCGCGAGGCCCACCACGGCTCGCAGCCGCCCGTCAACTCCCATCACCCCAGGTTAGGGAGTTTTGTCCGATTTAGTACGCGCGACGCCGCTGGGGGGTGCCCCCGGGAAGTCCGCGGCCGAGGAGGCCCGCTCCGCGGAGGAGTCCCACTCGGAGGAGTCCTACTCCCCCGGCCAGTTCGGCTTGCGCTTCTCGTTGAACGCCGCCACGCCCTCCGCCCGGTCGCCGGAGAAGGCCACCGTCCGCCAGGCCGCGTCCTCGATCTCCAGACCGGCCGCCAGGTCCATCCCGTGCCCCAGCCGCAGCGCCCGCTTGGCCGCCCGCAGACCCACGGGGGAGTTCGCCGCCATCCGCGCCGCCAGGGCCAGCGCCTCGGCCGTGTCCTGACCGGCCGGGACCACCGAGTCCACCAGCCCCAGGGACAGCGCCTCGGCCGCCTCCACCCGGCGCGCCGTGAAGATCAGCTCGGCGGCCCGCGCCGCACCCACCCGGCGCGGCAGCAGCTGCGTGCCGCCGCCGCCCGGGATCACGCCCACCGACACCTCGGGCAGGCCGACCACGGCGGTCTCGTCGGCGACGATCACGTCGCAGGCCAGGGCCAGCTCGAAGCCGCCGCCCAGCGCGAAGCCGTGCACGGCCGCGACCGTCGGCATCGGCAGCTCCAGCACGCCGCCGTACGCGCCCCGCGTGGTCGGCCGCTGCCGCACCAGCTCGGCGTCCGACAGCGAGTTGCGCTCCTTGAGGTCCGCCCCGACGCAGAAGGCCCGCTCCGCGGTGGAGGTGAGCACGACCACCCGTACCGACGGGTCCGCGGCCAGCGCGGCGCAGGCCGCGCCGAGGGACCGGGCCATCTCCGTCGACACCGCGTTCATCGCCTTGGGGCGGTCCATCGCCAGCTCCGCGACATGCCCGTCGCCTTCCCGACGTACCGCGACGAACTCTCCGAAGCGCTGCTCAGACATGCCTTCGACCCTCCCGGTTAACGACCGTTATCACCGCACTCTAGTGCGCGGGGAGGCCGTCGGGTCAAGGCCGCGGGGCACGGCTGCACCCCGGGCCCGTCGGTGACGGGCCCGGGGCGTGTCGGGCGGGGTTGCCGGGGCGTGCCGGACGGGCTTCCCGGGGCGGGTCGGACGGGCTTCCCGGGGCGGGTCGGACCGTGCTGCCGGGGCGGGTCGGGCCGCGTTGCCGGGGCGGGTCAGGCCGGGTTCTTGGGCTTCCGGCGGGTCAGGGACCAGGGCTCCACGACTCCGAGCCCGCGCACCGGCCGCTGCCACATCGGCTGCAGCGCGAAGCGGTAGGCCGCACCCTCGTCGGGCTCGGTCTCCGCCTCCTTCTCCGACACCGGCGCGGCCTTGGTCCGGGCCAGCTCCTCGGCCATCGCGCCGTCCACCAGCACCGCGTCCTTGGGGGCTATGGACGTCAGCCGGCTGGCCAGGTTCACCGTCGTCCCGAAGACGTCGCCCATCCGGGTCGTCACCGTGCCGAAGGCGATCCCGACCCGCAGCTCGGGCATCTGCGCGTCGAGCTCCATCGTCTCGATGAGCCGCAGCGCGATCTCCGCCGCCGTCGCCGCGTCGTCGGCGCAGTACAGCACCTCGTCGCCGAGCGTCTTGATCAGCCGGCCGCCGTGCGCGGCCACCAGGTCCGCCGCGGTCGTCTCGAAGGACTCGACCAGCTCGCCGAGCTCCTCCTCCTCCAGCCGCCGCGTGAGGCGGGTGAAGCCCACCAGGTCGGCGAAGCCCACCGCGAGGCGCCGGTCGACCATCTCGTCGTCGTCCGCCACCTGCACCACGCGCCCGGTGGCCGCCGCCAGCTGGCGCCGCCACACGTAGACGAGGAACTCCTCCAGCTCGGGCAGCAGCAGCTCCACCAGGGGGTACGTGACCTCCGTACGGGTCATGCCCGGCTCCGGCGGCTCCGTCAGCCCTTCCAGGAACGAGTCGATCTGCCATTCGGCCAGCCGCGCCGTGGTCTGGCCGGTGGACCGCGCCACCTGCACCGCCATCGGCTCGGACAGCAGCCCGGCCTCCACCAGACCGGCGAGCCGGCGCAGGGCCAGCACGTCCGCCTCGGTCAGCGCCTTGGCCTGCCCGATGTCGGCGAAGCCCATGGCCCGCCAGAAACGGGAGGCCAGCTCCATGGACACACCGGCGCTCCGGGCGGCCTGGAACGGCGTGTAGCGGCGCTCGGCGCCGAGGATCAGCTGCTCCAGCCGGATGGCGAGCGGATCCGCCGTCGGCTGGGCCGTGTGATCGACCTCGTGGTGCGGGGTGTGCTGGTCGCGGCCGATCGGGGTGACCGGGCCGGACGCGGAGCCCCCGGCGCCGGCGGACGCGCCGGACGTAGGGTCGTCGACGGTCAAGGGCCGCCTCCTGTCCATTCCGTGCGCACTGCCCTGCCGAACCGGTTGATCACCACGAGCACCGGGATCGCCTAAACCATACGGCAGGTGTGCCGTAGCTCACTCCCCCTCCCCACTTCCCGACCCGCCCGCGGGCCGGGGACCGGGCTCCGGGGCGGGGCCGCGCGACGGGCGCCGCACGCGGCGCCCGCACCGCCCCGGTTCCGTGTCAGTGCCGCGTCAGTGCACGGAACGCAGGTGGACCACGTCCCCGGCGCCCACGGCCTCGTGCTGCCCTTCGGCCGTACGGATGACCAGGCGGCCATCGGCGTCGACCGCTTCGGCCGTTCCGGTGAGGGTGCGCCCGCCCGGGAGCTCCGCGCGGACGTGCCGGCCGAGGGTGGCGCAGCCCGCCGCGTAGGTCTCCTGGAGACCGCTGGCCGCGGGGTCGCCGCCCGACGCGCGCCAGTTCCCGTACCACTCCTCCAGGGAGCGCAGTACGGCCTTCAGCAGGCGCTCGCGGTCGGTCACGGCGGCCTTGGCCAGCACCAGGGATCCCGCGGCCGGCACCGGCAGCTCGTCCTCGGTCAGCGTGACGTTGAGCCCGATCCCGATGACCACGCCGTCCTCGACCCGCTCGGCGAGGATGCCGCCGGTCTTGCGCTCCTCCCCGTCCACACTGACCAGCAGGTCGTTGGGCCACTTGAGGGCGGTGTCCACGCCCGCCGCCCGGGAGAGCCCGGTCGCGGTGGCCACCCCGGCCAGCAGGGTCAGCCACCCCCACCGCTCCTGCGGCACCGCGTCGCCCGGCTTGAGCAGGACGGAGAAGAACAGCCCGGACCGGGCCGGCGCGACCCAGCTCCGGTCGAGCCGGCCGCGCCCGGCGCTCTGCTCCTCGGCGACGAGCACGGCCCCCTCGGGCAGCTGCGGCGCCCGGGCGGCGAGGTCGGTGTTGGTGGACCCGGTCGAGGCGACCACCTCCAGGGAGGTCCACAGCCCGTCACCGGTGACGAGGGCCCGCTGGAGCGCGGCGGCGTTGAGGGGCGGACGGTCCAGGCTCGACCAGCGACCGGCGGAGGCACCTGCTGAGGCATCTGATGGCGTCATGCAAGCCAGGTTAGGTGTGTCAAACGCCGCACTGCCGAGCGCCATGCCCACCGATACGCTACGCACCAGTAGCCAGCAGTAGTCAATCAATTGACCAGGCAGTTGACACCACGCAGGGAGCCGCGACCCCGATGTCACATCCGTCAGAGCCGATCGACATGCACACCACCGCGGGCAAGATCGCGGATCTGCAGCGCCGCATCGACGAGGCCACCCACGCCGGGTCCGCGCGCGCCGTGGAGAAGCAGCACGCCAAGGGCAAGCTGACGGCGCGTGAGCGGGTAGCCCTGCTGCTGGACGAGGGTTCCTTCGTCGAGCTGGACGAGTTCGCCCGGCACCGCTCCACCAGCTTCGGGCTGGAGAAGACCCGCCCCTACGGCGACGGCGTCGTCACCGGCTACGGCACGGTGGACGGCCGCCCGGTGGCCGTGTTCTCGCAGGACTTCACCGTGTTCGGCGGGGCCCTCGGCGAGACCTACGGCCAGAAGATCATGAAGGTCATGGACTTCGCGCTGAAGACCGGCTGCCCGCTCGTCGGCATCAACGACTCCGGTGGCGCCCGCATCCAGGAGGGCGTCAGCGCGCTGGGCATGTACGGCGAGATCTTCCGCCGCAACGTCCACGCCTCGGGCGTGATCCCGCAGATCAGCCTGATCGTCGGGCCCTGCGCGGGCGGCGCCGTGTACTCCCCGGCCATCACCGACTTCACGGTCATGGTCGACCAGACCTCGCACATGTTCATCACCGGCCCCGACGTCATCAAGACGGTCACCGGCGAGGACGTCGGCTTCGAGGAGCTGGGCGGGGCGCGCACGCACAACAGCACGTCCGGCGTCGCGCACCACATGGCGGGCGACGAGAAGGACGCCATCGAGTACGTGAAGTCGCTCCTCGCGTACCTGCCGTCGAACAACCTCTCCGAGCCGCCGGCCTTCCCGGAGGAGGCGGACACCGAGGTCTCCGACGCCGACCGCGAGCTCGACGTGCTGATCCCCGACAGCGCGAACCAGCCGTACGACATGCACACCGTGATCGAGCACGTCCTGGACGACGCGGAGTTCCTGGAGACGCAGTCGCTCTTCGCGCCGAACATCCTCACCGGTTTCGGCCGGGTCGAGGGCCACCCGGTGGGCATCGTCGCCAACCAGCCGATGCAGTTCGCCGGCTGTCTGGACATCAACGCCTCCGAGAAGGCGGCGCGGTTCGTCCGGACCTGCGACGCCTTCAACATCCCGGTGCTGACCTTCGTGGACGTGCCGGGCTTCCTGCCGGGCACGGACCAGGAGTACAACGGAATCATCAGGCGCGGCGCGAAGCTGATCTACGCGTACGCCGAGGCCACCGTTCCCCTGATCACCGTCATCACCCGCAAGGCCTTCGGCGGCGCGTACGACGTCATGGGCTCCAAGCACCTCGGTGCGGACCTGAACCTGGCCTGGCCGACCGCGCAGATCGCCGTCATGGGCGCGCAGGGCGCGGTGAACATCCTGCACCGGCGCACCATCGCGGAGGCCGCTCCGGAGGAGGTGGAGGAGACACGGGCCCGGCTCATCGCCGAGTACGAGGACGCGCTGCTGAACCCGTACACGGCCGCCGAGCGCGGTTACATCGACGCGGTGACCATGCCGTCCGAGACGCGGGCGCACGTGGTGAAGGGGCTGCGGCAGCTGCGCACCAAGCGGGAGTCCCTGCCGCCGAAGAAGCACGGCAACATCCCCCTCTAGCCCTCCAGGAGGTCTCTGTGGTGATCAAGGTCGTCAAGGGCAACCCGACCCCGGAGGAGCTGGCCGCCGCACTGGCGGTGGTCCAAGCGCGCGCGGCGGTGCTGGCCTCGGCACCGTCGGGCGCCCCGCCGGTCACGGACGAGTGGTCGACGCCGGCCCGGGTGGCACGGCGGCGGCTGCCGCAGCCGGGCCCGCGGGCGTGGGGCCGTACGTACTGGCCGGGTTAAGCCGCCCCCCCGGCCCCCGGGCCGTGGGGAAGCCCCCGCCAAAGATGGCGGGAACGGACGGTGGCGCCTGAGTACCCGTACTCAGGCGCCGCACCCGTCCCCGGGGACAGGATCGGACCATGCTCTGGTCCGACCCGAAGAACGAGCCGCCCAAGGACATGCGCGACGCGCAGGCGATGATCCGGCGGCTGACCGTGGTGCTCGCCCTCGCCATGCTCGTGGTGGTGTACGTCCTCGGCGTGGGCCACTTCTAGCCACCCGGGCGCGCCCGGGGCCCCGCCGGGCCGTTCGCGGACCGTCTCCCGAGGGGTCCCGCGCCGCCCCTACGATGGCCACCATGACTGCCACGCCTCAGCCCTCGCACACGCGGGCGCTCGTCCTCGCCTCCGCCTCCCCCGCCCGGCTGAACCTGCTGCGGCAGGCCGGGCTCGCCCCGCACGTGATCGTCAGCGGCTTCGACGAGGACACCCTGAACCACGACGACCCGGCCGCCCTGGCCCTGGCGCTGGCCGAGGCGAAGGCGGCCGTCGTGGCGGGCCTGGACGAGGCCGTCGGCGCCCTGGTGATCGGCTGCGACTCGGTGCTGGACCTGGACGGCGAGGCGCTGGGCAAGCCCGCGGACGCCGAGGAGGCCATCGCGCGCTGGAAGGCGATGCGCGGACGGGCCGGGGTGCTGCGCACCGGGCACTGCGTCATCGACACGAGGGACGGCCGCCAGGTGTCGGCCACGGCGTCCACGACGGTCCGCTTCGGCGAGCCGTCGGACGCGGAGGTCGCGGCGTACGTGGCGAGCGGCGAGCCGCTGCACGTGGCGGGGGCGTTCACCCTGGACGGGCTGTCGGCGCCGTTCATCGACGGCATCGACGGGGATCACGGCAACGTGATCGGGCTGTCCCTGCCGCTGCTGCGCTCCCTGCTCGGCGAACTGGACGTGTCCATCACGGACCTGTGGGCTTGAGCTCCCCGATCGGCGGCGCCGGGGGCTGCGGCGCGTCCCCGCCGCCGTCGCTGCCGCCATCGTCCTGGGCAGCGTAGAGCGTCAGGATCAGGACCAGGAGGCACAGGATCAGCGTCGTCGCCGCGAAGGCGGGCCAGCCGACCAGGACGACGGCGAGGACGCCGAGCACTCCGTGGGTGACGGCGGCCGAGACGAACACGATGCGGGCGAAGCGGCCCGGGGGCCGGTCACCGAGCGCGACGATGGCGGCGAACACGGCGCACAGCACGAGGAAGGCGCCCATGCCCACCCCCATGCCGTAAGTCGCCTTGGACATGACATCCGGATCGCTGCCCGCGATGGACATCGACTGGTTCGCCGTGGTCGTGCCCAGCACGATGTGCACGAGCACGAGTACGGCCGCCTCCGCGACAAGCACGATCGCGGCCAGTCCGGCCACGAGTCTTCGCAGCACGACGTCCCCACCCCCCACGCGTCACAAGCCTGTTCGACGCCTGGAGGCTACTAACGGGTAGGGCGGTGGGCAAGGGATCCGTCCACCCCGGTTCGACGGACCCGTCCGCACGACACGCCCGGCGCCCTCGCCGCCCGCCTGGGCCGTCGCGGGCCGCAACGCTGTGGGTACGGTGTTGTCCCGTGTTCGCCCCGTGGGACGGCGGTGCTGCCAATCAGTAAACAAGGGGACAACTCCTCGCACCCCGGCAAAGAAAATGTGGGCCGTTCGTAGGGACTCGACAAAGAATCACCCGGGGCCGCTGACCGGGGGGACAGAGACCTTGGATACATGACGGGGTTACTGTGCAGTCGGGGATCCCCCTGACCTGGGGCGCCACAAGGGTTCTCCGGTAGAGCGGGCCTCGCATCACACTCTGTGTGGGCAAGGTCACCACCGGGGAAGGGTCGAAAGGCCGTGTGGGCTGTCCCTAAACTCAGCTTGTTTCAAGGAGGGAGCCATCGTGCGCAAGGTGCTCATCGCCAACCGTGGCGAAATCGCTGTCCGCGTTGCTCGGGCCTGCCGGGACGCCGGGATCGCGAGCGTAGCCGTCTACGCCGATCCGGACCGGGACGCTCTGCACGTCCGCGCGGCAGACGAAGCTTTCGCGTTGGGCGGTGACACCCCGGCCGCCAGCTACCTGGACATCTCCAAGGTCCTGCAGGCGGCAGCCGACTCCGGTGCGGACGCCATCCATCCCGGATACGGCTTCCTCTCCGAGAACGCCGAATTCGCCCAGGCCGTGATCGACGCCGGCCTGACCTGGATCGGTCCGCCGCCGCAGGCCATCCGCGACCTCGGCGACAAGGTGGCCGCCCGCCACATCGCCCAGCGCGCCGGTGCCCCGCTGGTCGCCGGTACGGCGGACCCGGTCTCCGGGGCCGACGAGGTCGTCGCCTTCGCCAAGGAGCACGGCCTGCCGATCGCGATCAAGGCCGCCTTCGGCGGTGGCGGTCGCGGCCTGAAGGTCGCCCGCACCCTCGAAGAGGTGCCGGAGCTCTACGACTCCGCCGTCCGCGAGGCCGTCGCCGCCTTCGGCCGCGGCGAGTGCTTCGTCGAGCGCTACCTCGACAAGCCCCGCCACGTCGAGACCCAGTGCCTGGCCGACTCCCACGGCAACGTCGTCGTCGTGTCGACCCGTGACTGCTCGCTCCAGCGCCGCCACCAGAAGCTCGTGGAGGAGGCCCCGGCGCCGTTCCTGAGCGACGCTCAGAACGCGGAGCTGTACGCCGCCTCCAAGGCCATCCTGAAGGAAGCCGGCTACGTCGGCGCCGGCACCGTCGAGTTCCTCGTCGCCGCCGACGGCCTCATCTCCTTCCTCGAGGTCAACACCCGCCTCCAGGTCGAGCACCCGGTCACCGAAGAGGTCGCCGGCATCGACCTGGTCCGCGAGATGTTCCGCATCGCCGACGGCGAGGAGCTCGGCTACGGCGACCCGGTCCTGCGCGGTCACTCGATCGAGTTCCGCATCAACGGCGAGGACCCGGGCCGCGGCTTCCTGCCCGCGCCCGGCACCGTCACCAAGTTCTCCGCGCCGACCGGCCCCGGCGTCCGCCTGGACGCGGGCGTCGAGTCCGGCTCGGTCATCGGCCCGGCCTGGGACTCCCTGCTGGCCAAGCTGATCGTCACCGGCGCCACCCGCGAGCAGGCCCTCCAGCGGGCCGCCCGCGCGCTCGCCGAGTTCGAGATCGAGGGCATGGCCACGGCCATCCCCTTCCACCGCGCGGTCGTCGCCGACCCGGCGTTCGCCCCGACCGACGGCAGCCCCTTCACGATCTTCACCCGCTGGATCGAGACCGAGTTCGTCAACGACATCCCGGCCTTCGCGGCTCCCGCCGCCGAGGACACCGAGGACGAGCCGGGCCGCGAGACGGTGGTCGTCGAGGTCGGCGGCAAGCGCCTGGAGGTCTCGCTGCCGTCGTCCCTGGGCATGACCCTGGCCCGCACGGCCGCCGCGGGCGGCGCCAAGCCGAAGCGCCGCGCGGCCAAGAAGACCGGCCCGGCCGCCTCCGGCGACACCCTCGCGTCCCCGATGCAGGGCACGATCGTCAAGGTCGCGGTCGAGGAGGGCCAGCAGGTCAACGAGGGCGACCTGGTCGTGGTCCTGGAGGCCATGAAGATGGAGCAGCCGCTCAACGCGCACCGCTCCGGCACGGTCGTCGGCCTCGCCGCCGAAGTAGGCGCCTCGGTCACCTCGGGCGCCGCCATCTGCGAGATCAAGGACTGACGTCCTCGGACATGCGAAGGCCCCGCCCGGTTCACGAACCGGTCGGGGCCTTCGCAATTCCAACGGGCCGGACCACCCAGCCAAGCCACACCAATCCAGCCCCGCCGGGCCCCATCCAGCCCCGCCGGGCCTCATCCAGCCCCGCCGGCGTTTGAGGCGCGGGGTCCGGGGCGGAGCCCCGTTCTTTCAGCCGCGCCGGCGTCTGAGGCGCTCTTTCAGCCCCGCCGGCGTTTGAGGCGCGGGGGGCCGGGGGCAGCGCCCCCGCGGCCGGCCCGCAGGGCTAGCGCCGCCGCATGTCCGCGACCCGCGCCCGCTCCGCCTGCTGCTCCAGCATCCCGCCGGGCGCACTGCGCAACTGGGCCGTCGGCCCACCCCGCCTCTGCACCGGCAACGGCGACTCACGGCGCGGCCGCCGCCCCACCATGCCGTCCCCGCCGGAGGCCACCGCACCGCCGGCCACCGTGATCTGCACGCCCTGGTCCGCCAGCGCCTGCAGCTCCGTGGCCGCCCGGTCGTCGTGCGGCGGCGGCTCGTCCGTCACCAGCCGCGTCATCACGTCGGTCGGCACGGTCTGGAACATGGTGTCGGTGCCGAGCTTCGTGTGGTCGGCCAGCACCACCACCTCCGCCGCCGCCTGCACCAGCGCCCGGTCCACGCTCGCGGAGAGCATGTTGGACGTGGACAGCCCGCGCTCGGCGGTCAGACCGCTCCCCGACAGGAAGGCCCGGGACACCCGCAGCCCCTGGAGGGACTGCTCGGCTCCGCTTCCCACGAGGGCGTAGTTGGACCCGCGCAGGGTGCCGCCGGTCATCACCACTTCCACCCGGTTCGCATGGGCCAGGGCCTGGGCGACGAGCAGCGAGTTGGTGACGACGGTCAGTCCGGGCACGCGGGCGAGCCGACGGGCCAGCTCCTGCGTCGTGGTGCCCGCGCCGACGACCACGGCCTCGCCCTCTTCCACGAGGCCGGCCGCGACATCGGCAATGGCGGTCTTCTCCGCCGTCGCGAGATGGGACTTTTGCGGAAAGCCGGACTCCCGCGTGAAACCGCCCGGCAAGACCGCACCGCCGTGTCGGCGGTCGAGGAGTCCTTCTGCCTCCAGTGCCCGCACGTCCCGCCGTACGGTCACTTCGGAGGTCTGGACGACGCGGGCGAGCTCCCGGAGCGATACCGCTCCGTTGGCCCGCACCATTTCGAGGATCAATTGGCGACGTTCTGCAGCGAACACGAAACTGACAGTAACCCCAACGACCGTCTGCTTTCAGCTCTTTGCGCCGGAATACCGAAGTTGTCCATAAGGCGGGGCGACTAGTGGTATACGCAGGACGAGACTTGGGTGAACGTCTCCCCACGGAACAGCGCCCCGCCCCAAACCCCTTACGAAGTGCGGCGGTTAGCGGAACTCAGCCTTCCTCGCCGGCCTTGCGCGTGTGCAGCTGGCGCGCCACCTCGGCGATCGAGCCCGACAGGGAGGGGTACACGGTGAACGCGTTTGCGATCTGCTCGACCGTCAGGTTGTTGTCCACGGCGATCGAGATGGGGTGGATGAGCTCGCTCGCGCGCGGGGAGACGACCACGCCGCCGACGACGATGCCGGTGCCCGGGCGGCAGAACATCTTCACGAAGCCGTCCCGGATGCCCTGCATCTTCGCGCGCGGGTTGCGCAGCAGCGGGAGCTTCACCACGCGGGCGTCGATCTTGCCGGCGTCCACGTCCGCCTGGGTGTAGCCGACGGTGGCGATCTCGGGGTCGGTGAAGACGTTCGAGGACACCGTCTTCAGGTTCAGCGGGGCCACCGCGTCGCCGAGGAAGTGGTACATCGCGATGCGTCCCTGCATCGCCGCGACCGACGCGAGCGCGAACACGCCCGTGACGTCACCGGCGGCGTACACGCCGGGCGCCGAGGTCCTCGACACCTTGTCGGTCCAGATGTGCCCGGAGTCCTTGAGCCGGACGCCGGACTCCTCCAGGTTCATGTTCCTGGTGTTCGGGATCGCGCCGACCGCCATCAGGCAGTGCGTTCCGGTCAGGACGCGCCCGTCGGAGAGGGTGACCTCGACCCGGTCGCCCACCCGTTTGGCGGACTCCGCGCGGGAGCGGCCGACGACGTTCATGCCGCGGCGCCGGAAGACGTCCTCCAGCACGGCGGCCGCGTCGGGGTCCTCGCCCGGCAGCACGCGGTCGCGGGAGGACACGAGGGTCACCCGGGAGCCGAGGGCCTGGTACGCACCCGCGAACTCGGCGCCGGTGACGCCGGAACCGACCACGATCAGCTCCTCCGGGAGCTCGTCGAGGTCGTAGACCTGGGTCCAGTTCAGGATCCGCTCGCCGTCGGGCATCGCGTCCGGGATCTCGCGCGGGGTGCCGCCTGTGGCGATCAGCACGGCGTCCGCGGTCAGGATCGTCTCGGATCCGTCGGCGGCGGTGACGATGACGTCCCGGGTCCCGTCGATGCCCTGCGGCCCGCCGAGCTTGCCGCGGCCGCGCACCACGCGGGCGCCGGCCCGGGTGACGGAGGCGGTGATGTCATGCGACTGGGCGAGTGCGAGGCGCTTGACTCGCCGGTTCACCTTGCCGAGGTCCACGCCGACGACGCGCGCGGCCTGCTCGATGTGCGGGGTGTCGTCCGCGACGACGATGCCGAGCTCCTCGTACGAGGAGTCGAAGGTCGTCATCACCTCTGCGGTCGCGATCAGGGTCTTGGACGGCACGCAGTCGGTCAGGACCGAGGCCCCGCCCAGACCGTCGCAGTCCACGACGGTCACCTCCGCGCCGAGCTGGGCCCCTACCAGCGCTGCCTCATAGCCGCCGGGTCCGCCGCCGATGATCACGATCCGGGTCACGAAAAGTCCGCCTCACGTCTACCCGGCCGGCTGCCGCCCCGGCCGTGTTCCGGGGGGTCTCCCCGGGGGATGCATTCCGTGCCCCATTGTCCCGCACGCTTCAAGGTGCTTCGCGCCCGGTCCCGCGACGGGACTCCTTCCGGGTTACGGCCGCCGGGCACGCGGCGACGGCCACCCCTCCCGTACCCTCGACCTCATGTCGCTCTACGCCGCGTACGCCGGCAACCTCGACCCGCGGCTGATGACGCGCCGCGCCCCCCATTCGCCGCTGCGCGGAACGGGCTGGATCAACGACTGGCGGCTGACCTTCGGCGGCGAGCAGATGGGCTGGGAGGGCGCCCTCGCCACCATCGTGGAAGCGCCGCGCCACCAGGTCTTCGTCGCCCTGTACGACATCGCGCCGCTGGACGAGGACTCGATGGACCGCTGGGAGGGCGTCGGCCTCGACATCTACCGCCGCATGCGGATCCGGGTCCACACCCTGGACGGCGAAGAGGCCGCCTGGTGCTACGTCCTGAACGGCTACGAGGGCGGCCTGCCCTCGGCCCGCTATCTGGGCGAGCTCGCCGACGCCGCCGAGTCCGCGGGCGCCCCGCACGACTACGTGATGGAACTCCGCAAGCGCCCCTGCTGAGCCCGATCCACCCGCGCCGGCCTCTCAGGCGCGGGGTCCCGGGCCGGACCCGGCCACGGCGCCGCACCCGTCCCGCAGGCCCGTCCCGCACCGCCCGGGACATTTGGTCGGAAACGACAAGGCAACGATCCGAACACCGTGAGCTGTGCCATCTACGCGCGTAGGCCGGAAGAGGTTACGCTCGTCCGCGTGAACGCATCTGTTACCGACCCCTTTGCCGCCGCCGACGCCGCAGCCGCCCGCCTGCGCGAGCTGACCGGCGTCGAATCCCACGATGTCGCGCTCGTCATGGGCTCCGGCTGGGCCCCCGCCGCGGAGGCGCTCGGCGCCCCCGAGTTCGAGTTCCCCGTCACCGAGCTGCCCGGCTTCCCGCCGCCCGCAGTCGAGGGCCACGGCGGCAAGATCCGCTCGTACAAGATCGGCGACAAGCGTGCGCTGCTCTTCCTCGGCCGGACCCACTACTACGAGGGCCGCGGCGTCGCCGCCGTCGCCCACGGCGTGCGCACCGCCGTCGCCGCCGGCTGCAAGACCGTGGTCCTCACCAACGGCTGTGGCGGCCTGCGCGAGGGCATGAAGCCCGGCCAGCCCGTGCTGATCAGCGACCACCTCAACCTGACGGCCACCTCGCCGATCGTCGGCGCCAACTTCGTGGACCTGACGAACCTGTACTCGCCCACGCTGCGCGCGATGTGCAAGGAGATCGACCCGAGCCTGGAAGAGGGCGTCTACGTCCAGTTCCCCGGCCCGCACTACGAGACCCCGGCCGAGATCAACATGATCCGCGTCATGGGCGCCGACCTGGTCGGCATGTCCACCGTGCTGGAGGCCATCGCGGCCCGTGAGGCCGGCGCCGACGTGCTCGGGATCTCCCTGGTCACCAACCTGGCGGCGGGCCTGTCCGGCGAGCCGCTGAACCACGAAGAGGTCCTCCAGGCCGGCCGCGACTCGGCCGCCCGCATGGGCACGCTGCTGACGCAGGTCCTCGCCCGCATCTGATCGACGTACGAGAGGTAAGGCGGAAGCAGTGCAGGAACAGGACGACCTGATCACCCGGGCCCAGGCCTGGCTGGCGGAGGACCCCGACCCCGAGACGGCGGCCGAGCTCGCCGCGCTCGTCGAGGCGGGCGACACCGCGGAACTCGCGGACCGTTTCTCCGGCACCCTGCAGTTCGGCACCGCCGGACTGCGCGGTGAGATCGGTGCGGGCCCGATGCGGATGAACCGCAGCGTGGTCATCCGGGCCGCGGCAGGCCTCGCGGCCTACCTGAAGGCCCAGGGCCACGCCGGCGGCCTGGTCGTCGTCGGCTACGACGCCCGCTACAAGTCGGCGGACTTCGCCCGCGACACCGCGGCCGTCATGACCGGCGCCGGACTGCGCGCGGCCGTCCTGCCCCGCCCGCTGCCGACGCCCGTCCTCGCGTACGCCATAAGGCACCTGGGTGCCGTCGCCGGCGTCGAGGTGACCGCGAGCCACAACCCTCCCCGGGACAACGGCTACAAGGTCTACCTCGGCGACGGCTCGCAGATCGTCTCCCCGGCCGACGGGGAGATCGCGGCGGAGATCGCCCGGGTCGACACGCTCGCCTCGGTCCCCCGTCCGGAGTCCGGCTGGGAGGACCTCGGCGACGAGGTCCTGGAGGCCTACCTGGCCCGTACGGACGCCGTCCTGACTCCCGGGTCCCCCCGGGGCGTGCGGACCGTCTACACGGCCATGCACGGCGTCGGGAAGGACGTCGTCATGGCGGCCTTCGCCCGGGCCGGCTTCCCGGCCCCGGTCCTGGTCGCCGAGCAGGCCGAGCCGGACCCCGCCTTCCCGACGGTCGCCTTCCCCAACCCGGAGGAGCCGGGCGCGATGGACCTGGCCTTCGTGAAGGCCGCCGAGGTCAACCCGGACATCGTGATCGCGAACGACCCGGACGCCGACCGCTGCGCGGTGGCCGTCCCGGACGACGCGTCCCCCTCCGGCTGGCGGATGCTGCGCGGCGACGAGGTCGGCGCGCTGCTCGCGGAGCACCTGGTGGCCAAGGGCGCGCAGGGCGTCTTCGCGGAGTCCATCGTCTCCTCCAGCCTCCTGGGCCGGATCGCGGAGGCGGCGGGCGTCGGCTACGAGGAGACCCTCACCGGCTTCAAGTGGATCTCCCGCGTCGAGGGCCTGCGCTACGGCTACGAGGAGGCGCTCGGCTACTGCGTGGACCCCGAGGGCGTCCGCGACAAGGACGGCGTCACCGCCGCCCTGCTGGTGGCCGAGCTGGCCTCGGTGCTCAAGGAGCAGGGCCGCACCCTGACCGACCTGCTGGACGACCTGGCGATGGCCCACGGCCTGCACGCCACGGACCAGCTGTCGGTCCGCGTCTCCGACCTGTCGGTGATCGCCTCGGCGATGGCCGCGCTGCGGGCGGAGCCGCCGGTGTCGCTGGCGGGCCTGCGGGTCGTCTCGGCGGAGGACCTCGCGGTCGGCTCGGCCGCGCTGCCGCCGACGGACGGCCTGCGCTACTACCTGGACGGCGACTACAAGGCCCGGGTGATCGTCCGCCCGTCGGGCACGGAGCCGAAGCTGAAGTGCTACCTGGAGGTGGTGGTCCCGGTTCCCGAGGCCTCCGACCTCGTCCCGGCCCGCGCGCGCGGCCAGGAGATCCTGGACGCGATCAAGAAGGACCTCGCGGCCGCGGCCGGCATCTGATTTTTCGACGCGCCCCCCGCACCCGTCGGCCCCCTGAGCCCCGTCCGGCCCAGGGGGCCGTCGCCGTATCCGGGCCCCTGCGGGGCCGTCCCCCGGGCTCCGCCCGGACGCGCCTCAAACGCCGGAGGGGCTGGATATGTGCAGCCGAGGCTGCGCAAATCCAGCCCCGCCGGCGTTTGAGGCGATCTTTCAGCCCCGCCGGCGATTGAGGCGCGGGGTCTGGGGCAGCGCCCCGGCAGCGGAGCGTCAGGAGGACGTCGGGCGGACGATTTCGCCCAGGGTCGGCACCGACTCCGGCCGCGCGCGCACAGCGTCAGTGCACTCCCACGCCCGCGGCGGATCCTCGTCCGGCCCGCCCAGGACCACCGGCCCCGGCCCCGCCGACACCGCCTCGCTGCCGGCAAGCGTGCACACGATCTGCGACAGCGCCACCGGCGGCAGGTCCTCCGGCTTGCGGCTGAGCCGCACCGTGCCCGCCGGGTCACCGGCCCGCGGCGAGCCCGCCGTCAGCCCGGCCGGCACCCCGGTCGTGAAGCCGGCGTCCCGCTCCTCCGTGGTCGGCGTCCGCTCCAGCGCCTCGAGCAGTGCCTGCGCAACCAGGGCCACGGGGTCCCGTACGAGCTTCTTCTCGGGCACCGGAACCACTCGCTCCACGCCCACCAGCTCCGATCCGCAGACCAGTTCCAGCGTGGCCCGGAAGCCCTGCACGCCGTTCTGCGTGCCCGGCTTCTCCGGGGTGTCGCACGACACCCGCGACGGCGCCGCGCCCACGTCCACCGGCACGGTCGTCGCCCTGATCCCGCAGCCCGACGTGGCGAGCAGCGTGATCGCGACGATCGGGACCACCACCGCCGGCACCACCGGCAGAGCCCTACGCATCCACGTCACCCGCGATCACCCTCCCCACGTCCACCGGCAGCCGCAGCGTGAACAGCGCCCCGCCGCCCGGCCCGTTGGCGGCGGTGATGTCGCCTCCGTGGATGTGCGCGTTCTCCATGGCGATCGACAGGCCCAGCCCGCTCCCGTCGGACTTCGGCCGCGACGCGCTCGCCTTGTAGAACCGGTCGAAGACGTGCGGCAGGACCTCCTCGGGGATGCCCGGCCCGTTGTCCTGGACCGCGATCACCAGCCACTCCCCGTCCACGGTCACCGACACCCGCACCGGCGAGCCGCCGTGCTTGAGCGCGTTGCCGATGAGGTTGGCGAGGATGACGTCGAGGCGGCGCGGGTCGAGCCGGGCCACGATGTCCCGCTCGGCGTCGAGTTCGACGGCGTCGAGCCAGGCGCGCGCGTCGATGCAGGACGTGACCTGGTCGGCGACGTTCACGTCGTCCAGCACCAGCCGGGCCGTTCCCGCGTCGAAGCGGGTGACCTCCATCAGGTTCTCCACCAGGTCGTTCAGTCGCCGCGTCTCGCTGACGACCAGCGCCACCGCCGGTGCGATCATCGGATCGAGGTCGTCGACCTCTTCCTCCAGCACCTCGGCCACCGCCGTCAGCGCGGTCAGCGGCGTCCGCAGTTCGTGCGACATGTCCGCGACGAAGCGCCGGCTCGACTCCTCGCGCGCGCTCATGTCGGCGACTTTCTTCTCCAGCGCCTCGGCCGTCTTGTTGAAGGTGTGCGACAGGTCGGCGAGTTCGTCCGTGCCCGACACCTCCAGCCGGTGGTCCAGCTCGCCTTCGCCGAGCCGCCGCGCCGCGTCCCCGAGCCGCTGCACGGGCTTGAGCACGGTACGGGCCGCGGCCTGCGCCAGCAGCGCGGAGCCGAGCAGCGCGAGGCCGGTCGCGATCGTCAGCGACCAGGCGAGCGCGTTCAGGTCGTCCCGCTCCTGCGCGAGCGACTTGTACATGTATCCGGTCAGCCCGCCGCCCACGATCCGCGTCCCGCCGACCAGGTACGGGTTGCCGCGCGGCTTCGTGCGCTGCCAGTACATGTGGTACTCGGAGTCGTTCGCCGCGGTCGTCTTCTGACGGTCGTTCACCGCCTTCTGCAGGGACTGCGGTACGTCGGCCAGCCCGAAGGAGTCGGGCCCGGCCGCGCCGAAGAGCAGGCGGTCGTCCTTGCCCGCCTGCACCAGCAGCACGCTGTACCCGGGGCTGCTGCCCGCCATCAGCTCTGCGGTGCGCTGCAGCTCCTCCGCCGTCGGTTCGGCGGGCAGGGCGGCGGCACGGTTCTGCATCTCCTGCCGGAAGTCGCCGAGGGCGGCGTCCTGGGTGCGGGTGAGCACCGCCTCCCGGTTGAGCCAGTAGGCGATCCCTGACGCGGAGACCGCGGCCGTCAGCGCGACCAGCGCGAAGACCATGAGGAGTCGCAGCCGCAGGCTGGTCCAGCGCCGGCCCGCGAGCAACGCCCGGATCACTGCGGGGAGTCCAGGCGGTAGCCGACGCCGCGGACCGTACGGATCAGGGTGGGCGACGACGGCACGTCCTCGACCTTGGCGCGCAGCCGCTGCACGCAGGCGTCGACGAGCCGCGAGTCGCCGAGGTAGTCGTGCTCCCAGACCAGGCGCAGCAGCTGCTGGCGCGACAGCGCCTGCCCGGGCCGGCGGCTCAGTTCGAGCAGCAGCCGCAGCTCGGTCGGGGTGAGCTGGAGGTCCTCGCCGTTCTTCGTCACCGTCATGGCGGCGCGGTCGATGACGAGGGAGCCGAAGCTCGCGGAATCGCTCGACTCGCGCTCGCCGCGGCGCAGTACGGCACGGATGCGGGCGTCGAGGACGCGGCCCTGGACGGGCTTGACCACGTAGTCGTCGGCCCCGGACTCCAGGCCGACCACCACGTCGATGTCATCGCTGCGCGCGGTGAGCAGGATGATCGGCAGCTGATCGGTGCGGCGGATCCTCCGGCACACCTCGAAACCGTCGATCCCGGGCAGCATGACGTCCAGCACGATCAGATCCGGCCGCTGCTCGCGCAGCAGTTTCAGGCCGTCCTCGCCCGTCGCCGCAGTGGCCACACGGTGGCCCTGGCGAGACAGGGAGAGTTCGAGGGCCGTGCGGATGGCGTCGTCGTCCTCGATCAGCAACAGGAAAGGCACGGGCTCATTCTGTCCCATCGGCCGACGGGAGTTCGACCGATGGGAGGACACGATCCTGCGGGTCTCCCGCCGACGTCCTGCAGGAAGGCGCTGTGACAGGGCTGTGACAGTCGACGGACACCCCGGTTAAGTCGGCGGGGCAATCTTCTATCAACGCACAACGGACAACGGACCGAAGCAGACACACTCCACGACGGGGGGCGCGAGATGAACACGCTGCACAGCACCACCACCAGCGCGGTTGTCACGCGGCTGCACGATGTGAACCGCCGGGCGGGTGTCCGTACGGTGGCGGTCGCCCGCCCCCGGCCGGCCCACGTCGTAGCCATTGACGCAAACCAGTACCAGGCGGTTCCCGCCCAGCAGAGCCCCTCCTCCACGTCCGAGGCGGAGTTCACCGCGTACGTCCGGGAGCGGCGGGCCGCGCTGTACGCGACGGCCTTCCACCTCACCGGCGACCGCTACGAGGCCGAGGACCTGCTGCAGAGCGCGCTGTTCTCCACGTACCGCGCCTGGGACCGGATCAGCGACAAGGCGGCCGTAGGCGGCTACCTGCGTCGCACCATGACCAACCTGCACATCAGCGCGTGGCGCCGGCGGAAGCTGAACGAGTACCCGACGGAGGAGCTGCCGGAGACGGCCTCCGACACGGACGCGATGCGCGGTACGGAGCTGCGGGCGGTGCTGTGGCAGGCGCTGACCCGGATCCCGGAGCCGCAGCGCACGATGCTGGTGCTGCGCTATTACGAGGGCCGCACGGACCCGGAGATCGCCGAGATCCTCGGGATCAGCGTCGGCACGGTGAAGTCCAGCATCTGGCGCTCGCTGCGCCGCCTGCGGGAGGACGAGGCGCTGAGCTTCGGCCGCGACGAGGCGGAGTCCTTCGAGGAGCTCGTCGCCTGACGGCGGCGCACACAGACCATCGGGCCAGGGGGCCCGTCCTACGGGGGTGGGGCGGGGGTCGCGGGGGGAAGAGGCGGGATCAAGCGGCCGGGGGTCCGCCTGATCCCGCCTTTTCGCGTCCGCGGGTTCAGCAGGTCACGGGGCCGGCCGGGGCTTGGCCCCAGCACCCCTACGGCGCTCCGCGCCCGCGCCTCGATCTCCCCCAGCTACCGCTGGGAGGTGCCCCCTGGCGGGGCTGAAGAACCCGGCCCCGCCGGCACAATCCAGCCCCTCCGGCGTTTGAGGAGCGGGGTCTGGGGCGGAGCCCCGGCAGCGGCGCGGCCTGCTACGCGGGGGCCGTGGTGCGGTGGCGGCCGGCCGCGGCGGCGGCCAGGCGGCCGAGGGCCTCGTCGCGGCCGCAGGCGTGCGCGCCCAGCGCGGTGTGCCGGGCCACGATGCCCCGCTCGGCCCGCATCAGGCGAAAGCCCCTGCGCAGCAGGAAGAGGACCGACTTGCGGCCCTCCCGCAGGTCCCGCACCAGCCGCCGGCGGAACGTCGTCGACGGCCGGCCCCGCAGGCAGATCGCGTCGGCCAGCAGCCCGAGCTCCTGGCAGCGCACCGCTATGTCGGCGGCGAAGATCCCCTCCGCGATGAACAGCGGGGTCCGCGGCGACCGCGCGATGTCCAGGGCCTCGGTCCCGGTCCGCGAGGAGGTGGCGATGTCGTAGACCGGCACCCGGGTCCGACCCGTCGCGCACAGCTCCGCGATCGCGGCGACCGCCGCGTCCGCGTCCCAGGACAGCGGCGAGTCCCAGTCGATGTCGGAGCTGCCGTCGACCAGCGGAAGGGTGGGGTCCTCGTGCTCCTTGTAGAAGTCGTCGAGGCGCAGCACGGGCAGCCCTGAGCGGGCGGCCAGCGAAGATTTTCCGGAGCCCGACGGACCGGTCAGCAGGACGACTCGGGTCGGCGAAGGAGAGGAAGAGCTCACGGGACACCAGTCTGAACCATTCCCCCGGGTAGGGGATCCTCCCGGTGACCGGTTGGTGTCCAGGAACACACCTCAACTACGCTGCGTGCGCACGCGACTACGACCACAGGCGGGATCCCCATGGCACGTCACGCAGCCCCTTCCGCACCGAACCGGCTCCGCACCGCGGGCCTGACCCTCTCGATGGCCGGCGCCGCGCTGGCGCTGTCCGCGGGGGGCGCCCAGGCGAGCGAACTCGATGTCCCGGCGGCGCTGGCCGGGGTCACCGACCCGATCGCGAACCTCAAGGTGAACCCCCTCGCCCACACCGGCGTGGACCCGTTGGACAACGGCGTGGCCACCAAGGTCGCGGACTTCCCGTCCGTCGGCACCGGCATGGTCACCGGCATCCTGACCCAGGGCCCCTCCGTCGGCGAGCTGCCCACCGCCGCCGTCTCCTCGCTGCTCGGGCCGGTGCTCCCCCGGCCGTAGGCACGAAAAGGCCCCGACAGCGCGGGGGACGCTGCCGGGGCCGGTCTCGCAGGGGGCCGGTCCTAGTAGGACGAGCCGCCCGCGCCCAGCGACCCCGTGGGGTGCCAGACCGTCTTGGTCTCCAGGAACGCCGTCATGCGCGACGTGCCCGGGTCCGTGCTCCAGTCGTCCACAGGCTGTGGACGCAGGACGCGCTTGAGGTTGTCGGCCGCCGCGATCTCCAGCTCCGTGGCCAGCGCCGCATCGGCTCCGGCCAGGTCGATCGCGTTGACGTCCTGGTGGGACGCCAGGTGCGGGCCCATCTCGCCGGCCTTGCCGGACAGGATGTTGACCACGCCGCCGGGCAGGTCGGAGGTGGCCAGCACCTCGCCCAGGGAGAGGGCGGGGAGCGGGGACTTCTCCGAGGCGATCACGACGACGGTGTTGCCCGTCGCGATGACCGGGGCGACCACCGAGACCAGGCCCAGGAAGGACGAGTCCTGGGGGGCCACGACGGTGACCACGCCGGTGGGCTCGGGGGTGGAGAGGTTGAAGAACGGGCCCGCGACCGGGTTGGCCCCGCCCACGATCTGGCCGATCTTGTCGGTCCAGCCCGCGTACCAGACCCAGCGGTCGATGGTCGCGTCCACGACGGCGGCGGCCTTCGGCTTGGACAGGCCCTCGGCCTCGCCGACCTCGCGGACGAACTGCTCCCGGCGGCCCTCCAGCATCTCGGCGACGCGGTAGAGGATCTGGCCGCGGTTGTACGCGGTGGCGCCCGACCAGCCGCCGAACGCCTTGCGCGCGGCGACGACCGCGTCACGCGCGTCCTTGCGGGAGGACAGGGGGGCGTTGGCCAGCCACTTGCCCTTGCCCCCGCCCGATGTCTTGGCGCTCACCTCGTACACCCGGCCGCTCTCGGAGCGGGGGAACTTGCCCCCGACGTACAGCTTGTAGGTCTTGAAGACGCTCAGACGCGTCGACGACGACTCAGACATCGAGGTAGCCCTCCAGGCCGTGACGGCCGCCTTCGCGCCCGAAGCCCGACTCCTTGTAGCCGCCGAAGGGCGAGGTCGGGTCGAACTTGTTGAACGTGTTGGCCCAGACGACTCCGGCGCGGAGCTGGTTCGCGACCGCGAGGATGCGCGAGCCCTTCTCCGTCCAGATGCCGGCGGACAGGCCGTACTGGCTGTTGTTGGCCTTGGCGACGGCCTCGTCGGGCGTGCGGAAGGTCAGCACGGACAGCACCGGGCCGAAGATCTCGTCGCGGGCGACGGTGTGCGCCTGGGTGACGTTGGTGAAGAGCGTCGGGGCGAACCAGTAGCCGGCGGACGGCAGCTCGCACGCCGGGGACCAGCGCTCGGCGCCCTCGGCCTCGCCGGTCTCCGCGAGCGCGGTGATCCGGGCGAGCTGCTCGGCGGAGTTGATCGCGCCGATGTCGGTGTTCTTGTCGAGCGGGTCGCCGAGGCGGAGGGTCGACAGGCGGCGCTTGAGGCTGTCCAGCAGCTCGTCGTGGATCGACTCCTGGACCAGGAGGCGGGAGCCCGCGCAGCAGACCTGGCCCTGGTTGAAGAAGATGCCGTTGACGATGCCCTCGACGGCCTGGTCGATGGGGGCGTCGTCGAAGACGATGTTGGCGCCCTTGCCGCCCAGCTCCAGGGTGACCTTCTTGTCGGTGCCGGCGACGTGGCGGGCGATCTTCTTGCCCACGGCCGTCGAGCCGGTGAAGGCGACCTTGTTGACGTCCGGGTGCTCGACGAGGGCCGCGCCCGCGTCGCCGTACCCGGTGAGGATGTTGACGACGCCCTTGGGCAGGCCCGCCTGGCGGCAGATGTCCGCGAAGAACAGCGCCGAGAGGGGGGTCGTCTCGGCGGGCTTCAGCACGACCGTGTTGCCGGTGGCGAGCGCCGGGGCGATCTTCCACGCGAGCATCAGGAGCGGGAAGTTCCACGGGATGACCTGGCCGGCCACGCCGAGCGGGCGCGGGTTCGCGCCGTAGCCCGCGTGGTCGAGCTTGTCGGCCCAGCCCGCGTAGTAGAAGAAGTGGGCGGCGACCAGCGGGAGGTCCGCGTCGCGGGTCTCCTTGATCGGCTTGCCGTTGTCCAGGGTCTCCAGGACGGCGAGCTCGCGGCTGCGCTCCTGGATGATCCGGGCGATGCGGAAGAGGTACTTGGCGCGCTCGGAGCCGGGCAGCGCGGACCACTTCTCGAAGGCCTTGCGGGCGGCCTTGACGGCGCGGTCGACATCGGCGGCGCCCGCCTGGGCGATCTCGGCCAGGACCTCTTCGCTGCTCGGCGAGACGGTCTTGAAGACCTTGCCGTCGGCGGCGTCGGTGAACTCGCCGTCGATGAAGAGCCCGTAGGAGGGGGCGATGTCGACGACCGAGCGGGACTCGGGAGCCGGTGCGTACTCGAATACAGATGCCATGGTGATCAGTCCACCGTCACGTAGTCGGGACCGGAGTAACGGCCGGTGCTCAGCTTCTGGCGCTGCATCAACAGGTCGTTGAGCAGGCTGGAGGCGCCGAAGCGGAACCAGTGGTTGCTCAGCCAGTCCTCGCCTGCGGTCTCGTTGACCAGGACCAGGAACTTGATCGCGTCCTTGGTGGTGCGGATGCCGCCGGCCGGCTTCACGCCGATCTGGATTCCAGTCTGCGCGCGGAAGTCGCGTACGGCCTCGAGCATGAGCAGCGTGTTCGCGGGGGTGGCGTTGACGCCCACCTTGCCGGTCGACGTCTTGATGAAGTCGGCGCCCGCGAGCATGCCGATCCAGGAGGCGCGGCGGATGTTGTCGTAGGTCGACAGCTCGCCGGTCTCGAAGATGACCTTGAGGCGGGCCGCGGTGCCGTCGGGGCGGACGCAGGCCTCCTTGATGGCCTTGATCAGCTCGTACGTCTCCAGGTAGCGGCCGGCGAGGAAGGCGCCACGGTCGATGACCATGTCGATCTCGTCGGCGCCGGCGGCGACGGCGTCACGGGTGTCCGCGAGCTTGATCGGCAGCGCGGCGCGGCCGGCCGGGAAGGCGGTCGCGACGGAGGCGATCTTGACGTCGGCGCCGTTCAGCGCGGCCTTGGCGGTGGCCACCATGTCGGGGTAGACGCAGACCGCGGCGGTCATGGGCGTCGTGCGGTCGGTCGGATCGGGGTTGACGGCCTTGGCGGAGAGCGCCCGGACCTTGCCCGGGGTGTCCGCGCCTTCCAGCGTCGTCAGGTCGATCATCGAGATGGCCAGGTCGATGGCGTACGCCTTGGCCGTCGTCTTGATCGAACGGGTGCCGAGGGAGGCCGCGCGGGCCTCCAGTCCGACTGCGTCGACGCCGGGCAGCCCGTGCAGGAAGCGGCGCAGCGCACTGTCGGACGTCGTCACGTCAGCGAATGCGGTGAGGGTGGTGGGCATGGTCACCAGATGAGCATATCTACGCGCGTAGCGACCTGTCACCCCCTCCCCCCGATTCACGCCGATTCGCTGCGGAATCGACACCTCCGCCTGCTGTTACGCGGCCATGACAGGAGGCGGATCATCCACCCGCACAAGATCAATAGATTTCTTCCCAGCAGCCCGCCAGAAGCTCACCCGGACGAAAACCCGAAGAGAAAAACGCGGCATGCGGCTCTCCTCCACCTTCCGAGACCTTGCTTCCAGGAGTCGTTATGCGTACCGCCCTCCGTGCCTCCCTCGCCACCGCCGTCCTCGCCGGTGCGCTCCTCACCCCCGCCGCGGGCGCCGCGTACGCCGCCACGACCACCGTCCCGCAGGCTGCGACGGTCGCCCCGGAGAACGCCCCCGACCGCTTCGCCGGCACCCCGGTCCACATCGGTGAGGGCCTGGTCGCGGTGCTGCGCCACGAGGCGGAGGGCCCGGAGGCCTGGATCCGCGTCGTCGGACCGGACTGGAAGCCGGGCGAGAACTACATGTTCCGCGTCCTGACCGTGCTGGACCGCATGAACATCACCGACACCGCGAACGGTCTGGACGTGGAGATCACCAAGGTGAACTCGGCCGCCCCCGTCCTCACGGTGACCAAGGCCGGCGTCACCAAGTCCTTCCCGATGCCGCTGTCCGAGGCGGGCCGGACCCACGGCGCCCGGTGCGTCTCCTCGACCAAGCGGCTCGGTCTGGACGGGACGCTGGTCGCCGACCTGACGACGACGCCCGACGGGCCGCAGGTGCAGCTGGTGGACGGGGTCACCAAGGATCCCTACAAGAAGCTGACCCGTACCGGCCCCGCGCTGGCGAAGGGCGACCTGACCGTCGCCCGCATCCTGAACCCGAGCTCGGCCGACCCGTCCTTCGAGTACGCGACCCCCGGCCAGGCCGACCCCTTCGAGACCGCGCTCTTCCCGGAGCTCCCCAAGGGCTGCACGTTCACCTACTCCTTCACGGACGAGGCCCCGACGCCGAAGCCGTCGGCCACGCCGTCCGCCCGGCCCACCGCCCCCGCGGCCGCCGCCACCGGCACCGGCAGCGCCCCGAAGGCGCAGACGGCCGGCCAGACGACCGTCGTCCCCAAGGGCGGGGTCGCCGCGGGCGCCGAGCTCACCGAGGACCGGGACGACTCCACGACCGCCCTGGCCGGCGCCGGTCTCGTCGCGATCCTCGCGGGCCTCGGAACGGCCCTGCTGGTCCGCCGCCGCGCGGACGCCCGGCGCTGACCCCGCCCCGCTCCCTCGCCTCCCTCCGGCGGGCCGCCTTCGCGGTGGCCCGCCGCAGGGCGTTCGCGGACCACCGGCCACGGCCCGCCGACGGCACCGCCGAAGTGCCCTGCGCGGCCGGCGGGGACAGGATGGGCTGGTACGCCGAAAGCGTGACGCCGGGCCAGACCGATCCGGCCGTGTCGACGGGCCGCCTCGGCCCCTTCCGCTTCCCTGGCGGATCCGCCGGGGAAGCGGCACTTCCATTCCGACACGCGTTCGCCCGTTACAGGGCCATGACAGGAGGCGGATCCTCCGGCCGAACAAGATTCGTAACTTTGAACTCAGCAGCCCGCCACACCTGACCCGGCCGAAAGAGACCGAACAGACTCGACGCGGCATGCGACTCTCCTCCGCCTTCTCGCCGACCACGCCCATGGAGTCGTTATGCGTACCGCCCTCGCCCTCCGCACCTCGATCGTCACCGCCGCCCTCACGGGCGCGCTGCTCATACCGGCCGCCGGCTCCGCGTTCGCCGCACCGGCCACCGCCGCGGTTCAGACCGCCGCAGGGCAGACCGTCGCGGCCTCCGACAACGACCGTTACGAAGGCGAGCCCGTCTACATCGGCGAGGGCCTGGTCGCGGTGCTGCGCAACAAGGCCGAGGGCCCGGAGGCCTGGATCCGCGCGGTCGGCCCCGACTGGAAGCCCGGCGACACCTACATGGTCCGGGTCGTGACGAAGCTGGACCGGACGCTGCCCCACGACACGGCCAACGGCCTGTCGCTCGAACTCACCAAGGCCGCGACCGCCCACCCCGTGCTCGTCGTCACCGCCAAGAACGGGAGCACCAAGTCCTACCCGCTCCCCGCGGGGCAGGCCAGCACGGACTGCAGGGTGGGGCCGAAGGGGCAGCCCATGGGCGCGGGCGTGCGGGCCGAGCTGTACGTCACCGAGAACGGCCCGAAGGCGGTCCTCTTCCACTCCGGCGACGATCGCGGCTGGACCACCCTGGACCGCACCCACCCCGCGCTGCCCGACTCGGAGGGCATCATCGCCCGGATCGTGAACCCCAGCAGCGCCACACCCGTTTTCGAGTGGAAGACCCAGGGCGGCCACAGCGAGATCGGCCGGGCCCCGTTCCCCGCGTTTCCCAAGGGGTGCAAGCCGAGCTACGAGTTCACCGGAACCGTGCCGGTCGTGAAGCCCACGGCCCCCGCCCCCGCCCCGGCGAAGCCGCAGACCGTCGGCCAGACGGCCGTGGTACCGAAGGGCCCGGTGGCCGCGGGCGCCGAACTCCCGGTCGCGGCGGCCGAGGACACCGACAAGGCCGCCACCTGGGCGGCCGGCGTCGGCCTGATGGCCGCCTTCGGGGCCCTGGGCGCCAGCGTGCACCTGCGCCGTCGCCGCGACTCCCGGGGCTGACACCCCACCACCTCCTGCCCTCCCCCGGCGGGCCGCCGTCCCGGCGGCCCGCCGCACCCGTCTCCGGAGCACCCCCATGGCCCACCGCGTACGCCCGCTGCTCGCCGCCGTCCTCCTCACGGCCGCCCTGACCGGCTGCGGTGCGGCCGGCGCCGCCGCGCCCGCACCGCCCGTGGCCGCCGCCGCCTCGCCCGCCCCGCCCTCCGTCACGCCCACCACCGCACCCGCCGCCCCGGCGAAGGCCGCCCCGCTGCCCGCGTCCGCGCCCGTACGCGTACGGATCCCCGCGGCCGGGGTGGACGCCTCGCCGGTGCTGGAGCTCGGCCTGGCCGCCGACGGCACCGTCGAGGTGCCCTCCGTGGCCGACGGGGACAAGATCGGCTGGTACACCAAGGGCGTGACGCCCGGCGAGACCGGTCCGGCCGTGCTGATCGGCCACTTCGACACCGCGCGCGGCCCGGCCGTGCTCAAGGACGTCTCGCGCGTGCGCACCGGCGAGGACATCACGGTCTCCCGGGCGGACGGCACCACCGCCGTCTTCCGCGTCCGCGAGCTGGAGCAGGTGGACAAGAAGGACTTCCCGACCGCCAAGGTCTACGGGGACACCACGCGTCCGGAGCTGCGCGTGATCACCTGCGGCGGCGAGATCACGGACGGCCACCGGCCCGACAACATCATCTTGTATGCCGATCTCGTGGGCTGAGACGGCGTGGGGCAGAATCGACCCCATGAGCAGCCAGCAGCAGCCGACCGACGAGCCGGTCTACGACGACCGGGTCTACCGCTCCACCATGGGCGTCATCTCGGGGGTACTGCTGCTCGCGCTGGTCGCATGGCTCTGCGGCGACGCCTTGCTGCGGGGCTCGGGGAACACCCCGTGGATCGCGGCCGCGGTGGCGCTGTGCGCCGTACCGCTGATCGTGGCGTTCACGATCCGCCCGGCCGTCTTCGCCAACGACGACCGGCTGCGCGTGCGGAACCCCTTCCGGATCATCGAGCTGCCCTGGGCGGCCGTGGACGCGGTGCGCGCCGGCTACTCGGCCGAGGTGCTGGCCGAGGGCTCGAAGTACCAGCTCTGGTCCGTGCCCGTCTCGCTGCGGGAGCGGAAGAAGGCGAACCGTCAGCAGCTGCGCCACCTCAGCACCCAGCACCGGCTCGACCGCCGCGAGCCGAGCGACCCGGGCGCGGCCGCCCGCACCCCGTCCGAACCGATGCGGGCCAGCGCCGACCGGATCGTGGACGAGCTGCAGCGGCTGGCCGAACGCGGCGCCGAGCGGGCCGGCGCCCAGGGCAGCGTGCGCGTGCGCTGGTCGTACGAGATCATCGCGCCCGCCGTGGCCGGCGCGCTGTTCCTGATCGTCCTGCTCGCCACCGGCTGACCGGCCTGACCTGCGGGACGGGGCCCACGTGCTCCCCGCCACACCCCCCGAACGGGCGGAACCGTGGCCACCGGGTGAGGCGTCCTCGCAGGTGTGCAGCGTCATGAGGCCGGCGGCAGCGCCGCCACCGCCACCGCGATCCATCTCCGTTTCCGACTCCTCGCCGGGGTCCTGCTCGTCGCCCACCTCGTGGTCGTCGGCTGGCTGACCCTTCGGCCGCTCGACGTGCCGTGGGCCGCGGCCGCCAATCTGTCCCCGCTGGAGGGGATCAGGGCGGACCTCGCCTACGGGCCGCTGGAGGCCGCCCGGCGGATCGGGGAGGGGCTGGCGCTGCTGGCCCCGCTCGGGGTGCTGCTGCCGATGATCAGCGGACGGATCGCGCTGTCGAGGCTGTCCGCGTGGTCCTCCCTGGCCCGGACCGCAGCCGCGGGCGCCCTGGTCTCCGTGAGCATCGAGATGCTCCAGACCGCCGTCCCGGGCCAGGTGGTCGACGTGGACTCGGTCCTGCTCAACACGGTCGGCGTCCTGCTCGCGCACGCGGCCGTCGTGCCGGCGCTGCGGGCCCGGCTGCGCCGCTCACACACCGTTTATCAGGGGGATACCCCGAAGATTTCCAGGGTCGGGCTCGGCCCCTGGACCGACGTTCTGTCGGCGGTCCAGCGGGAGTATTGAGACATCGCAAGAAAGCGATCCCGACGAAGGAGACACCTCATGAGCGCCTTGGTCCGCCCCCGTGACGGCCGTTGGATCGGCGGAGTCTGCGCCGGACTGGCACGGCGTTTCGGAATTTCCGCGAACACGATGCGCACCATATTCGTCGTCTCGTGCCTGCTGCCCGGCCCGCAGTTCCTGGTCTACATCGCGCTGTGGCTGCTGCTGCCGAACGAGAAGTCCGCCTCCGCCGCCTGGTAGCCGCCGACCGCGAGGCCGGCCGGCCGGGCACCCGGTCAGCCGGCCTTCTGGACCTTTTCGAGCTGCTTGTCGGTTACTTCCTGCGGCACCTGGGCCTTCTGCTGGACCGCCGCCACATTGAGGGCCATCAGCCGCACCACGGTGTCGCCCTCGCGCACCACGACCAGGTGGACCTGTGCCGAGACGCCCTGGGCGGCCGCGGTCGTGGTCCAGCTGACGCTCTCGTCGCCGCTCGTGCGGTAATCGGCGGCGCGCACGTCGCGGTAACTGCCGGTCTGCTTCTCGACCGTGGCGGAGAAGCCCGTACCGCAGGCGGCCACGGCGGCCCTGAGCCGGGCGATCAGCGCCTTGGCGTCGCTCTCGGCGTAGGAGCTGACGGAGGCGGAGACGGCGAGCCCGACCTGCTTCTGGGAGCCGATGCCGCGGTTGAGCGTCTCGCGGGCGGCCGGGTCCGGCTTGTCGCCCATGATGTCGGCCAGCGGCTGACAGGCCTTCTTGTCGGCCTGGGGCTGACCGTCCGGGGCGCCCGGGTTCTTGCCCTGGGCGGAGATCTGGTAGCCGGCCAGGTCGCCCTGGGCCAGCACGGACCGCTCCAGCCTGCTGCCACCGGTCTTCGGCGCCGCGGATCCCGTCGATCCGGGGGACGCCGCCGGGGCGCCGGGCGCGCCGGAGGCGGCCGCGGAGCCCTTGGGATCCGGGGCCTTGCCCGTCGCGGGGGCGTCGGTGCTGCTGCACCCCGCCGCCGCGAGAACCAGGGCGGGGACCAGCGCGACCATCGTCGCTCGTGCCTTCATGCGCATGACCGAAAACCTCATACCCAAAGCGTCGGCGGGCAGTTGGTGGTGATCGTGGCACACGGCACGACGTGGCGCCCACCCGCTCGAATGGGTGTGCGCCACGTGTGCACGCGTACGGATCCCGTACGAATCAGCCGCCGACGCCGAGCCCGCTGGTCGGCAGACCGCCGAGCAGGCCGGTCACGGGACCGAGGGCGGCGGCCGGGTCGCTCGACTGCTGGCCCTCGGCGCCCACCTGCTGCTGGCTGGTGGCCCCCTGGAGGAGACCGGTGGCGGAGCCCAGCGCGTCGGAGAGGCCGACGGCCGGAACGGCAGCGGAGGCGGTACCGGCGGCGACGGCGGCGAAGGCGGCACCGAGAGCGGCGACACCGAGGGTCTTGGCAGCTGACTGCTTCATGAAAACGAATCCTTGCGACGGGGAATTGAGCGGCTCCGCAAACTAGTCACTTCAAACCCCCGCCCGCAAACATCATTAAATACGAGAAAGCGCCCGGGAATTGCCTCTCCCGGGCGCTTTCAGTACGTCATGCCATGGCCTACACCGAGACGGAACCACTGGTGGAGGCGGTCTGCTGGAACAGCCACTCGGACTTCAGCTCCGCATAACCCGGCTTGATCACCTCGTTGATCATGGCCAGTCGTTCATCGAAAGGAATGAACGCGGACTTCATCGCATTGACGGTGAACCACTGCATGTCGTCGAGCGTGTAGCCGAAGGTGTCCACCAGGTGCTCGAACTCGCGGCTCATGCTGGTGCCGCTCATCAGGCGGTTGTCGGTGTTGACCGTGAGCCTGAAGTGCAGCTTGCGCAGCAGACCGATCGGGTGCTCGGCGTACGAGGCGGCCGCGGCCGTCTGCAGGTTCGACGTCGGGCACATCTCCAGGGGGATGCGCTTGTCCCGGACGTACGAGGCCAGGCGGCCCAGCTTGACCGAGCCGTCCTCGGCGACCTCGATGTCATCGATGATCTTCACGCCGTGGCCGAGGCGGTCGGCGCCGCACCACTGCAGGGCCTGCCAGATCGACGGCAGGCCGAAGGCCTCGCCGGCGTGGATGGTGAAGTGGTTGTTCTCGCGCTTGAGGTACTCGAAGGCGTCGAGGTGGCGGGTGGGAGGGAACCCGGCCTCGGCGCCGGCGATGTCGAAGCCGACCACGCCGTTGTCGCGGTAGCGGTTGGCCAGCTCCGCGATCTCCAGCGCACGGGCCGCGTGGCGCATCGCGGTCAGCAGGGCGCCGACGCGGATGCGGTGGCCGTTGGCCTTCGCGCGGCGCTCGCCCTCGCGGAAGCCGTCGTTCACGGCCTCGACGACCTCTTCGAGGGTCAGGCCGGCTTCCAGGTGCTGTTCCGGGGCGTAACGGATCTCGGCGTACACGACGCCGTCCTCGGCCAGGTCCTCGGCGCACTCGGCGGCGACCCGGAAGAGGGCCGCCTTCGTCTGCATGACCGCGCAGGTGTGGGCGAAGGTCTCCAGGTAACGCGGAAGGGAGCCGGAGTCGGCGGCTTCGCGGAACCAGATGCCGAGCTTGTCGGCGTCGGTCTCGGGGAGGCTCTCGTAGCCGGCCTCGCGGGCCAGCTCGATGATGGTCCCGGGGCGCAGTCCACCGTCGAGGTGATCGTGCAGCAGCACCTTCGGGGAGCGTCGGATCTGATCCGGGGTCGGCAGGTTGGGGGTCTCGCTCGTCATCTGCGCACTCTAACTCCTACGCGCGTAGAGCAGGGTGTCGACGGCGAGCGTTGATATGTAACAGAGACCGCGCGGACGGATGGCGTACACCTGAAGGTCTGAGACTGTTCCGCCATGGCACAGCATGCGCCGCCGGCGCGCGGGGCCCGTCTGGGGCGGGCGGCCGGCGCGAGAACCGGCTCGGGTTCGACGGAAAGCCCGGTCAACGGGGTGGTGCTCCTGCTTCCCGGGGCGTCCAGATTCTCCCCCGGTCCACTGCGCCCGCTCGCGCGGGCGCTGGCCCGGGCGGGCGGGGCGGAGGGGCTGGTCGCGCACACCGTGATCCACGGCGGCGGGTCCTCCCGCGAGGAACAGGCGCGGTGGGCGGCGGACGAGGTGGTGCGGCGGTACGGGGACGTGCCGGTGTGCCTGGCCGGCTACGGCGAGGGAGGCCTGGCCGCGCTGCGCGCCGCGGGGCACGGGGCCGTCAACTCCGTTCTGGTGATGGCCCCTTGTTTAGGGGAAGCGGCGCACGCGGACTCCCCTGAACCGGTGAAACAGCTGTCGGGGCGGCAGGTGTTGATCGTGCACGGCACCAACGACGCGCGCAGCGACCCGGAGGCGTCCTTCCTGCTGGCGGCGCGGGCGAAGAAGGCGAATCGTTCGACCTGCCGCTTCGAGGTGCACTCGGACGGCCACGGGCTGCGCGAGCACCAGGCGGAAGTGGTGGCGCTGGCCGTGGACTTCGTCCTGGGCGCGGTGTTCTCGGGACGGTACTCGCGGCCGGTGACGGACGCCCTGGCCGCCCCGCCGCCGCTGGGTCTGCGGATGCCGCTGGCCTCGGGCTTCGGGAAGTCCCTTCGGAGGTGAGTCACGGGCCCGACGCGTAGGGTGAAGAGGAGCAGGCGAGTACTCGGGGCTTCACTCCGGAGGCGGTGCATCATGACCGGGTTGGTGTCCAGGAGCTTCGACCAGGCCGACGAGACTCGGCCGTTCGTCGACGGCAAGGGCAGGCTGGACCTGCTGGAGACCGGTGGCACGGGGGTGGCGCGCTCCACCTTCGAGCCCGGCTGGAAGTGGTCGGAGCACGTCAAGCCGCTGGCCGGGACGGACAGCTGCCGTGCCGACCACACCGGGTACGTGGTGAGCGGCCGCATGAAGGTCGTCATGGACGACGGGGAGAGCACCGAGTTCGGCCCCGGCGACTACATGCGGGTGCCTCCCGGGCACAACGCGTGGGTCCTGGGCGACGAGGCCTGCGTGACGCTGGACTGGACCGGCTTCGCGGACTACGCGAAGCCGGCGCCCGGCTGAGGGCCGAAGACTTGGGGTTCGGGATTCGGGGGTTGGGGGCCCGCCGGCGGTCGCGCCGGTCCTCTCGTACCCGCCGCTCCGCCCCCTCACGGTCGGATGGCACCGATGGATCCGGCGCGACCACCACGGTGCCCGCTCCCGCACGGCGGGGCCCCCGGCCGCCGCCACGGCTGACCGCGGGGCCGGCAGGACGACGGCCGGGGCCCCCGCCCCTTCCCGGCCGTCCGCTGCCGCACACCGCGTCCCCCCGTCACGCCGTGAGACCACTGTGCCTGTTCGGCATCTGCCGGATGCGGCCGAACAGGCGTCGTCTTGCCGCCTTGCGGGAACACGAGGGGTTTACAAACCCTCCCAGGCAGGGACGAATGCGCCTATGCCAGCCGAGGAGACCGGAGCAGCCGGAGCAGCCGGAGCGGCCGGTTCCGTCGGGGAACTGACCCCGGCGGCCCGGCGCCTGTACGCGTACGCCGTCGAGCGGCACGCCTTCGACGCGGCGGAGGCCACCGAGGCCCTGGGCGTGCGCGCGGCCGCCGCGATCACCGAGCTGGCCGCCGCGCACCTGCTCCAGCGGGCCCCGGGCACCGGGCAGGACCGGTGGAGCGCGGTCGCGCCCCGGGCGGCGGCGGCGCGGGCGCTGGCCCCGCTGGCCCTGCTCGTCCGGGAGACCCACGACGAGATGGACCGGCTGCGGGGGCGGCTGGAGGCGCTGGTGCCGGCGTACGAGGCGGGGACCGCACACCGGGATCTGAGCGGCTCGGGCCGTCTGGAGCTGGTCACCGACCTCGGCGCGGTACGGGGGCTGATCGGGGAGCTGGTCGCGGCCTGCGAGCGGGAGCTGCTGACCTCGCAGCCCGGCGGGGGCCGGCCGCTGGAGGCGCTGGAGGAGTCGATCGGGCGGGACGAGTCCCTGCTGACGCGCGGGGTCCGGATGCGGACGATCTACCAGCACACGGCGCGGTACTCGCGGCCCACGGCGGCGTACGTCGAGCGGGTGACGGCGCTGGGCGCGCAGGTGCGGACGCTGGGCGACGGGCTGATGCGGATGCTGATCTTCGACGAGCACACGGGGCTGATGGCCGTACCGGACCGCAGCGGGGCGGCGCTGGTGGTGCGGGAGCCGAGTGTCGTGCACTTCATGACGTCGGCCTTCGAACGGTCCTGGCTGGGGGCGGAGCCCTTCTCGACGACGGTCAGCCCGGATGCGGCGCGGTCGATCTCGGACGAGCTGCGGCAGACGATCGTCCGGCTGCTGTCGGAGGGGCTGGAGGACAAGGTGATCGCACGCCGGCTGGGCATGTCGGAACGCACCTGCCAGCGCCACATCGCGGAGATCATGCGGGCCGTGGGAGCCAAGTCCCGCTTCCAGGCCGGCTACTTGCTCTCCGCGGCGCCGGCCCCCGCGACGCCGTCCCCCGCGCCGTCCCCCGCGCCCGCGGATCCGCACGGGCCGGCCTAGTACGGCCCACTACGGGCTGCCGTACCGGTCGGAGGAGGCCACCACTTTCGGGCGCCGGGGCTCCCTCACGCGGAGGGCGGTTCCAGTTCGGGGATCAGGCGGCCGCGGCGGGAGAGCAGGAAGCGTTTGAACTCCGCCACCGGCGGGGTGTCGGGGTGGCCGTCGAGCCAGGCGACGCCGATCTCGCGGACGGCGCGCGGGGCGGTGACCGTCAGCTCGACCACGCCGGGGCGGGCCACGGCCGGGGGCGGCAGGAGGGCCACGCCGAGGCCCGCGGCCACGAGGCCGCGCAGGGTTTCGGCCTCCTCGCCCTCGAACGCGACGCGCGGGATGAAGCCGGCCTCCGCGCACAGGTCGTCGGTGATGCGGCGCAGGCCGTAGCCGGGTTCGAGGGTGACGAAGGTTTCCTCCGCGGCCTCGGCGAGGCGGATGCGCTTGCGGACGGCGAGGCGGTGGTCCTCGGGGACGACCAGGCGCAGGCGCTGCTCGTCGAGGCGGCGGGCGACGAGGTCGGGGGCGTCCGGGAGGGGCGAGGTGAGGCAGAGGTCGAGTTCGCCGGCGCGCAGCTTCTCCAGCATGGCCTCGCCGTAGTTCTGGACCAGGGAGAAGCGCACGCGCGGGTGGTCCGCCCGGAAGGCGCGGATCAGGCCGGGTACGGTCTCGGACCCGAGGGTGTGGAGGAATCCGAACGCGACCTTGCCGAAGGCCGGGTCGGCGTCCTGCTGGACGGATTCGGCGGCGCGGGCGATCCCGTCCAGGGCCTGTTCGGCGGAGGCGAGGAAGGTGCGGCCCGCGGTGGTGAGGGCGACGGTGCGGCCCTTGCGGGCGAACAGCGTGACGCCCAGGTCCTGTTCGAGGCGGACCATGGCCCGCGACAGGGTGGACTGCGGGACGCCGAGTTCGTGCGCGGCGCGGGTGACGTGCTCGTGCCGGGCGACGGCGGCGAAGTACGCCAGGCGCGGGGCCAGCAGACGTGTCACGGCCATGTCTTCTTCGTAACGGTTCATTGACAGACGCCGCCCTGAGCTGTGGTGATGCAGGAGTGGATCGATTATCGCGTTTCTGTGCATTGGACGCATCAAAAACACGGGCCTACGGTCGATACATGTCTCCCGCTCATACCGGGGCACCCACCACCCTGGGTGCCTCCACCGCGTCGTTCCCGGAACCCCAGGCTCTCTCCCCCGGCCGCCCCGGCTACCGCCGGATGAGCCTCGCGCTCTTCGCCGCCGGACTGGCGACCTTCGCCCTCCTCTACTCCACCCAGGCACTGCTGCCCGCGATCTCCGACGGCTTCGGGGTGACGGCGGGCCAGGCCAGCTGGACGGTGTCCGCGGCCACCGGCGCCCTCGCCCTGTTCGTGCTGCCGCTCAGCGCGCTGTCCGAGCGGTTCGGCCGCACCCGGATGATGACCTGCTCGATGGTGGTGGCCGTGGGCGTCGGCCTGCTGGTGCCCTTCGCGCCGAACCTGGAGTGGCTGGTGGCGCTGCGCGCCGTCCAGGGTGCGGCGATCGCCGGGATCCCGGCCTCCGCGATGGCGTACCTGGCGGAGGAGGTCAAGCCGAAGGCACTGGTGGCCGCGATCGGCCTGTTCGTGGCGGGCAACTCCATCGGCGGCATGAGCGGCCGTCTCGTCACCGGCTGGGCGGCTCAGCTGTGGGGCTGGCGGGCCGGGCTGGCGGCCGTCGCCCTGATGTCGCTGGCCTGCGCGGTAGCCTTCCTGGTGCTGCTGCCCCGGGCGCGGTTCTTCCGCCCGGCGTCGCTGAACCCGCGCGCGGTGGGGAGTACCGTCGCCGGCCACCTGCGCGATCCTCTGCTGCTGCGCCTGTACGGGATCGGCGCGCTGTTCATGACGGTCTTCGGCGCGGTCTACACCGTCATCGGCTACCGCCTGGTCGACGAGCCGTTCTCGCTCGGACAGGGCGTCGTCGGGTCGATCTTCCTGATCTACCTGGTCGGTACGGTCTCCTCCGCGGCCGCGGGCAAGCTGGTGGCCCGCACGGGGCGGCGCGGCGCGCTGTACCTGGCCGTGACCACCACGGCGCTGGGGCTGCTGCTGTCGCTGTCCGAGTCCCTGGCGGCGATCGTGGTCGGGCTGGTCCTGATCACGGCGGGCTTCTTCGCGGGGCACGCGGTGGCCTCGGCCGCGGTGAGCCGGACGGCGAAGACGGGCCGGGCGCAGGCCTCCGCGCTCTACCAGTCGGCGTACTACCTGGGCTCCAGCGCGGGCGGCACCCTGGGCGCCCTCGCCTACCACGGGGCCGGGTGGGCGGCCACGGTCGGCATCGCGCTGCTGGCGGTGCTCGGCGTCGTGTCGATCACCCTCTACGGGAGCCACGCGGCCCGTGCGCAGCGGCGGATGCCGGCGTCGGCCCTGGGCGCGCGCTGACGAAAACTACGCCCCCGCCATAGGCAACCCCTGCTTGTTTTCCGGGCATTCAACACGGAGAACGGACGCTGTACGAGCAGGGGAGGACCTGATGGGGACGCGGACGACGCGCATGCGCGCGAAGCGGCGGGCGGTGGTGCTGGGCGGGGCGGCGGCGCTGGCGCTGCCGATGGTGGTCGCGGGGGGCGGGTCGGCGCAGGCCGCCTCCTGCTACCTGACCACCGGGCCGTACCAGCGGCAGGTGGAGCAGTTCCTGGGACGGCCCGTGGACGGGAGGCAGTCCGCGGCCGACTGCACGGCCATCAGGTCGTTCCAGGCGAGCCACGGGATCACCCCGGCCCAGGGGTACGCCGGGCCGCTGACGTGGCAGACGATGAACACGATGCTGGCCCAGCGCGCGGCGGGCAGGACGCCGAACAAGGCGGGCACCTGCCCGACGAACCGGGGGCGGATCGCCTGCGTCGACCTGACGCGGCAGCTCAGCTGGATCCAGGACGGCGCCACCCTGAAGTACGGCCCCGTCCCGGTCCGCACCGGCAAGGACGGCACGGAGACCCGGACCGGCCTGAAGAAGATCTACTACCTGAGCATCAACCACTGGTCGACGATCTACAAGGTCTCGATGCCGTACTCGCAGTTCTTCGACGGAGGCATTGCCTTCCACTCGACCACCAAGAGCATGTGGAACCCGCCCGGTTCGGGCGGCTGCGTGAACATGCGGCCCGCCGACGCCAAGGCGTACTGGAACATGCTGGGCAAGGGCGAGGACGTCTACGTGTACGGCCGCAAGCCCGGCACGTAGCCTCAGGCGGACGCGGAGGCCGGGGCGGGGGCCGGTGTCCCGCTCAGGAGGTCCAACCGCCGCAGGCCGGAACGCCGTTGCACGAGGGAGAGTCCCGCCACCGCCGCCCCGAGGACCAGCCAGCCCGCCGGGCCGGCCGTCATCACCGCGCCGGTGAGCAGCAGCGGGCCGGCGGACTTCTGGACGGACTGGGCCATGCCGGCCACGCCGAGGTACGAGGCGCGCGCCTCCCGGGGCGCGAGGGAGACCGCCAGTTCCCAGGAGCTGACCGAGCGCATCAGCTCCGCCGCGGTGGCCAGCACCGCCGCGGCGAGCAGGGCGGCCGAGGCGGCCCAGACCCCGCCCGCGGTGGCGGTGGCCAGGAGGACGCAGCACAGGAGCGTCGTCAGTCCGTACAGGGCGACCGCGTCGGCCGCCTGGCGGGGGCCTTGGACCTTCGCCGACACGCGCAGCTGCAGGACGACGACGAGCACGGTGTTGATGACCAGGAAGGCCGGGATCAGGGAGTGCGGCGCGCTGGTCTGCGTCACCAGCCACAGCGGCAGGCCGACGCCCAGGATCGAGTCGTCCAGGTTCATCGGGATGTCCAGCAGGACGAACCGGAGGTAGCCGCGGTCCCGCCACGGACTCGCCCCGGCCGGACCAGCCTTGCCCGCACCGGCACCCGCCGCGGCCGCCGGGTCCACCCCGTCCCCCGTATGCGCGTCCGTCTCCGCGTCCTCGGCCCCGTCGCCGGGCGGTGCGGTCAGCAGGCCGCGGCCGCGCGGCTCCCGGGTGCGCCAGACGAGGACCGCGGCCGCGAGGAACGACAGCGCGTTGGCGAGGATCAGCACCTGGTACGCGCCCCGCGTCCCGACGGCGAGGCCGATGGCGGCGAGGCCCGCGCCGAGCGCGTAGCCGGCGTTCGCCGAACTCCTCGACAGCGCCTGGTAGGTGGAGCGCTGCTCGCCCGCGACCCGGGTGGCGAAGAGCATCTCCAGCGTCTTGGCCGCCCGGTCTCCCAGGTGGGTGACGGCGACCACGGCCAGCAGCACGTCGAAGTCGGTGACCACCAGCAGCGCGCAGAGGGTCCCGAGGCGCAGCAGGTGGCAGCCGATCAGCAGCGAGCGCACCGGGAAGCGGTCGGCCAGGTGGCCCGCGAGCGGTGATCCGGCGATGCCCGCCACTCCGGCCGCGCCGAACAGCAGGCCGAGCTGTCCGGCGTCGAGTCCGAGGATGAAGGTGAAGTAGAGGACGCAGGCCGCGGCCCAGACGCCCGTTCCCGCGCGGTCCAGGAGCTGGGCGAGCAGCATGATCCGGGCGTCGCGGCCGCCCGGCGGCCTGCGCAGCTGCGCGATCAGGCCGGGTGCTCCCCGCCGTGCCTTCCGGTTCTCCCCGCCACGCCGCCGCATCCCAGGCCTCCGCATCCCCCGCCCATGTATCTCGATGTCGAGATACATGGGGAAGCCTGCCCCACATGAATCTTGACGTCAAGATACTTGATGCCGACAGACCGCCGCCGGGTTCCACGCCTCGGCGCTTGCGGCTGCCGTTGTCAGACCCCTCCGGTAGGTTCCGAAGCATCGGGAACGACCAGGGGGATGGACGGACATGAGCGATCTCGCCATCAGTACGGACCTCGACGCGGCGATGGACCGGTACCGGGTCGAGCTCACCGGCTACTGCTACCGGATGCTCGGCTCCTCCTTCGACGCCGAGGACGCGGTGCAGGACACGTACATCCGTGCCTGGCGCAGCCACGAGAAGTTCGAGGGCCGTTCCTCGCTGCGGTCCTGGCTGTACCGGATCGCCACCAACGTCTGCCTGGACCTACTGAACGCCGGGAAGAAGCGGGCCCGCCCGATGGACCTGACCGCCCCCCAGCACCAGGCCTCCGCCGTGCTCAACGAGCGCCCCGAGGTGACCTGGCTGGAGCCCGTCCCGGACGGCCGGGTCCTCCCGCAGACCGCCGATCCGGCCGAGATGGCGCTGGCCAGGGAATCCGTACGGCTGGCGTTCGTCGCGGCACTCCAGCACCTGCCGGCGAAGCAGCGGGCCGTGCTGATCCTGCGCGAGGTGCTGGCGTGGAAGGCGGACGAGGTCGCACAGCTGCTGGACACCACGGTGGCGTCGGTGAACAGCGCCCTGCAGCGGGCGCGGGCCACGCTCGCCGGGCACGGGCTGCGCGAGAGCGACCCGGCGGACCCGCTGGACGAGGACCAGGCCAAGCTGCTGGAGCAGTACCTCTCCGCCTTCGAGGCCTACGACATCACGCGCCTGACCACGCTCCTGCACGAGGACGCGGTGCTGTCGATGCCGCCGTTCGACCTGTGGCTCCGGGGCCACGCGGACATCGCGGCCTGGCACCTGAACCAGGGCATCGGCTGCAAGGGCTCCCGGCTGGTCCCGACGACGGCGAACGGCATGCCGGCCTTCGGCCAGTACCGTCCGCGCGCGGACGGGCGGCCGGGGCACACCCCGTGGGCGCTCCAGGTGCTGGAGATCTCAGACGGCAAGATCGTCGGACTCAACGCCTTCCTGGACACCGCCCGGTGGTTCCCCCTCTTCGGCCTCCCGGAGCAGCTCGACGAGGCCTACGAGGTCCAGCAGGGCGCGTAGGGCGGGTCCGGCCCCGGTGACGGCGAAGCCCCCGCGCCCCCGCGCGGCCAGCCTCAGCCGGGCCAGCACCTGTACGTCGGCCAGTCCGGGCGTGGTCACCGCCGCGGCGTCGCAGACCACCGCGCCCGCCCCGCCGTCGTAGAGCCGCGCCAGCCGCGCGCACAGCAGCGCGGCGTCCTGCGGGGCGGCCGGTCCGGGGCCGGGCAGCACAAGTCGTTCGATCTCCACGAGGGGGTGACTCCCCCACCCGCCCGAACTCATCGGCGCAGCCCTGCCGGGCCCGGGAAAAGGCGCTGGCGCGGCTCCGGACGGGGAGCCGCGCCGACGGGACGGGGGGCCTGGGATCAGGCGATGCGGTCCAGCACGATCGGCGTGGCGGAGAAGGACGTGCCCGCCGGGGAGACGTCGTAGCAGCCCTCCAGGGAGGACAGCGCGTAGTCGAACTTCTCCGGGGTGTCCGTGTGCAGGGTCATCAGCGGCTGCCCGGCGGTGACGGTGTCACCCGGCTTCGCGTGGAGCTCGATGCCCGCGCCCGCCTGCACCGGGTCCTCCTTGCGGGCACGGCCCGCGCCGAGGCGCCAGGCGCCGACGCCCACCGCGTACGCGTCCAGACGGGTCAGGACGCCCGAGGACGAGGCGGTGACCACGTGCTGCTCACGGGCCACGGGCAGGGCCGCGTCCGGGTCGCCGCCCTGGGCCGCGATCATCCGGCGCCAGTGGTCCATCGCGGAGCCGTCGGCCAGGGCCTTCGCCGGGTCGGCGTCCTTGATGCCCGCCGCGTCCAGCATCTCCTTGGCCAGAGCGATGGTCAGCTCGACCACGTCGGCGGGGCCGCCGCCGGCCAGCACCTCGACCGACTCGCGGACTTCGAGCGCGTTTCCGGCGGTCAGGCCCAGCGGCGTGGACATGTCCGTGAGGAGCGCGACGGTCTTGACGCCCGAGTCGGTGCCCAGGCCCACCATGGTCCGCGCCAGCTCGCGCGCGTCCTCGATGTTCTTCATGAAGGCGCCGGTGCCGACCTTGACGTCCAGGACGAGCGAGCCCGTCCCCTCGGCGATCTTCTTGGACATGATCGAGGAGGCGATCAGCGGGATGGCCTCGACGGTGCCGGTGACGTCGCGCAGCGCGTAGAGCTTCTTGTCCGCCGGGGCCAGCCCGTCGCCCGCCGCGCAGATGACCGCGCCGGTGGTGTCCAGGACGTGCAGCATCTCCTCGTTGGACAGCAGCGCGCGCCAGCCGGGGATGGACTCCAGCTTGTCGAGGGTGCCGCCGGTGTGGCCGAGCCCGCGGCCCGACAGCTGCGGAACGGCCGCGCCGCACGCGGCGACGAGCGGGGCCAGGGGGAGGGTGATCTTGTCGCCGACGCCGCCGGTGGAGTGCTTGTCGGCGGTCGGGCGGGAGAGGGAGTCGAAGTTCATCCGCTCGCCGGAGGCGATCATCGCCGCGGTCCAGCGGGCGATCTCGGTGCGGTTCATGCCGTTCAGCAGGATGGCCATCGCCAGCGCCGACATCTGCTCGTCGGCGACGACACCGCGCGTGTACGCGTCGATGACCCAGTCGATCTGCTCGGGGCTCAGCTCACCGCGGTCCCGCTTGGTCCGGATGACGGAGATGACGTCCATGAGGTGCTTCCTTCTACGCGCATAGAGAGAGGGAGGAGAGGGGTTCGGGGAACGGAAGGACGACGGCCCTCCGCCCGGCAGGGGGCGAAGGGCCGTCGGCACGGCTATCTCAGGTGGTCGGGCCCGAAGGCCTGGGGCAGCATCTCCGCCAGCGGGAGGATCCCCTTCGGGGTCTCCACCAGCAGGTCCGGTCCGCCGAACTCGAAGAGCAGCTGGCGGCAGCGGCCGCACGGGACGAGGATCTCGCCCCGGCCGTCGACGCACGTGAAGTGCGTGAGGCGGCCGCCGCCCGTGGCCTGGAGGGAGGACACCAGACCGCACTCGGCGCACAGGCTGAGTCCGTAGCTCGCGTTCTCCACGTTGCAGCCGACGACCGTGCGGCCGTCGTCGACAAGGGCGGCGACCCCGACGGAGAAGCCCGAGTACGGGGCGTACGCCCGGGACATCGCGTCCCGGGCGGCCGTCCGCAGGGCTTCCCAGTCCACGGCGTGGGCCGGGGTCACTTGCCCTGGCCCTTGCGGTACGGCATGCCGTCCGCCTTCGGCATCCGCAGGCGCTGCGCCGACAGGGCGAGCACGAGCAGCGTGGTCAGGTACGGGGCCGCGTCGACGAACTGGCTCGGCACCGAGTCGGTCAGCGCGTACCAGACGAACAGCAGCGCGGCGAAGGCCGCCGAGATGCCGGCCTGGATGTGCTTCTTCTTGTAGAGCTGCCAGGCGCAGACCAGCACGAGCAGGATCGCGATCAGCAGCAGCATCGCGTGGACGTTCTCGGCGCCACCGCGCAGCTTGAGGCTGTCGATGAAGCCGAACAGGCCCGCGCCCAGCGCCATGCCGCCCGGCATCCAGTTGCCGAAGATCATCGCGGCGAGACCGATGTAACCGCGGCCGCCGGTCTGGCCCTCCTGGTAGATGGGGCTCGCGACCTCGGACAGGTACACGCCGCCGAGGCCCGCGAGGGCGCCCGAGATGATCACGGCGATGTACTTGTACTTGTAGACGTTGACGCCGAGCGACTCGGCGGCGATCGGGTTCTCACCGCAGGAGCGCAGGCGCAGGCCGAAGGCGGTCCGCCACAGCACCCACCAGGTGGCGGGGATCAGCAGCAGGGCCACGATGGTGAGCAGCGAGATCTCGGTGACCAGGCCGCCGATGACGCCGGCGAGGTCCGAGACGAAGAACCAGTGCTTGCCCTGGAGGTCGGCCATCCAGTCGGACAGACCTGGCACGGTCACCTTGTAGATCGGCTCGACCTGCGGCGACTGCTTGGAGGAGCCGCCCGGCGCCTCGGCGAACGTGAAGTTCGACAGGTACTGGGTGAAGCCCAGCGCCAGGATGTTGATGGCCACACCGGAGACGATGTGGTTGACGTTGAAGGTGACCGTGATGATCGCGTGCAGCAGGCCGCCGACGGCGCCGCCGGCGATGCCGACGAGCACACCGGTCCACGGGCCCCACTGGTAGCCCGCCCAGGCACCGAACCAGGTGCCGAGGATCATCATGCCTTCGAGGCCGATGTTGACGACGCCCGCGCGCTCGGCCCACAGGCCGCCGAGGCCGGCGAGGCCGATCGGGACCGCGAGGGAGAGGGCGCCGGAGACCTGGCCGATGGAGGTCAGGTCGTTGGCCCCGCTGATCAGGCGGACCATCGAGATCAGCGCGAGGCCGCCCGCGATGATCAGCAGGATCCAGGGCAGGGTGAGCTTGCGGCGGCCGCCCGTGGCGGGTGCCGCCTTCTTCGTGGAAACGGTGCTGGCGCTCACGCCGCGACCTCCTTCTCGGTCTTCATGGCGTGGCCCGCGGCCAGCTCCTCGCCGACCTTCTGCTGCTGGCGCCGGATGCCGTAACGACGGACGAGCTCGTACGAGACGACGACCGCGATCACGATCAGGCCCTTCATGATCGTGCCGATCTCCTTGGCGTAGCCGGCCGTGTCGAGGCCGGCGGACGCCTTGTCGATGAAGGCCATCAGGAGTGCGGCGAAGAAGATGCCGACGGGGCTGTTGCGGCCGAGCAGGGCGATGGTGATGCCGGTGAAGCCGACGCCCACGGGGAAGACGAGGGTGTACGTGTGGCTCTCACCGAGCAGCACCGGCATGCCCGACAGACCGGCGACGGCACCGGAGATGAGCATCGCGGTGACGATCATCTTCTTGGAGTCGACACCCGAGGCCGCGGCGGCGGACTCGCTGGCGCCGCTGGCGCGCAGGTCGAAGCCGAAGCGGGTGCGGTTGAGCACGAACCAGTAGACGATGCCGAGCGCGAAGGCCACGAAGGTGAAGCCGTAGATCTCGCCCGAGTCGCCCATGGACAGGGCCGGGAACCAGCCGGACTGGGCGATCTCGCCCGTCGTCAGGTCGTTGGAACCCTCCACCTGGACGCCGAGGTTCTTCGGCAGGATCAGCCAGGCGATGAGGCTCGTCGCGATGGCGTTGAGCATGATCGTGGAGACGACCTCGCTCACGCCGCGCTTGGCCTTGAGGACGCCCGCGATGCCGGCCCAGAAGGCACCGGTCAGCATCGCGACGACCACGATCAGCAGGATGTGCAGCGGGCCGGGCAGCGCGACGGCGCCGCCGACCACGGCGGAGATCATCGCGGCGAGCCGGTACTGGCCGTCGACACCGATGTTGAAGAGGTTCATGCGGAAGCCGATGGCGACGGCCAGGGCTGCCAGGTAGTACGTGCCGGCCTGGTTGACGATCAGGACCTGGATGTCCTCGTAGCTGCCGTTCTCCACCATGAGGCGCAGCGGCTCGATCGGGTTGATGCCCGTCGCTCCCAGCACGATCATGGTCAACGCGAAGGCGGCCACCAGGGCGAGCACCGGCCCGGCAATGGCGAGCAGCAGCCGGTCCTTGTCGAATTTCTTCATCGGGCCTCGTCCTCCGTCGTGTCACCGTCGGCAGCGGCGGAGTGGTTGTCGGTTGCTTCCAGGTGCCCCGAGGCGGCGCCCGTCATGGCGGTGCCCAGCTCCTCGGGGGTCACGGTCGCGGGGTCGGCGTCCGCGACCAGGCGGCCGCGGTAGATCACGCGCAGGGTGTCGGACAGGCCGATGAGCTCGTCCAGGTCTGCGGAGATCAGCAGTACGGCCAGGCCTTCGCGGCGGGCCTCGCGGATCGCGTCCCAGATCTGCGCCTGCGCACCGACGTCCACACCGCGGGTGGGGTGGGCGGCGATGAGGAACTTCGGGTTGTGGCTCATCTCGCGGCCGACGATCAGCTTCTGCTGGTTGCCGCCGGAGAGCGAGGCCGCGGTGACCTCGATGCCCGGGGTGCGGACGTCGTACTCGCGCACGATCCGCGCGGTGTCCTTGCGGGCCGCCTTCGGGTCGAGGATGCCGTTCTTGGAGTTGGGCGCCTCGGTGACGTGGCCGAGGATCCGGTTCTCCCAGAGCGGGGACTCCAGCAGCAGGCCGTGGCGGTGGCGGTCCTCGGGGATGTACCCGATGCCGCCCTCGCGGCGCTTGCGCACCGGGGTCTTGGTGATGTCCTTGCCGTCGAGCGTGATCACGCCCGTGTCGGCGGCGTTCATGCCCATGAGGGCTTCGATCAGCTCGGTCTGGCCGTTGCCCTCGACACCGGCGATGCCGAGGATCTCGCCCTTGTGGATCGTGAAGGTGATGTCGTCCAGCAGGAGACGGCCTACCGCGACCTTCTCGTAGATGGCGGAGTCCACGGGCACCGCAGGCGCCAGGACCTCCGGCTCGGCGACGACGGAGTCGCTCGCGGCGAGGGTCAGGCCCTCCACCTTGAGCATCGGGACGTCCGTGACGGTCGACTCGCGGGTCTCCGGCGAAGGCAGCTCCGCGCCGACCATCAGCTCGGCGAGCTGCTTGGTGGTGGCGGTCCTCGGGTCGGCGGTGCCGACCGTGGTGCCGCGCCGGATGACGGTGATGTCGTCGGCGACCTTCAGCACCTCGCCCAGCTTGTGCGAGATGAAGATGACCGTCAGGCCCTCGGCCTTGAGCTCGCGCAGGTTGTCGAAGAGTGCGTCCACCTCCTGCGGCACGAGCACGGCGGTCGGCTCGTCGAGGATGAGGATCTTCGCGCCGCGGTAGAGGACCTTGAGGATCTCCACGCGCTGGCGGTCGGCGACACCGAGGTCCTCGACCAGGGCGTCGGGGCGTACGCCGAGGCCGTACGCGTCCGAGATCTCCTTGATCTTCTTACGGGCCTTGGCGCCGATGCCGTAGAGCTTCTCGCCGCCGAGGACGACGTTCTCCAGGACGGTGAGGTTGTCGGCGAGCATGAAGTGCTGGTGCACCATGCCGATGCCGCGGGCGATGGCGTCGCCGGGGCTGCTGAAGGAGACCTGCTCCCCGTCGATGGCGATGGTGCCCTCGTCCGGCTTCTGCATGCCGTAGAGGATCTTCATCAGGGTCGACTTTCCGGCGCCGTTCTCGCCGATCAAGGCATGGACCGTGCCCTTGCGGACGGTGATCGCGATGTCCTTGTTGGCGACGACGCCGGGGAAGCGCTTGGTGATGCCGTGCAGTTCTACGGCGGGGGGCGGGCTGGACGCGTTGATGACGCACTCTCCTTGGCGCGGAAGGAGCGGAAGGCAGGGGGGACAGGGCGGGGAGAGAAAGTATCGCGTCCACGATGCTTCTACGCGCGTAGCACTGTCGGAAGTGAAAACTTGCGGCCACGGGGCCGCTTGGTCACAGAACGTGGCTCGGGGCCCGGGAGCGATAACGACCGCTTCCCGGACCCCGGAGACCAGGACTACATGTCAGAGACGGCCTTACGGCGTGGTCTTGACGACGATCTTCTTGGCGATGATGTCGGCCTTGGCCTTCTCCACCGCGGCGATGACGTCGGTCATCTCCTTGTACTTCGGGTTGGAGTCGGCCAGGCCGACGCCGTCCTTGTCCAGACCGTAGCGGATCTCACCGGTGGTCGGCTTGCCGTCGACCACGGACTTGATCAGGTCGTAGACGGAGTCCGAGACGTCCTTGGTGACCGAGGTCAGGATGGCGTCCTTGTACTTCGCCAGACCGGCCTGGTTGTACTGGTCGGAGTCGACACCGATGGCCCACTTGCCCTTGGCGGAAGCGGCCTCGATGGCACCCGAGCCGGCCAGACCCGCGGCGGCGTAGACGACGTCGGCGCCGCCGGCGTCGAGCTGGCCCTGCGCAGCGGCCTTGCCGAGGTCGGGCTTGGCGAAACCGTCGAAGTTCGGCGGCTGGGTGAGGTACGCGGAGAGCACCTTGGCGTTCGGGTTGGTGTCCTTGACGCCCTGGATGAAGCCCGCCTCGAACTTCTTGATCAGCGGAACCTCGACACCGCCGATGAAGCCGACCGTGCCGGTCTTCGACACCTTGGCGGCGGCGACGCCGGCCAGGTAGGAGCCCTGCTCCTCGTTGAAGACCATGTTGGCGACGTTCGGGCCGGTCACCGAGGTGTCGTCGATGATGCCGAACGTGGTGTTCGGGAACTTCGGCGCGACCTTCTTGATGGCCGGGGCGTAGGCGAAGCCGACGCCGATGACGGGGTTGTTGCCCTTGCGGGCAAGCTCGGTGAGGCGCTGGACCTTGTCGGCCTCGCCCTCACCGTCGGTGGGCTCCGCCTCGGCGCCCTTGACCTTGAGGTCGGTTTCGGCCTTCTTCAGGCCGGCGTAGGCGGCGTCGTTGAACGACTGGTCGCCGCGGCCACCGATGTCGTACGCGATGGCGGCGGTCTTCTGACCCGACTCCGAGGGGGAGGCGGCAGCGTCCGACGACTTCTTTCCACCACAGGCGGTGGCCGAGAGGGCCAGCGCCGCGGACGCGAGGCCCACGGTGGCGATCCTGGTGATCCGGCGCAAGGGGAGGCTCCTTCAAAACCTGACCGAAGCGCCACGACCGGCGCTGGTTTCGCGGCGATCGTAACGCGCGTAGATGTCAGTTAAAGGCCCGTTCATGAGTCGTTATCGGATCGTCGTGAACCAGACAGTGACCGATTGGTAACTCCCTTTGTGCCCAGCCCTTGCGTACCAAGGGCTGGGCACCTCCGCCGGGAGAGCCGCCGATGTTGTAGTGACTTCGCCCCTGCGGCTACCGGGCGGGCACGGTACGGACTCCGTCGAGCAGCGCGGTGGCCGTGAAGAACTCCACGCCGACGCCGATAGCGGACTCGTCCACGTCGAAGTCCCCGCGGTGCAGGTCGTGCTTGGCGGTGTCACCGGGCGTACGGACCCCCAGGCGGGCCATGGCGCCCGGGACATGCTCCAGGTACCAGGAGAAGTCCTCCCCGCCCAGGCTCTGCTCGGTGTCCTCGACCGACTCGGCGCCGCAGCGGACCGTCATCGCCTCGCGCAGCAGCTCGGTGATCACCGGGTCGTTGACCACCGGCGGCACCCCGCGCACGTGGTTGATCTCGAACTTGGCCCCGTGCATCGTCGCGATCTCGTCGATCGCCGCGTGGATCATGTCCGGCGCCTCGTGCCAGGCATCCAGGTCCAGGCACCGTACGGTCCCGGACAGCTCGGCGTGCATCGGGATGACGTTGCAGGCGTGCCCGGCCTCGATCCGGCCCCAGGTGACCGACATGCCCGAGCGGGCGTCCATCCGGCGGGCCAGCAGGGCCGGGGCGTCGACGGCGACGCGGGCGGTCGCCGTCACCAGGTCGGTGGTCAGGTGCGGCCGCGCGGTGTGCCCGCCGGAGCCGGAGAGGCTGACCTCCAGCCGGTCGCAGGCGGAGGTGATGGGGCCGGCCCGCAGACCGATCCGACCGGCGTCGACCCGGGGGTCGCAGTGCACGGCGACGATCCGGCCCACGCCGTCCAGGACCCCGGACTCGATGGCGTCGGTGGCCCCGCCCGGGAGCACCTCCTCGGCCGGCTGGAAGAGCAGCCGCACGGGGCGGGGCAGCAGGCCCTGGCGGTCGAGTTCGGCGAGGACCAGGCCGGCGCCGAGGACGACCGCGGTGTGCACGTCGTGGCCGCAGGCGTGGGCGCGGTCCGGGAAGGTCGAGCGGTACGCGACGTGCGTCTTGGCGTCCGGGATGGGCAGGGCGTCGATGTCCGCGCGCAGGGCCAGCATCGGCCGGCCCCCGTCCCAGGTGCCGACGTCACAGATCAGGCCCGTGCCGGACTTCAGCACCCGTGGTCGCAGGCCGGCTTTCTCCAACCGGGCCTTGATCGCCGCGGTGGTACGGAATTCCTGGTGCCCGAGCTCCGGGTGCATGTGCAAGTCCCGGCGGAAGGCGATCAGTTCGGCACGCAGGTGGTCCGGAAGTTTGCCGGGCAGCTCGGGCCGGTCGGACGCGGCGGGCTGGGCGGTCTGGGACTCGCGGGACATCAACTGGTTCACCCGTTGAAGGGTAGGCGCACGGACCGGTCAACTGGCCGGGGATCAGCAAAAGTTCATGCCGTTAGGGGAAAGAAACCCGGCCTCTGGCGCATGACCGGGGGCCACCGGGGGTAAACTCGCGCGCTCATCCGGCCGTAGGAGCCGCCTGAGCGGGCAGTCTGCGCACATCACGGGCGGTGTCGGTGACCCCGGCGAGGAAGGTGCGGGCGCGCGCGGACGCGGACCCGGTGAGCCAGGCGGGGTCGACATCGCATACGGCGACCGTCACACCGGTACCGGTCAGTGCGTAGGGCAGCGTGTGGACGACCGTGGACGGAAAGCTGACGATCGTTGCGCCGACCGGCCCGCGCCGGGCGATCAGCTCCAGCGGCAGGTCGGGGCGGACGATCTCCAGCCCGGTCGCCCGGCTGAGCGCGCGCAGCTTCTCCGGGGACTCCCGGCGGTGCGCGAAGTAGCGGGTGGCCCCGTGCTCCAGGGTGAGCGCGCGCACCGCCTCCAGATAGCGGGCCGGGTCCACCACGCCGGTCTCCACCAGCGAGGTCCCGACCAGGTCGGTGCCCTTGGTCAGGCGGGGCGGGCCGAAGCGGGCGCGGGTCCAGGCGAAGTCGTTGACCCGCAGCGTCATCCCGCCGTGGGCGGTGACCGGCATCGAGCTGAAGACCTCGACGCGGCGGGCGCGGCGGGCGGCCGGGGTGAAGCGGCGGCGCGCGGTCGCCGAGACGGGCGCGTACGCCAGCTCGCGGACGCGGCCGGGCAGCCCCCCGCCGCCGACCCGGTGCCAGCGTACGAGGCGTTCGCCGCGGGCGGTCTGGGCGATGAACTCCATGGTGGCGGTCCCGTCGTCGACCACCACGAGCTGCTCGGCCCGCACGAGGGTGAGCAGCAGCTGGACGTAGCGCGAGAAGGGGTCGCCGACGACGACCGTGCGCGCGGCGCGCACGTCGCGCGCCAGCGCGGCCAGCGCCTTCAGCGGGGCGAACCGGCTGCCGCGCGCCTCCTGCCACTGGACCTCGTACCCCTCGTCCCGGGCCAGTGCGGCCATCCGGCGCAGCTGGCCGCGGGACATGGGGTCGGTGGGCGGCAGGACGACGATCCTCAGAGCGGGCACCGCGCCCGCCGGACGGGGGCCGGGGCCGGAGGCCGGGGCCGGGGCCGGAGCCCCGGATGCGGCCGGGCCGGGATCCGTCGCGGCGGGGCGGCGCACCCGCTGGCTCGGGACGCCGTCCAGGCTCGGGGCGCCGTCCAGGCTCGGGACGCCGTCCAGGCTCGGGACGCCGTCCGGCTGCGGTCCCTGCGGGCGAGGGCCCGCCGGGGTGCCCGGCGCGTACGCCCACTCCAGCACGTTCAGGAGTTGGACCGGGCTCTCGACGAACGCCAGGGTGGAGGCGGAGGGGGTCACCACGTACTCCTTGTGGGTGGGCGGAACGCGTACGCGCCGGACCGGAGGTCAGACGGCTGCCAGCTCGCCCCGGACGCGGCGGAGCTTCTTCATGGGGCCCAGCTCGGACTCGTAGACCCGCTTGACCCCGTCGCCGAGGGCGGTCTCGATGGTGCGGATGTCGCGGACCAGGCGGGTGAGGCCGCCGGGCTCGACGGAGGCGGCCTGGTCGGAGCCCCACATCGCGCGGTCGAGGGTGATGTGGCGCTCGACGAAGGTGGCGCCGAGGGCGACGGCGGCGAGGGTGGTCTGCAGGCCCGTCTCGTGGCCGGAGTAGCCGATCGGGACGTTGGGGTACTCCTCCTGGAGGGTGTTGATCACCCGCAGGTTGAGCTCCTCGGCCTTGGCCGGGTACGTCGAAGTGGCGTGGCAGAGAAGGATGTTGGCGCTGCCGAGCACCTCCACCGCGTGGCGGATCTGCTGCGGGGTGGACATCCCGGTGGACAGGACGACGGTGCGGCCGGTGGCGCGCAGCGCGCGCAGCAGCTCGTCGTCGGTGAGGGAGGCGGAGGCCACCTTGTGGGCGGGGACGTCGAACTTCTCCAGGAAGGCGACGGCCTCGGTGTCCCACGGGGAGGCGAACCAGTCGATGCCGCGCTTGGCGCAGTGGTCGTCGATGGCGCGGTACTCGGCCTCGCCGAACTCGACCTTGTGGCGGTAGTCGATGTAGGTCATCCGACCCCAGGGGGTGTCGCGTTCGATGTCCCACTGGTCGCGCGGGGTGCAGATCTCCGGGGTGCGCTTCTGGAACTTCACGGCGTCGCAGCCGGCTTCGGCGGCGGCGTCGATGAGGGCGAAGGCGTTGCCGAGGTCGCCGTTGTGGTTGATGCCGATCTCGCCGACGACGTAGACGGGGCGGCCGGGGCCCGCGGTGCGCGCTCCGAAGGTGCGCAGGCGCGAGTCGGAAGTGGAGGTCGTCATGGCAGGGGGCGTCCTTCGGTGCGGGGATGTGCGGGGTGTGGGCTGCGGGTCAAGGAGTGGGTCGGGCTGTGGTGCGGGGTGGGGGGCGGAGGGTGCGCCGGCACGCGCGTCGGGGCGCGGGTCGAGCAGGGGTGCGAGCAGTTGGGCGCGGGCCAGGTCGTGCGGGTCGTCGATCTCCAGGACCCGCGCGGGGTCGGTGACGACGGGCAGGGTGCGGCCGAAGAACCGGTGGCGCGCGCTGCGGAAGCCGGTGGCGTCCATCGCGTAGGCGGCGCCGGTCTCCAGCAGGTCCTGCGGCCGGTCCTGGCGGCGGGGGCGGTACGAGGCCTCGTGATTGACCCCGGTCCCGGAGCCGTCGGCTCCGTCCCGCCAGAGGAAACCGTGGAAGGGGGCCACGGTCAGGGCCGAGTCGGCCGCGCCGGAGGCGACGGCGGCGGCCACGGACTCGACGTCGGAGGCGCTGATGAAGGGGCTGGTGCACTGGACGAGGAGGACCACGTCCACGGTGAGGGAGTGCAGTTCCTCGAAGGCGGCGAGCGCGTGCAGGAGGGCGGCCTCGCTGCTCGCGGTGTCGCCGGAGATCGCGGTGGGGCGGGCGATCACGTCGGCACCGGCGGCGCGGGCGGCGGCGGCGATCCCCGCGGAGTCGGTGGAGACCACCACGTCGGTGACGGTCGGCGCGGCCCGGCAGGCCAGGACGGCGCGGGCGACCAGCGGGGTGCCGGCGACCTCGGCGAGGTTCTTGCCGGGGACTCCCTTGGAGCCGCCGCGGGCCGGGACCACGGCGAGGACCCTCACAGCTCCCCCATCCTGCGGATCACCGGGGCCACGCGCTGCACACCGTGCCGGTACGCGCCGCGGGCGGCCTCGCGCAGGTGGGCGCGGAGCCGGCGGCGCAGCCGGGACTCCCCGGCCGCCGCGCGCACCGCGCCGGGCAGCGGGGTGCCGTCGGGCGCGAGGTGGTGCCGGGCGAGGATCCCGGGCAGGTACCCGGGGGCGGTGGTGAGCGTGTAGTACGGCGCGGGCGAGGGCAGCCGGGCCGCCACCACCATCCCGGCGACCTTCGCCCGGGCGACGGCGTAGGCGTCGTCGCCCGCGGCGGGCTCGGCGGACGGCCCCGGCGCGGCAGCGCCGGGGGCAGCGGGCGTGGCGTCGGCCGGACCCGGTTCGGCCGCCTGCCGCGCGGCCTTGCCCGCCACAACCGGCACCGGCGCCGGCGCGGCCGCGGCCGGACCCCGTACTCCCTGGGCCGCCAGCCAGTCCGCGTCCCCCTCCGGGAGCAGCCCTGCGTCGAGCTGGTCCCAGGAGGCCAGGCAGCCGGAGCCCAGGAAGTGGTGGTTGCCGAGGGCCTCGCGGATGCCGAGGTCGGTCAGGACCGCCGTGGGGATGGAACGGTGCAGGGACTCCAGGGCGGCGGTGGAGGAGACGGTGACCAGCAGGTCGGTGCCGTCCAGCACCTCGCCCATGTTCCCGTACACCAGGCGGCAGTTGGCGGGCAGTCCGCCGGGGATCCGCTCCGCGAGCCGCTGGTAGGGCTGCTCCTCCAGGTGCGTGGTGTGCTCCCCGGGCTTGCTGCGCAGCTTGATCAGCACCTCGCGCTCCGGGTGCAGTCGCGCGTGCCGGGCCGCCCGCTCCAGCAGGTAGGCGCGGTCGGCGCGGCTGTCGGGGACGGAGGGCTGGACGGCGAAGACCACCGTGTGGGCCCGGCTCCCGACCGGCTCGTACGGCGCCCCGCCCAGGAAGGGCAGCGCGGTCTCGGTGACGGCGCCGGCGTCCGCGCCGACACCTTCGTAGACCGTGCGGAAACGCTCCGCGTCGTGGCGGGAGTTCGCGAGGACGAGGTCGGCCCCGTGTCGCAGCAGCAGCCCGTCGGCGAGCTTCTCGTATACGACGCCCACGTAGCCGGTGACGAGTACGGGGCGCTTCGCCGGGGCGGGCCACAGGGCGCGGGCCCCGTGCAGCACGGCCTGGACGGCCCCGCCGACGAGCGCGAGGACGACGACGTCGTAGCGCTCGCGCTCGATCTCGGCGAGGAACTCGGCGCAGGTCACCTCTGACAGCCGGTCGGCCCGCACCCCCACCTCGCCGAGCTGGCGCGCGGTGGGTGTGGCTCGGCCGCGCAGCAGGTATCCGGTGAGCTGGTGGTCGGGTACGAGACGGCGGGCGGTGAGTGCGCCCCATTTCCATCGCGTATCGGAATCGGCGAGTACGGCGACGCGTTTGCGTTCTGGCACGCGGCAGAAGCTATTCCGCAATTCCGGTGATCGGCCCAACGAACGCACAACAGCGGGTTAACAACGTGTCGACTGAATGCGAAAGCGTACGGGTTAACTCGCCCGCCCCGCGCCGTTCACATGGAATCCTCATCCGGGCCACAGTGAATGCCGGGCGGCGCCCTAATGTCTCGCAGGTGCCCAAGCTCTCTGTTGTCGTGCCGTTCTACAACGTGCAGACATATGCACCGGATGCCCTGAAGAGTCTCGAAGTCAACGCACGGGAGGATTTCGAGTTCCTGCTCGTCGACGACCGTTCGACGGACGGGACGCCCGACCTGCTGGAGCGGGCGGCGCGCGAGCTGCCGGGGGCGGTGCACCTCAGACACGAGCGGAACGGGGGCCTGGCCACCGCGCGGAACACCGGTCTGGACGCGGCCCGCGGCGAGTACGTGACCTTCCTGGACGGGGACGACTGGCTCGCCCCCGGCCACCTGGCCCGGGTACTGGCCGCCATAGAGGCACTGAACTGCGATTTCGTCCGCACGGACCATGTGCGGTGCACCGGCAGGTCGCGGAGCGTGCAGCGCGTCCCCTTCGGTCCTCAGTCGGTGGTCGCCGACCCGCGCACCGCGATCCTGCCCGTCGACCGGGCCACCTCGGTGGACTACCCGTACGCCTGGGCCGGCATGTACCACCGGCGGCTGCTGGACCGCGGGCTGCTGCACTTCACCGACGGACTGCGGACGGCGGAGGACCGGCCGTGGATCTGGCGGCTGCACCGGGAGGCGCAGTCCTTCGCGGCGGTCGGATTGCCGGGGATCTTCTACCGGCGCGGGGTTTCCACCTCGCTGACGCAGATCAAGGACGAACGGCAGCTCGATTTCATCCGCGCATTCGATCAAGTGTTGGCGGACGTCATCACCGACCGGGAATCCGGCCTGCTGCTCCCGAAAGCCGTCCGCACGTATTGCGCAATTATCGCGCACCATTTCGGATCCATCGAAAGGTTTGAACCGGCCGTGGCCAGGAAACTCCGCTCGATGAGCGCGGCCGCGCTCGGCCGCATGCCCCGGGACGTACTGGACCAGGTCCTGGACTCGATGGACGTCGAACGCTCCACCGTGCTGCGCCGCCTGCGCGGCAGCCGCCGCACCCCGTCGGGAGCGACCGCCTGATGCCCACGCAGATCTTCCTGGCCTCCACCCTCTACGGTGCGGCCACCCTCGCGGCGGGCATCGACGCGGACGCCTTCCCGCCCGCCGGCCGCCGGATCCTGCTGACCAGCAACCACGCCGTCACCGCCGAGGTCACCCCGGGGCTCGCGGACATGCCGGGCTTCGCCGCCCTGCGCAGCCGCTTCGACGAGGTGCTCGACTGGAACCGGGTCATCGAGCCCCAGCACCCGAGCAGCTGGGCCCCGCGCGCCGAAGACGTCCCGATCTGGGAGCGGCAGCTGCGCGCGCTGTGGGGCCTCGGCGAGGACCGCGTCGAGCTGATCGTGGAGTCCTTGCAGGTGCCGCCGGCCCAGACCCTGTGCCGGCTCTTCCCGGGCGCGGCGGTCGACGTCTACGCCGACGGGCTGATGAGTTACGGACCCACGCGCTTCCGGCTCGATCCACAGCTCGGGATGCGCGTGCGGCGGGTGCTGCACCTGGACCTGGTGCCGGGGCTGAAGCCGCTGCTCCTGACGGAGTTCGGGGTGCGGGTGGAGCTGGTGCCGACGGAGCCGTTCCTCAAGGTCCTCGCCGAGCTGGCCGACCTCACCGAGGCCGGGGAGCTCGCCGAACGCACCGCGCTCACCGAGCCGGGTGGGGCCGGCGACCCCGCCAAAGCGCCCGGGCCCGCCGCGTCGGGACCCGAGCCGGCGCGGCCCCCCGCCCTCCTCCTGGGCCAGTACCTCTCGGCGCTCGACCTGATGAGCCTGGCCGAGGAGGAGGAGCTGCACGTGTCGATGGTCCGGGGCGCGCACGCCCTCGGCCACCGCGATCTGGTCTTCAAGCCGCACCCCGGCGCCCCGGCCGCGTACTGCCGCCGGGCGCAGGAGGAGGCCGCGCGGCTCGGTGCGCGCCTCACCGTGATCGCCGCCCCGGTGCTGGCCGAGACCCTCTACCAGCGGCTTCGCCCGGCGCTGGTCGTCGGCTGCTTCTCCACCGGTCTGCTCACGGCCGCCACGCTCTACGGGCTCCCCGTGGCCCGGACCGGCACGGAGGCGGTCCTGGCCCGCCTGACCCCGTACCCGAACAGCAACCGCGTCCCGCTGGCGCTGGTCGACGCCCTGCTCCCGGACCTCGCGGACGCGGAGGCGGTCCGCGCCTGGACGCCCCCGGCCCCCGAGCAGGTCCGCGAGGAGCCGGCCGGGCTGCTCACCGCGGTCGGGTTCACGATGCAGCCGCAGATCCTGGCCGCGCACCGGCCGGCGGCCGAGGCCTACCTGTCACGGCACCTGACCCCCCGCACCTGGCGGTACTTCACCCGCCGCCGGCTGACCTCGCTGGGCCTGCCGGGCGGCATTCCGGCGCAGCTCTCGTTCCTGCCGCGCAGCCGGGCGGTGCGCCGGGCCGTACGGCGGATGGCGTGGCTGCGCCGGGTGGTCAGCTGAGGCGTCCCTCAGCCGAGGGGCGCCTCAGCCCACGGGCCTCGGCTGACGGGCGTCAGCTGACGGCGAGCTTGGCCGCGAAGCCCAGGAACAGCACGCCGGCCGCCGAGGTCGCCCCGGCCGACAGCCGCTTGCGCCGGCGGAAGGCCGCCGCGAGACGGGTGCCGCCGAATATCAGCAGCGTCAGGTAGAGGAAGCTGCCGGCCTGCAGCAGACCGCCCAGGACCAGGAACGACAGCGCCGGGTAGGCGTAGGACGGGTCCACGAACTGCACGAAGAAGGACATCAGGAAGAGGATGGCCTTCGGGTTGAGGAGGCTGATCAGCAGCGCCCGCCGGTAGGGCCGCTCGCTCTCGCCCGGGTCGGCGGGGGCGGCGGCCTCGGCCTCCGTCCGCTCCCGTCGCGTGCGCCACAGCGCCCACGCGCCCCGCATCATCCCCACGGCCAGCCACGCCAGGTAGCCGGCCCCGAGGAACTTCACCACGGTGAACACCAGCGGGCTCGCCCGGAGCAGCGCCCCGGCGCCCACCGCGGTCAGCAGCATCAGCACGGCGTCGCCGGTGAACACCCCGGCGGCGGCCTTGTATCCGGTGCGCACCCCGCGGCGGGCGGCGACGGACAGCACGTAGAGCGAGTTCGGCCCCGGCAGCAGAATGATCAGCACCAGGCCGGCGAGATACGTCGAAAGATCGGTCACACCCAGCATGCGCAGGAGTGTCCCATGAGGACACACCTGACAGTCCAGTGGGTTTCACCATGTGGAACCGCTCGGCTCGTACGTCCCCCACACCTCCCGCAGCGTCCCGCACACCTCTCCCACCGTGGCCCGGGCCCGCAGCGCCTGCTTCATCGGGTACAGCACGTTCGCCGTCCCGGCCGCCGCCTCCCGCAGGGCCGCGAGCCCCGCCGTCACCGCCTCCCCGTCCCGCTCCGCCCGCAGCCGCGCGAGCGCCGCGCACTGCCGCGCCTCGATGGCCGGGTCCACGCGCAGCGGCTCGTACGGCTCCTCCCGCTCCAGCGCGAAACGGTTGACGCCGACCACCACCCGCTCCCCGCTCTCGGTCTCCTGCGCGATCCGGTAGGCGTTCCGCTCGATCTCGCCCTTCTGGAAGCCGGCCTCGATCGCGGCCACCGCCCCGCCCAGGTCCTCGACCCGCCGCATCAGGCCGCGCACCTGCTCCTCCAGCTCGTCCGTCATCCGCTCCACCGCGTACGACCCGGCGAAGGGGTCCGCGGTGTGCGGCACGTCCGTCTCGTACGCGAGGACCTGCTGGGTGCGCAGCGCGAGGCGGGCCGACTTCTCCGTCGGCAGCGCGATCGCCTCGTCGAAGGAGTTGGTGTGCAGCGACTGCGTGCCGCCGAGCACCGCGGCGAGGGCCTGCACGGCCACCCGTACGAGGTTCAGCTCCGGCTGCTGCGCCGTGAGCTGGACCCCGGCCGTCTGGGTGTGGAAGCGCAGCATCAGCGACTTCGGATCCCGGGCCCCGAACTCCTCCCGCATGACGCGGGCCCAGATCCGCCGGGCCGCACGGAACTTCGCGACCTCCTCCAGCAGCGTGGTGCGGGCGACGAAGAAGAAGGAGAGCCGGGGCGCGAACTCGTCGACCGCCATCCCGGCCGCGAGCGCCGTACGGACGTAGGCGATGGCGTCGGCGAGGGTGAAGGCCACCTCCTGCGCGGGCGAGGCCCCGGCCTCGGCCATGTGGTAGCCGGAGATGGAAATGGTGTTCCACCGGGGGATCTCGGCCCGGCAGTAGCGGAAGGTGTCGGCCGTCAGCCGGAGCGAGGGCTCGGGCGGGAAGATGTACGTCCCGCGCGCGATGTACTCCTTCAGCACGTCGTTCTGGATCGTCCCCGTCAGTTGTGCGCCCGAGATGCCCTGTTCCTCCGCAACCAGCTGGTACAGGAGCAGGAGCAGCGCGGCGGGCGCGTTGATCGTCATGGAGGTGGAGACCCGGTCCAGGGGGATCCCGTCGAACAGCGTCCGCATGTCGTCGACCGAGTCGACGGCGACCCCCACCTTGCCGACCTCTCCGTGCGCGAGGGGCGCGTCGGAGTCGTGCCCCATCTGCGTCGGCAGGTCGAAGGCGACGGACAGCCCGGTGCCGCCGCCCTCGATGAGCTGCCGGTAGCGGGCGTTGGACTCGGTGGCCGTGCCGAAGCCGGCGTACTGCCGCATGGTCCACGGCCGGCCGGTGTACATGTTCGGATAAATCCCCCGAGTGTAGGGGAAGTCGCCCGGCGCGCCCAGCTCGGCGTCCGGGTCCCACCCCGTCAGGTCGCCGGGCCCGTAGACCGGTTCGATCGGGATTCCGCTCTCGGTACGTGCCATGTGACGAAGACCTCCTTGAAGTGATCTCCCGGCCGAAGCCATGAGACTCCCTCCTACCTTGCGGTGGTGGGCTTGACGCGCGCGGCGCGCCTGACGACTGCCCTTCCGGCAGCCGGGATGAGCGCGAGGCGGCCCGCCGTACCAAGGTGTCTCGACTCACAACCGCCAGAGCGTCCAGGCATATAGGTCGCTCGAGATGAAATCCAGATATACCCAGCTGCGCTCAAGCCTTTCCTTGCCGGACGTGACACAGACATCGCAAGACGGACGTAGAGCCACCGGGCCCGGGACTGGTACAACCTTGCCCGCGCATCGCTTCGTAAGGCCGCGGACGGCTGCTGGTCACAATGGCGCAACATCCCGGGACTCAGTGCAACTGTCCATGCGGGCGAAGCATCACCTAGATACACAACGTAGAAACCGGGGGACTGCAATGCAGCGCCAGAGAGTCATAATCCGCACGATCGGGGTGGCAACCGCCGTCGCGCTCGCCGCGACCGCCTGCGGGCCGCAGAAGACGGAGTCCGCCGGCTCCGCCTCCTCGGCTTCGTCTTCGCCCACGGCGGGCGCCTCCCCCGAAGCTTCTCCGACCACCGACAACAAGCCCGGCGAGGCCTCGCCGTCGGCCTCTGCCTCCGCTTCGGCCTCGCCGTCGGCCTCCCCTTCGCCCTCGGTGAAGCAGATCATGGCCAACGGCGACGACACCGATCAGGTGCGCGAGCTCCAGGCCCGCCTGCGGCAGCTCAAGCTGATGTCGGTCGCGCCGACCGGTTTCTACGGTTCCAAGACGACCGCCGCGGTCAAGTCCTTCCAGTCGAAGAACGCTCTGAACGCGACCGGTTCGGTCGACGAGGCCACCTGGAAGAAGATCCAGAGCGCCAGCAAGAAGCCCACCGCCGCCGAGCTGCGCCCGCCGACCGTCAACGAGGTCGACGCCCCGGACCCGCGCTGCATGGAGGGCCGGGTCATGTGCATCAGCAAGGAGAGCCGCACCCTCGCCTGGATGATCGACGGCAAGGTCATCTCGACGATGGACGTGCGCTTCGGCTCGGAGAACACCCCGACCCGCGAGGGCGTGTTCAAGGTGGACCGCAAGGAAAAGGACTGGACGTCCACGCTCTACCACACGGCCATGCCGTACTCGATGTTCTTCAGCGGCGGCCAGGCCGTGCACTACTCGGCCGACTTCGCGGCCCGCGGCTACAACGGCGCCTCGCACGGCTGCGTGAACGTCCGGGACAAGGGCAAGCTGTCGGCGCTCTTCGGCCAGGTCAACGTCGGCGACAAGGTCGTCGTCTACTGGTGATGCCGGGCCGGATGACGTGGGACCGCGATCCGGTCCCACGAGGTCGAGGCGAGCACGAGGTCGAGGCGACCACGAGGTCGAAGTAAAGGGCGCGGGCAGGGCCGGGGGAACGTGCCCCGCCCGCGCCGGTTGCGCAGAGCCCAGGGGTACGGGGGGAACCCCGGCTCATGCGCGGCCGATGACCAGTCGGCTCGTTATGTACTGCGCCACCGGTTCGAAAAGTGTTACAGCCGGGTGAGCACACCGGCCGGCACGCGGATCAGCGGCCGGTGCCCGGGGCCGCGGAGACCAGCGGGACCGCCCGTTCCAGGGTCGTGGCCCTGAGCGGCCCGTCCCGCAGCGGGGAGTCGCCGCGCGCGCCGCCGTCGGAGTTCCCGTCCAGTACCGACTTGCAGTAGTCCGGGATGCGGGTGAGCCCGTCGGCCAGGCGCGAGAGCCGCTCGCGGCGGTCGTCGTCGAGGCGGCCCGTCCGGTACCCCTCGCAGAGGCTCACGGCCTTGAGGCGGTTCTGCTCCCGCTCGCGCTCGCGGTCCCTGCCGTCGTCGCCGGGCCCGAAGGTGTCCCGGTCCCGGTCCCCGTCCTTGCCCGCGCCGCTTTGGCCGTCCTGAACGTCCTTGTCCGAGCCGCCGGTCGTCGAGGTGCCCGACGAGGTCCCCGCGTTGCCTCCGGTCCCGGGGGCCGTTCGCCCGTCCGCGCTCGGCGGCTGGGGCGTGCCGGGGCCGGCCGTCGGACTCGAACCGTCCGGCGGCGGGGAGGACAGCAGCTTCGGGGTGAGGGTCGGTGCCCCCGTGCCGGTGCCCGGTACCGGGGTCTCGCCGGCGCTGACGGACATCGCCGGTCCGGGTCCCGCGGTGTCGTGCCGGGCCCGCTCCAGCAGCCCGGCGCCCGCGGCGGCGGCCAGGCCGCCGACGGCGACGCTCGCCAGGGCCGCGGCCAGGCCGAAGCTCACGGTCCGCCCGCGCCGGGGGGCCACGCGTGCGGGGGCGGTGCGGCTGATTTCCACGAGCCCGACGAGGGGTTCGCCGGATGCGGCGACGCCGGGCCGGGCCACCGCGGGACCCGCGGCGCCGTGCGCCGCGCGGAAGGCGGCCACCGCCGCGGCCTCGCCTGGCAGTTCCGCGCCCGCGGCCGACGGCTCGGCCGCGGCTCCCAGGGATTCCAGGGTGTCCAGGGCGGCACGCAGCCGGGCGGCCTGCATGCGGGCACGCGGATCAGCGGCGGGCCCCACAGGTTCCGCCGGTTCACCGCGCAGCAGTCTGTCCGCCGCGGCTTCGTCCAGCCACCTGTTGCGCTCGTCGGCCATCACATGTCCTTCTGCGTCCGCCAACGTGAATGCGTCACACCGGTTTGTTCTACGAAGCCCCCGCCTCGGCCACGCTGCGCGGGTACGGCGTCGAGATCCCTCCCGCCCCCGCCGTCCCACTGCCGGCCATCGGCATTATGGCCGACCCGGCCGCCCGGCTCGGAGCCGGTGCCCTGGTCCGGCCCGAACCCGGCCTCCGCGCCCTCGGCGCCGATCAGCTCGGCCAGCTTCTTCAAGCCGCGGTGCGCGGCGGTCCGTACGGCGCCGGGCCGCTTGCCGAGGGTCTCGGCCGCGCTCTTGGCGTCCAGCCCGACCACGACCCGCAGGACGACGGCCTCGGCCTGGTCCTGCGGAAGCTGCGCGATGAGCGCCATGGTCCGTCCGGTGGAAAGGGACTCCATCGCCGCGCCGGCGGTGTCGCACTCGGCGGCCCAGCCGGTCAGCTCGGTGTCGTCGCCTCCGATGGCCGGGCGGCGGCCGCGCATGCGGATGTGGTCGAGGGCGCGGTTGCGGGCGACGCGGGCGGCCCAGCCGCGGAAGCGGTCGGCGTCTCCGGTGAAGGAGTCGAGGTCGCGGGCGATCTGCAGCCAGGCTTCCGAGGTCACGTCCTCCGCGTCGCCGTCTCCGACGAGCGTGCGTACGTAACCGAGCAGCCGTGGGTGCACGGCGCGGTACACAGCACGGAACGCGTTCTCGTCGCCGTCCTGTGCCGCGAGCACCGCGGCGGTCAGCTCCGCGTCGTCCCCCAGCAAAGTCCCCAACCCGTTCACTGTCCTGTACGTGTGGCGCAAATCAGCACGTTACGGCTTTCAAGCACCTCTCGTCCACGAGTGATACAACGCGCAACCAATCCTGTGCGGAGCGAGGTGTGACACAAAACGCACTCGGGGCGCTGACAGGGGTACGGGCTTGTCGCACGAGCCCGTGACGGATGGCGGCCGGGGCCTCTCCTGTGGGGGGTGGCGGCCTCGGTCGCCCTCCCCCTTCCGGGCCACCACCATGCCCGCCCTTCGCGCTCACGTCATCCTTTCGGCTCACTTCCGGGTGAAATCCCCGCATGGGTACGACACACCCTGCCCTGCGTCGATAGCGTGGCGGGACACCCGCGCCGCGTCCCGAGGAGCCCCCCGCTGTCCAGCCACCTTCCGGCACAGGCCCGCGGCAGCTCCGATCCTTCACACGGCTCCGGACTGGCGCGGTTCAACGCCCTGTCCCCCGAAGCCGCCCAGGCCGCCCTGCTGCAGTGCTGCGGCAGCCGGCGCTGGGCGCACCGGGTGGCCACGCACCGCCCCTACCCGGATCCCGGCACCCTGCTCGCCGCCGCGGACGAGGCCTCGTACGACCTCTCGCAGGCCGACCTGACCGAGGCGCTGGCCGCCGAGTGCTCGGCGGAACTGGACCACGGGGCACCGTACGCGGCGCTGCTGGCGCTCGACGCGGCCCACGCCGAGTACGAACGGAAGTTCGGCCACGCCTTCGTCATCTGCCTCGACGGCCACCCGCCGGAGGAACAGGCGGACCAGCTGCTCGGGGCGATCCGGCGGCGGATGGGACACGAGGTCGACGAGGAGCGCTCGATCTCGGCGGACGAGCTGCGCCGTGTCGCGCAGGCCAGGCTCTGGGATCTGACACGCTGGCTGACCTCCCCGCATGGGCCGTCTGGCGCGGAAATCGGGCTATTCGCCCCTGTGGGATAGTCCGTACGTGCCTGTTTGATCACACCGATGGCCCCCGCGCAAGGGAACCGACAAAGCGTCGCTACGATGTCCGGGGCCGGAGGACCGTACCCGGCCGGGCCCGACCGACAAAGAAGCCGGCTGGCCCCCGCCCCGCTTCCGGAGGGTTTTCCGTGCCGGCTGGAACGTTGTACCGCGGCCGGGAAGGAATGTGGTCCTGGGTGGCTCATCGAGTCACCGGCGTCCTCATCTTCTTCTTCCTGTTCGTACACGTCCTCGACACCGCACTCGTCCGCGTCTCTCCCGAGGCGTACGACGATGTCGTGGCTACCTACAAGACTCCGATCGTCGCGCTGCTGGAGTACGGCCTCGTCGCCGCCATCCTGTTCCACGCGCTCAACGGTCTTCGTGTCATCGCCGTGGACTTCTGGTCCAAGGGCCCCCGCCACCAGAAGACGATGCTCTGGTGGGTCGTGGGCATCTGGATCGTGCTGATGGTCGGGGCCCTGTACCCCGTACTGGGCCACGCCTACCTTGAACTGTTCGGGAAGTGACACGCATGTCTTCTGACACTTCTTCCGTCGACATGACCAAGGGCGACGGCGGGTCCGTATCGGGTCTGTCGCTCTACGACATCGACAACCCGGCGCCGTACATCGAGGCACCGCGCAAGCGCACGGGCAAAACGCCCCGCTCGACCCGCGGCAACTTCGAGATGGTCGCGTGGCTCTTCATGCGCCTCTCGGGCATCGTGCTCGTCGTCCTCGTCATCGGCCACCTGCTGATCCAGCTGGTGCTGGACGGCGGCGTCTCCAAGATCGGCTTCGCCTTCGTGGCCGGCCGCTGGGCGTCCCCGTTCTGGCAGGTCTGGGACCTGCTGATGCTGTGGCTGGCCATGCTGCACGGCGCCAACGGCCTGCGTACCGTCATCAACGACTACGCGGAGCGTGCCAACACGCGGCTGTGGCTGAAGGGCCTGCTCTACACCGCCACGGTGTTCACCATCCTTCTGGGCACGCTGGTGATCTTCACCTTCGACCCGAACATCCGCTAGGCAACGGGGCTGAGGCGAAACCAATGAAGATCCACAAGTACGACACCGTCATCGTCGGCGCGGGCGGCGCGGGCATGCGCGCCGCCATCGAGTCGACGAAGCGCAGCCGCACCGCGGTGCTGACGAAGCTCTACCCCACCCGCTCCCACACGGGCGCCGCGCAGGGCGGCATGGCCGCCGCGCTGGCCAACGTGGAAGAGGACAACTGGGAGTGGCACACCTTCGACACGGTCAAGGGCGGTGACTACCTGGTCGACCAGGACGCCGCCGAGATCCTGGCGAAGGAGGCCATCGACGCGGTCCTCGACCTGGAGAAGATGGGCCTGCCGTTCAACCGCACGCCGGACGGCACCATCGACCAGCGCCGCTTCGGCGGCCACTCGCGCAACCACGGCGAGGCGCCGGTCCGCCGGTCCTGCTACGCCGCGGACCGCACCGGTCACATGATCCTCCAGACGCTGTACCAGAACTGCGTCAAGGAGGGCGTGGAGTTCTTCAACGAGTTCTACGTCCTGGACCAGCTCCTGGTCGAGGAGGACGGCGTCAAGAAGTCGGCCGGTGTGGTCGCGTACGAGCTCGCCACCGGCGAGATCCACGTGTTCCAGGCGAAGGCCGTCATCTACGCCTCGGGCGGCACCGGCAAGTTCTTCAAGGTGACCTCCAACGCGCACACCCTCACGGGTGACGGCCAGGCGGCCTGCTACCGCCGCGGCCTGCCGCTCGAGGACATGGAGTTCTTCCAGTTCCACCCGACGGGCATCTGGCGCATGGGCATCCTGCTGACGGAGGGCGCCCGCGGTGAGGGCGGCATCCTCCGCAACAAGGACGGCGAGCGCTTCATGGAGAAGTACGCGCCGGTCATGAAGGACCTCGCGTCCCGTGACGTCGTCTCGCGCTCCATCTACACCGAGATCCGTGAGGGCCGCGGCTGCGGTCCCGCCGGTGACCACGTGTACCTGGACCTGACGCACCTCCCGCCGGAGCAGCTCGACGCCAAGCTCCCGGACATCACCGAGTTCGCGCGTACGTACCTGGGCATCGAGCCCTACACGGACCCGATCCCGATCCAGCCCACCGCGCACTACGCCATGGGCGGCATCCCGACCAACGTCGAGGGTGAGGTCCTCAGCGACAACACCACCGTCGTCCCGGGCCTGTACGCGGCCGGCGAGGTCGCGTGCGTGTCGGTGCACGGCGCGAACCGCCTGGGCACCAACTCTCTGCTGGACATCAACGTCTTCGGCAAGCGCTCCGGTATCGCCGCGGCCAGGTACTCGCAGGAGAACGACTACGTCGAACTCCCGGAGAACCCGGCGCAGCAGGTCATCGACCTCGTCGAGCACCTGCGCAACTCCACGGGCAACGAGCGGGTCGCCGAGCTGCGTCTGGAGCTCCAGGAGACGATGGACGCGTGCGTGATGGTGTTCCGTACGGAGCAGACCATCAAGACCGCGGTCGAGAAGATCGCGGAGCTGCGCGAGCGCTACAAGAACGTGTCCGTCCAGGACAAGGGCAAGCGCTTCAACACGGACCTGCTGGAGGCCATCGAGCTGGGCAACCTGCTCGATCTGGCCGAGGTCATGGCCGTGTCCGCGCTGGCGCGCAAGGAGTCCCGCGGCGGTCACTACCGCGAGGACTACCCGAACCGCGACGACGTCAACTTCATGCGCCACACCATGGCGTACCGCGAGGTGGACGCCGACGGCAAGGACTCCGTCCGGCTGGACTACAAGCCTGTCGTCGTCACCCGCTACCAGCCGATGGAGCGTAAGTACTGATGGGCACCCCGACCCTGTCCAAGACGGACACGATGGAAGCGGCAGCCGCCGCCTCGCCGTTCATCACGGTCACCTTCCGGATCCGCCGCTTCAACCCGGAGATCTCGGAGGAGTCGACCTGGCAGGACTTCCAGGTCGAGATCGACCCGAAGGAGCGCGTGCTCGACGGTCTCCACAAGATCAAGTGGGACCTCGACGGCACGCTGACCTTCCGTCGCTCGTGCGCGCACGGCATCTGCGGCTCCGACGCGATGCGGATCAACGGCAAGAACAGGCTCGCCTGCAAGACGCTGATCAAGGACATCAACCCGGAGAAGCCGATCACCGTCGAGGCCATCAAGGGCCTCACGGTGATGAAGGACCTTGTCGTCGACATGGAGCCCTTCTTCCAGGCGTTCCGTGACGTCATGCCGTTCCTGGTCACCAAGGGCAACGAGCCGACGCGCGAGCGCCTGCAGTCCGCCGAGGACCGCGAGCGCTTCGACGACACCACCAAGTGCATCCTGTGCGCCGCGTGCACGTCCTCGTGCCCGGTGTTCTGGAACGACGGCCAGTACTTCGGCCCGGCGGCGATCGTCAACGCGCACCGCTTCATCTTCGACTCGCGTGACGAGGCCGGCGAGCAGCGGCTGGAGATCCTGAACGACAAGGACGGCGTGTGGCGCTGCCGCACGACCTTCAACTGCACCGACGCGTGCCCGCGTGGCATCGAGGTCACGAAGGCGATCCAGGAAGTCAAGCGTGCGCTGATCACGCGCCGCTTCTGACCTTCTGGTCCGTGTCTGTACGAGGGCCCCGTCCCCGGTTCGTCCGGGGGCGGGGCCCTCGTCGTTCCCTCACGGCGTCAGCGGCGGAGCTGGCTGGTGATCGTCGGGTCGGTGATCTCCGTGTCCTTCGCGAGCAGCATCGCCTTGGAGAGGATGACGGCCAGCGTCCGGTCCCCCTCGAAGGGCAGATAGCCGGGGTCGGCGGCGCCCGCCCCGCCCGAACCGCCTGGCACGATGCACAGGTACTGGTCGTTCGGGGTCATCAGGATGTTCCCCGAGCCCAGGTGGATCTTGTACGTGTGCAGCTCGCCCCGCACGTGCAGGAAGCGGCCCTCGACGGTGCACCGGTCGGCGATGGCCAGCCGCGGCACCAGTCGCTCCAGCAGCACCCGCCGGGTCTCGGCGCTCTGGTTCAGCTCGCCGAAGCCGTAGGAGTTCCAGTACTCGCGGAAGCGGCCCTGCGGCCCGCCGTCGGACCAGGTCGGGTCGTTGCCGACGCTGGCCACGCCCACGAACAGGTCGACGTCGCGCATCACCTCGCTCAGCACCAGCTCCGGTATCCGCTTGAGCGGCAGCGGATCGACGGTGCGGCGGCGGCCGGGTATCGGCCACATCGCGTACCTGCCGCCGTACGTGCCGGCCCGGTTCTGGGGGGCGTCGATCGGATAGAAGCGCACCTGGTCGGTCCGCAGCCGCAGGTAGGTCCCCGCCTCGGTGGTGTCGATCCCGTAGTCCTGGCCCTCGCCCTCGATCCAGTACTCGGCCCGCAGTCCCCACTGGGGAAGCTCGCGGGTGGCGGGCGGGGCGGAGTCGTCGACGCAGAGGCGGAGCCTGTTGCTCCATCCCCGGGCGGCGGCCAGCGAGTTGAACTGGTGCTGGCGCAGGATGTGTGCGGCGAAGCGGTTGGAGTAGTTCCGCGTCTTGCGTTCGGCGTCGGTCAGCAGGTACACCTCGCGGTGCGCCTGCTTGAAGGGCTGGGTCACGGCGTGCCGCTCCAGCCACTCCCGCCAGGCCTGCACCTCGGCGGGCTCCCGGCCGACGGGGTGCCACAGCTCGACGGTGGCGCCCTCGGTGAGGGTGGCGCCGGTGAGGGTGCGCAGCGCCCCGTCCGCGAAGCAGACGGCCGTCCCGTCCACGGTCCAGATCAGCCGCCGGGCCAGGGTGCCGACCAGCGGGTGGTCGAGGTACCGCTCGCGCCACGGCCCGTAGGCCCACCGGCGGCGGGCCAGGAACTGCCGGTCCAGCCGCTCCGACTGCGCCGACAGCGACTTGTCGATGTCCTTGGCCAGGCCCTTGAGTTCCCTGAGTTCCTCGGCGTGGTTCCGCCGCACCGTGGTGGGCGCGGACTTGACCTGCTTCCCCGTGGCGTTGCGCCAGACCGTCACGGCCCGGTTCCCGCGCACCTCCAGCTGCGCGGTGGCCTCCCCCAGACGGAACTCGGCCTTCCCCACCTGCGTCAGCCCGTACGCGGGAGCGGCCAGCTCCTCGATCTCCTCGCGGCTGAGTCCGAGCGCAGCGGCCCTCGTCTCCAGCGCCGCCTCGACGAGCTTGAGGGTGCCCTTGTACGTCACCCGGGTCGCGAGCCGCGCGAGTTCGGCGAGCGCGGCCTCACCCTCCATGCGGGCCAGGGAGTTGACCGCGGCGTTGGCCACCTTGGGGTTGCGCGGGCCGAGCCCGGCGGCCTTGCGCAGCGAGGTCTCCACGAGCGCGCCGAGGGCGCGCACCGTGTCGGGGTGCGGCGGGAGCAGGGACAGCAGCCAGGCGAGGCCGCGCAGGGCGTTGGCGTTGTACGGGTCGAACGCGCTGTTGACGTCCGGCTCGTACACCTCCCGCTCCAGCTCGAAGGTACGGGGCCGCCCGACGAGGGCGAGCCACGGCAGCACGGCCTCGCGCACGGCGTCGGCCCCGAGCCCGTCGACGAGCGCCCGGCCGCCCTTCTCCCAGGCGGCGGAGGGCTTGGCGGCCTTGGCGGTCAGCGCGTACGCGAGCAGCTCCCGCCGGCCTTCGTCCTCCATGGCCCGCTCCGCCCACGCCTCGCCGACGTTGAGCACGGGTTCGGTGAGCAGCCGGGCGAACTCGACGAGGGTGCTGTCGCGGTACGCGCTCATGGCGCTGCGCCGGATCGTCGCGACGACGGCGGGAGCGAGCGCCTGCCCGGCGGCGAGCTCCGCATCAGCGAGGGCCTCGTGGCGGTCGGCGTACCAGCAGGTGTGGGACCGGGAGAGTCGATCGAGCCGGGCGGTCCGCTCCTGTGCCAGCGGAAGACCGTCCAGACCGCGGCCGACGACCGCGATCAGGGTCAGCAGGGTGCGCTGGACCGGCTCCGTGTCCCTCCCCCTGCGGTACCGGTCGGCGAAGGCCGCGACCACCTGGCGGCGGTCCGCGTCGGCAAGTCGCTGCACGGCGTCGAGCAGCTCCTGCACCGCCGGGTTCCGGAACGAGTGGCTCACGACCTTGACGACCAGTTCGCCCGCCATGGCCTCGAAGTCGTGCGTCATCAGCCACCCACCAGCGCGACGAGCTTCAGGAAGGTGACCTCGACGCCGGGCGGCAGCGATATCTCCGCGTCCAGCTCGGTCACCTGACGGTCCCCCACCAGGACCAGGAACCCGTTGCGCTCGAACGCCCGGAGCGCCAGCTCGGTCTGCTTCTCCGGGTCGATGCGGCGCGGGGTCCGCAGCGCGTACCCGTTGAGCGTCCGCTCGGCGCCCTCCGGCCGCACCAGCCCCTGGAACACCTCGGGCCGCTTCGCGTGGTACTCCGCGACCTCCTGGAACACCCTGCGCCGGATCAGCTCGCGCAGCGCGAGCCGCTCCTCGGCGATCTCAAGTCCCCAGCCGTCGCACCGGCTTCCGGCGGTCGTCTCGTCGACGAAGGTCACCATTCCCATGCCTCCGACCGTAGGGGCGCCCACTGACAACGACCCGGGCCGGACCGGCGCACCGCCGGCCGCGGCGAGGCCCCGGGCACGGGACCGGGGGTACAGGGCGGGGGTCCCTGTGGAAGGATCGGCCGTATGAGCGAGCAGCAGCCGAATCCGTACGCCAGTGACCCCAGTCAGGGCGGCCAGCCCGGCACGCCCGACCCGGAGGGCTACAAGTGGGGCCCGGGAGAGGCCAGTTACGGCTACCCGCAGCCCTACCCGGTGGCCCCGGCCTATCAGCCGACCATCGGCGGCGCGGGCATTCCGGCCCCCGTCGACTACTCCGCCGCCCCCGTCGGCGGGGCCGGCCTGTCCCTCGGCGACATCACCATCGCGGGGGACCAGATCATCACCCCGTCGGGGACGATGCCGCTCAGGGGCGCGATGTGGAACGCGACCGACTTCTCGCGCACCGAGGAGAAGATCCCGGCCCACGCGATCGTGCTCGCGGTCATCTTCTTCCTGTTCTGCCTGCTCGGCCTGCTCTTCCTCCTGATGAAGGAGAAGAAGACCACCGGCTACATCCAGATCACGGTCACCAGCGGCGGCCGGCACCACTCCACGATGATCCCGGCGGTGGACGCGAACACCTACCCGTGGGTGATGTCGCAGATCAACTACGCGCGGTCGCTCAGCTTCTGAGGGTGCGGGGCGGGCGGGCGACCCCGGGGAGCCCGCCCCGGAAAACGGTGGCGGAGCGACCCGCGAACCGCGAAGATCACCGGATGATCGTTTCTCATGATGTGGACGGGCCGGCAGACGGCCCCGCCGTCGTCCTGCTGCACTCCTCCGTCTGCGACCGGCGCATGTGGGAGCCGCAGTGGCGCCCACTGGCCGAGGCCGGCTTCCGGGTGATCCGGCCCGACTTCCGCACCTGCGGGGACTCCCCCGCCGCCGAGTCCCCGTACAGCGACGTGGGCGACGTACGGGACCTGCTGGACCACCTCGGTGTGCAGCGGGCGGCCCTGGTCGGGAGCTCCTACGGCGGCCGGGTCGCGCTGACGCTCGCCGCGCTGCATCCCGAGCGGGTGGCCTCGCTGCTCCTGCTCTGCCCCGGCCGGCCGGGGCACGAACCGAGCCCGGAACTGCGGAAGTTCGGCGCGGCCGAGGACGTCTTCCTCGACGCGGGGGACCTGGCCGGCGCCGCCGAGTTCAACGCCCGCACCTGGCTCGGCCCGGACGCCGACGCCGACGCGCACGCCCTCGTCCGCGCGATGCAGCTGCGGAACTTCGAGGGCGCCCTGGCCGTCACCGAAAGCCACGAACTCCCCGAGTCCCCCGTCGACCTGGCCTCGGTCACCGCCCCGACGCTGGCCTTCGGCGGCGCCCACGACCTTCCCGACTTCCGCCGGATCGCCGCCGAGCTTCCCCGCCTCGTCCCGGGCGCCGAGCACCGGGAGCTCCCCTGGGCGGGCCACCTGCCGTCGCTGGAGCGCCCGGAGGAGACGACCCGCCTGGTGCTGGAGTTCCTGAACCGCTCCTTCCGGTGAATCGTCCGCATACCGCGCGAAGGGGCCGCGCCGTCCTACGATGATGCTCTCGACCCAGCCCACGGGAGGCCCGGAATGTCCACAGCACCCGTCGAGCACCCTGAGTACGCCGACGAGGAGAGTCCGCTGACCCTCCTCGAGGAGGCCGACAGGCTCATGGAGCAGAACCCCGGCTACCGCGTCGAGATCATCGGAGGCATCCTCACCGTGACCCCACCGCCGGATGTCCCGCACGCCCTGGTCCTCACTGAACTCATGCTGCCTTTTCTGAGTGCAGGCCTGCATGGGCCCGAGTCGCATGTCGTGCAGGGCATCGGCCTTTGGCTGCCCGACGGGTCCGAGGACTACGCCATCCCCGACCTGTCCGTGGTCGACGCCGACATCGACGACCACCTGGTCGAGTTCAACTGCTACGACCCGGTGGCCTTCCGCCTGGTCCTGGAAGTGACCTCGTCGAACTACAACAACGACCTGCGCGCCAAGGCCGTGGCCTACGCCCAGGCCCGGATCCCGGTCTACGTCATCGTCAACCGCAAGCACCAGCGGGTGCACGTCCTGACCGACCCCGTCGAGGGCGAGTACACGAGCCACCGCATTCACGCGGCCGGTGAACTGGCGACCCTGCCCGACACGCTGGGCGCGAAGGTCACCCTCGACGTGGACCAGCTCCTGAAGGCGGGACGACCGCGCAAGAAGCAGCCGAAGCCCGCCGCGGAGGAGCAGGACCCTCAGGCCTGATCCACCGCGTCCGGTCGGGCCGAAGAAGGGACGGGCCGAGGGGACGGGCCGGGCCACGGACGGGGTTCACGCGCGCGGGCGGACCTCCACGTTCTCCAGGACGCCGATGGCGTCCGGGACCAGCACGGCCGCCGAGTAGTAGGCGGTGACGAGGTACGAGATGATCGCGCGCTCGTCGATCCCCATGAAGCGGACGTTGAGCCCCGGCTCGTACTCGTCCGGCAGGCCGGTCTGGTAGAGCCCGATCACTCCTTCGTTGTCCTCGCCCGTCCGCACGGCGATGATCGAGGAGGTGTGCTGCTCGGTGAGCGGGATCTTCCCGCAGGGCAGGATCGGCACGCCCCGCCAGGCCGGGATGTGGTGGCCGTCGACCTCGACGTGGCCGAGGTTCAGCCCCCGCTTGTTGCACTCCTTGCCGAAGGCGGCGATGGCCTTGGGGTGGGCGAACAGGTACTGGGTGCCGCGCCGCATGCTGAGCAGGTCGTCGAGGTCGTCCGGGGTCGGCGGGCCGCAGTGCGTCTGGATGCGCTGGTCGAAGTCGGTGTTGTGGAGCAGCCCGAATTCCGGGTTGTTGACGAGCTCGTACTCCTGCCGCTCGCGGAGCTCCTGGACGGTGAGCCGCAGCTGCTGGTGGGTCTGGTTCATCGGCTGGTTGTAGAGGTCGGCGACGCGGGTGTGGACCTTCAGCACGGTCTGGGCCACGCTCAGCTCGTACTCGCGTGGCGTGAGCTCGTAGTCGGCGAAGGCGCCCGGCAGCACGGCCTCGCCGTGGTGGCCGGCGCTCAGTTCGATGAGCTTCTCGCCCACCTTGTTGGTCTTGAAGCCGTTCCTGCTGCCGTTCTGGCTCGCGACGTGCGCGCGCAGGTGCTCGTACTGGTCGGCGACCGCCCGGTAGGCCGTTTCCGGGAGCGCGAGGAGGGTGACCGCGGTCGTCGCGCGGGCGGTGAACTCCCAGGTGGTGCCCTTGGACCGGGTCAGGGTGTGGCAGCCGAAGGTGTCGCCGTCGCCGAGCCTGCCGAGGATGTTCTCGTCCCCGTACTTGCCCGGGCCGACCTTCTCGACCTTGCCGTGGGCGATGAGGTATACGTGGTCGGCCTTCTTGCCGGCGTGCACGATGACCTGGCCGGGCTGGTACTCCTTCTGCACGAAGCGCTCGGCCAGCGCACCGAGCGCGAGCTGGTCGTCGAAGCCGCGCAGGAGGGGCAGTTCGGTCAGCTCGGCCGGGATGACCTGGACCTTGGAGCCGTTCTTGACGAAGGCGACGCGGCCGTCCCCGAGCACGTACGAGAGGCGCCGGTTCACCCGGTAGACGCCGCCGGGGGTGTGCACCCAGGGCAGTTTGCGCAGGAGCCAGCGGGAGCTGATGCCCTGCATCTGCGGTTCGGACTTGGTCGTCGTCGCGAGGGTGCGCGCCGCCGCCGTACTGAGACTGAGCTGTTCCTGATGCTGCTGAGCCGTTGCGGTCCGGGTGCCTGGGGCCGTCTCCACCGACATGGGCTGCCTCGCTTTCAAATGAAGGTCGCAGTCACTCTCGGTGGCTATGTGTAACGCATCGTGGTCACCCCTGTCGCCGGGCGTCACCACCCGGGGGTGACCCGATTGGGCCGTCCGGCCCAGCCCCGGAGCCCGGGAACCGGGACCGGCGGACCGGGGCTCCGGGGGCGGGACCCGGATGCGCGGGGGCCGTTCCGCCATTCGCTTGAACCTGTTCAAAAAAAGCCCTACAGTCATCCCTGTCAGCAGTATTGAACGCGTTCAAGGGGGCTGGGGCAATGGACCTCACCGTGGTCACGTACGTCATCTACCTGCTCATCAGCATCGGGCTCACCGTCTGGGTGGCCCGCACGCTCAGCCGTAACGGCCGCGTCTTCATCGGCGACGTCCTCCAGGGGAACGAGAAGCTCGCGGACGCCGTGAACCAGCTGCTCGTGGTCGGCTTCTACCTCGTGAACATCGGCTTCGTGACCCTCTACCTGCGGTCGAGCGAGGAGATCGAAACGGCCCGCGGCCTCTTCGAGGCGCTCTCGGTCAAGCTCGGCGTCGTCCTGCTGGTCCTCGGGTTCATGCACCTCGGCAACGTGTGGGTGCTGAACAAGATGCGCCGCCGCGGAATCATGGAGCGCCAGCAGACCCCGCCGGTCGCCCCGCAGGGGTGGACCGCGCCGGCCGGGGCCTGAACGGTGGCGCCCGGGTTGCCGGTCCGGAAGCTGACCGTGCTCTACGACGCAAACTGCCCGCTCTGCGTGCACATCCGGCACTGGCTGCTCGCACAGCGCCGGCTGGTCCCGCTCGACCTGGTCCCCGCCGCGTCCCACGAGGCGCGGCGGCGGTTCCCGAGGCTCGACCACGAGTCGACGCTCCGGGAGATCACCGTGGTCGGGGACTCGGGGCAGGTCTGGACCGGGACGGACGCCTTCATCGTCTGCCTGTGGGCACTGGTCGAACACCGGCCGAGGGCGAACTGGCTGGCCACCCCGGCCGGTCGGCCCTTCGCCCGGGCGGCGATGTACACGGCCTCCGCGTGGCGGCAGGCCGTGCGCACCGAGGGCCACCCCGAGGGCGTCGAGGGACCGGCCTGTGACGACCAGTGCTCCGTCCCCCGATAGGCTCATACACCGTGACTGATCAGAAGGCTCCCAAGAGCGAGCAGACCCGCACGCTCATCCTCGAAACCGCGCTCCGGCTCTTCCAGGAGCGCGGCTTCGACAAGACGACGATGCGGGGTATCGCGAAGGAGGCCGGTGTCTCGGTCGGCAACGCCTACTACTACTTCGAGTCGAAGGAACACCTGGTCCAGGGGTTCTACGACCGGATCGGCGCCGCCCATCAGAAGGCGGTCCGACCCATCCTGGACAGCGAGACCGATCTGCAGAAGCGGCTCGCGGGCGTGCTGACGAGCTGGATGGACATCGCGGCCCCGTACCACGAGTTCGCCTCGCAGTTCTTCAAGAACGCGGCGGACCCCGAGAGTCCGCTCAGCCCGTTCTCGCCGGAATCGGAGCCGGCGCGGCAGGCGGCGATCGACATCCACCGCGAGGTGCTGGCGGGGGCGAAGACCAAGGTGCCGGCCGAGCTGGTCGACGTACTGCCCGAGCTGATGTGGCTCTCGCAGATGGGTCTGGTCCTGTACTGGGTCTTCGACCGCTCCCCGAACAGCGAGAAGACGCGGCGGCTCGCCGAGCGCGGCGCGCAGCTGACGACGCGGGGCATCGTGCTGGCCCGGTTCCGGGTGCTGCGGCCGCTGGTGCGGGAAGTGCACGAGCTGTTCGCGGACTTCCTTCCGGGCATGGCGCAGACGGCGACGGCCGGGGCCCGGCGCAAGGCCTCGGACCCCGACCCGGACCCCGCGTAGTCGCAGCCGCAGCCGCCTCCGAGCGGGGCGAGGAACTCGTCCGCGCGGGAAGTCGGCGATCCACCCGATCGTGGGGACGTCGAACTCGTCCCCGCGTTCACCCTTCTCGGGGCGGGTCAGGCCTGATATGAGGCGAGTTCGACGACGGTGATGTCGGACGGCGCCCCCACCCGGACCGGGGGTCCCCAGGCGCCGGCCCCGCGGGAGACGTAGAGCTGGGTGTCGCCGTAGCGCTCCAGGCCGGCGACGGTGGGGTTGGCGAGCTCGGCGAGGTAGTTGCCGGGCCAGAGCTGGCCGCCGTGGGTGTGGCCGGAGAGCTGGAGGTCGACGCCGTGGCGGACGGCGTCGTGGATGACGACGGGCTGGTGGGCGAGGAGTACGGCGGCCCGCGTCCGGTCGCGGTCGCCGAGGGCGGCCTGGAAGTCGGGGCCGGTCCCCTCCTGCTCCCCCTGGATGTCGTTGACGCCGGCGAGGTCGAAGTGCGGGAGCGCGCGGCGGGCGTTCTCCAGGGGGGTCAGCCCCAGTTCGCGGACGTGGTCGATCCACTGCTGGGCGCCGGAGAAGTACTCGTGGTTCCCGGTGACGAAGAACGAGCCGTGGCGGGCCGTGAGCTCGCGCAGCGGCTCCGCCGAGGGCCCGAGGTCCGGGACGCTGCCGTCGACGAGGTCGCCGACGATGGCGATGAGGTCGGGCTGGGTCCGGTTGACGGTGTCGACGATGCGCTGGGCGTGGGCGCGGCCGAGCACCGGGCCGAGGTGGACGTCGCTGACGACGGCGATCCGGAAGCCGTGTGCCGCGCGCGGCAGTTTGGCCAGGGGGACCTGCACCCGCCGCACGCTCGGCCCGCGCAGGACCCCGTACGTCCCGGCGCCGACGGTCCCGACGGCCACGGCGGCGGCCGCCCCGCCGACGGCGCGCGCGACGAACCGGCGCCGGGTCAGACCGACGCCTGCGGTGAGCCCGTCTGCGGCGGCGGGCCCGTCGGTGCCGGCCGGCGCGTCGGTTGCGGCCGCGGCCGACTCCTGCGGGGAGGCGTGGCCCTGCGGGCCGGCGGCATCGCGCGAGGGGCGCTCGGCGAGGGGGGCGCGGCCCTGCGGGCCGGGCGCACGGCCCGCGGCCACCACCGCGCCGGGCTCCACCGCGGCGCCCGTGTCCGCGTCCGCCGGGCCGGGCCCGGCAGGCCCGTCCACCGCTCCGGAGGTGGCGCGGTGGGCCAGACGGCGGAGCAACAGCGCGCGGATCGGCTCCGCGAGCAGCATCGTCAGGGTCAGGTACAAGAGCACCGCGAGCCAGAGGTACCCGGGCCAGGCAACCGTCTGCTGCAGCCAGAAGGGCGCCCCGGCGCGGCCCGTGGTCAGGGCGGCCACAGAGAGGAGGGGCAGGGCGATGGCCAAGGCCGTGCCGATGCGGCGGGTCACGCCGCCGGGGGCGGTGGTGTCGCGGACCAGGCGGATCCACAGCCAGCGGTGGACCAGGACCAGCAGGGCGAAGACCGCGAGCGCGACCAGCGCGAAAACCAGGATCGTCATGCCGAGCCACCCTTGTCCGTACGTGATCCGCGCCGCAGGGCCAGGACCCCGCGCAACCCGATCACACCGACCGCCGTCCCCAGGAGAAAGGACATCACCGCGAGCGTCAGGTGCACCCAGAAGAACGAAGTGGGATCACCCGCCGCATCGAAGGCCTGGCCACTGCCGTTCTTCCACAGGTTCCGGACGAAAGACACCCAGATGAACCAGCTCCACACTCCGAAGGCGAGCAGGAACCAGGAGGCGGCACGGCTCAGTTTCATGCCTTCAGTATCGGATTCGTCCCCAGGACGGACGCGCCGGGGTGGGCTGTCCCGGGGGTGGTTGCCGCGAATTGGCCGGTCCGCGACATCATCCAGCTCATCGGGATGTACTTTCACCTGCGTGTCTGCCAAGACGACCGCCCTGACGGTCCTATCCGCCGCGTTGCTGGTCCCCACCATGCTGGTGGCCCCCGCACACGCCGCGCCGACCCCGCCGGCCGACGGAAAGGGCGGCCCCGCCAAGGCGCCGCAGGCCCCGGCGGCGCCGGCGCCGCCCGCCTCGATGTCCACGGTCGGCGGATCCCTGCTCGGGCAGCCGGGGACGCAGGTGAACCTGCTGCCCGGTGCCCCCGCCCTGCCGACGAACCTCACCGGGCGGTCGTGGATCGTCGCCGACGCCGAGTCCGGCGAGGTCCTGGCGGCGCACAACGCGCACTGGCGGCTGCCGCCGGCCTCCACGATGAAGATGCTGTTCGCGGACACCCTGCTGCCGGGGCTGCCCAAGGAGCAGGTCCGCAAGGTCACCGACCAGGACATGGAGGGCGTGGGCCCGGGCAGCAGCCTGGTCGGGGTCAAGGAGGACCTGGAGTACTCCGTCCACGACCTGTGGCTCGGGGTGTTCCTGCGGTCGGGAAACGACGCCGTGCACGTGCTTTCGGCCATGAACGGCGGCGTCGAGAAGACCGTCAAGGACATGCAGGCGCACGCCGAGGAGCTCCAGGCGCTGGACACCCACGTCGTGTCCCCCGACGGCTACGACGCCCCCGATCAGGTGTCGAGCGCGTACGACCTGACGCTCATCGCCCGCTCCGGGCTGCAGAAGCAGGACTTCCGGGAGTACTGCGGCACGGTGAGCGCGAAGTTCCCCGGCAAGCAGGAGGCCGGGAAGCCGCGGGACCACTTCGAGATCACGAACACCAACCGGCTGATGACGGGCGCGGGCGGCCTCTCCCCGTACAAGGGCATCGCCGGGGTGAAGAACGGCAACACCACCATGGCCGGCTCCACCTTCACCGGCGCCGCGCAGCAGGGCTCCCGCAAGCTGCTGGTCACGGTGATGAACCCGGGCGCGGGCGGCGCGAACTCGGTCTACGAGGAGACCGCCGCCCTCTTCGACTGGGGCTTCACGGCGGCCGGGAAGGTCAAGCCGGTGGGTGAGCTGGTGCCGCCGAAGAGCGCGGACACCTCCGCGCACGGCTCCCCGGCCCAGTCGCACGAGAACAACCCGTCGGCGGCCGGAGGGCCGGGCGGCGGCATCGGCACCGCTCTGGGCGTCGCGGGCGGTGCGCTGGCCGTGCTGGCGGGCGGCGCCTACGTGGTCAACCGCCGTTGGCCCCGGGGCCGCCGGAGCCGGGGCGAGGACCTGGTGTAGGACGGGGCCGGCCGGACCGGCCCGTCCAGGCCCGGACCGGCCCCGCCCCTTCGTTCGTTCGTTCGGTCAGAAGGTGCGCTGGGTGGACCAGCCGGCCTGGCTGGACGGGTTGGTCAGGTCGACGGTGATGCCGGACAGGCGCCCGTCCGGGCCCCGGACGATCGGTCCCGTTGCATCGTGCACGGAACCCCGTGGCAGGCCTACCCACCCCTCCCGGGGCCGGGCCGTGGATTCACCCGAACGAGTCTCCGGCGCCCCCCACCTGCGATTTCAAGCCGTTTCACCGGGCGCCGGAAGGCTCCGGTGCGCCCGGCGGCGGCTCGTGCGCGCCGTCGCCGGGCGCACCGTTCTCGCCGTTCTCCGCTCCGCCGCCGTCGCCCTCGCCGTCGTCGCGGGTCGCCGTCCAGGACGAGACGTAGAGCAGCAGCTTCGCCGTGAAGTTGATCCAGAGCAGCAGGGCGATCGGCACGCCGAAGGCCCCGTACATGCTCTTGGCGGCGACCTCCCGCATGTAGCCGCTCAGCAGCAGTTTCAGCAGCTCGAAGCCCGCCGCGCCGATCAGGGCCGCCTGGATCAGGCGGCCGCGCGGCGGTTCGACGCCGGGGAGCAGGGTCAGGAGGTAGAGCAGCAGCAGGAAGGCGGCCACGACGCCGACGAGGAAGGCGAGGGAGCGCAGCAGGGCGCCGCCCGCGCCCTCGCGCGGGATCCCCAGCCAGTCGGCGGACTTCCCGACCGCGCTGGATCCCAGGATCGAGGCCACGGCCGAGGCCAGGGCCGCCCCGCCGAGGCCGAGCAGGACGAGCCCGTCCTTGCCCTTGCGGACGAACGGGCTCCCGTCGTCCTCGTCGTCCTTGTCCCACACCGCGCGCAGGCAGTCCCGCATCGCGCCCACCCAGCCGATGCCGGTGAAGAGCAGGAGGGCGCCGGCGACGAGGCCGACCGTGCCCGCGTTCGCGACGAGCCCGTCGATGTCGAGCTGGTCGGAGATGCCCGGGACCTGTTCGGAGAGGTTCTTCTCCAGCCGGTCCAGCTGCTCCTCGCTGAGCAGCGCCGCGCCCACCGCGGCGGCGACGGTGATCAGCGGGAACAGCGCGAGGAAGCTGATGAAGGTGATCGCGGCGGCGAGCCGGGTCCAGTGCACGCGGTCGAGGCGTTCGTACGAACGCCACGCGTGGGTCCGGGTCAGACGGGCCGCCAACGGACCGATCACCGGGAGTTTCGTCAGCCAGTCCATGGAGTCACCGTAAATGAGACGCCGGAAATAGCCGGGATTGTCGGTTTTGGGGACTACGGTCCTCGATTGTGACTTTTCGCGAAGCGCGCCCGACGGGCCGCCCGTTCCACACCCTGGTCCTGCGAAGGCTGAGGTTCCGTGCCCGGCGCACCGCCCGGCTGACCCTGCGCCCGCTCCGTCAGGACGGCCGTATGGTCGCCCCGGCCGCTCCGGCCGCCTCAGCCGCTTCAGCCGGGCAGCCCGGCTGCGCCGGCACGACGGCGGGTCCGGTCCCGAACGGGTACTCGCGCAGCTTGCGCCAGACCCCGTCCGAGCCCTGCTCGTAGAGCGCGAAGCCCGCGCAGACCCACTCGGCGGCGTACTCGGCGAGGGTCGTGAACGCCAGGTCCATCGCCTCCTCGGAGATCCCGTGGGCGACCGTGACGTGCGGGTGGTACGGGAAGGCCAGCTCGCGGTCGAGCGGCCCGGCGGGGTCGCGGACCTCGCCCTGGAGGCGGGTGCAGCCCGCGACGCCCTCGACGATCTGAACGAAGACGACAGGCGAGAGGGGGCGGAAGGTTCCCGTCCCGCCCAGCCGCATCCGGAAGGCCCGGAAGGCGGCCGCGACCTCGCAGAGGTGGGCGCGGATCGCCGGGAGCCGGTCCGCCTCCACCTCGGTGGGCGGTACGAGGGTGACGTGCGTGGGGATGCCGTGCGCGGCAGCGTCCCCGAAGCCCGCGCGCAGCTCCTGGAGCTGGCTGCCGTACGGCTCCGGGACCGCGATCGAAACGCCGAGCGTTACGGTCCCCACGTATCTCTCCTCCGCTTGTCGATGTGGACTGCTGCCGCCCCAGTGTGGCGGCAGCACCCCCTTTCGTGCCAGAGCCCTCTGTCCGTAGTTGCGTTCGTCAGTGCTTGGCGGGCACCAGACCGAGCCGGTCGTACGCCTGCGCGAGGGTCTCGGCGGCGACCGCGCGGGCCTTCTCCGCGCCCTTGGCCAGGAGGGAATCCAGCGTCTCGGGGTCGTCCAGGTACTCCTGGGTGCGCTGCTTGAAGGGTGTGACGAAATCGACCATCACACCGGCCAGGTCGGTCTTCAGCGCGCCGTAGCCCTTGCCCTCGTACTTCGTCTCCAGCTCGGCGATCGTCTCGCCCGTGAGGGTGGAGTAGATCGTGAGCAGGTTGCTGACGCCGGGCTTCTTCTCGGTGTCGAAGCGGACCTCGGCCTCGGTGTCGGTGACCGCGCTCTTGATCTTCTTCTCGGTGACCTTGGGCTCGTCGAGGAGGTTGATCAGGCCCTTGGGCGACGACGCGGACTTCGACATCTTGATCGCCGGGTCCTGGAGGTCGTAGATCTTCGCGACCTCCTTGACGATGTGCGCGGCGGGGAGGGTGAAGGTCTGGCCGTAGCGCTGGTTGAAGCGCTCGGCCAGGTCGCGGGTCAGCTCGATGTGCTGGCGCTGGTCCTCGCCGACGGGGACGGCGTTCGCCTGGTAGAGCAGGATGTCGGCGACCTGGAGGATCGGGTACGTGAACAGGCCGACGGTGGCGTTGTTCACGCCGCCCTTGGCGGACTTGTCCTTGAACTGGGTCATCCGGCTGGCCTCGCCGAAACCGGTGATGCAGTTCATGACCCAGCCGAGCTGCGCGTGCTCCGGCACGTGGCTCTGGATGAAGAGCGTGCAGCGCTCGGGGTCCAGGCCGGCGGCGAGCAGCTGTGCGGCGGAGAGGCGGGTGTTCGCGCGCAGATCCTTCGGATCCTGCGGAATGGTGATCGCGTGCAGGTCGACGACCATGTAGAACGCGTCGTGCGTCTCCTGGAGGGCGACGTACTGGCGAATGGCTCCGAGGTAGTTCCCGAGGTGGAACGAACCGGAGGTGGGCTGGATGCCGGAGAGCGCGCGAGGACGATCAGAAGCCATGGCTTCATTCTCTCAGGTGCGGGGGCGGGCTCGGGCCCTCCGCTGGCCGGAACCTTCCGGGTCGCGGGGGTGCGGGCCGTGCCGCGCCGGGGTACCGGGCGGTAGCGGCGCGGCCGGATCCCGCCCCGGCCGAGCGACCGCTTTCCCCGGGTGAACCGCTGCGCGGGGCCTTCGCGGCCGCCACCGGCGCGGGTCCGCCCTCAAACGCCGGGCGGGCTGGAGGATCCAACCCCGCCGGCGTTTGAGGCGCGGGGTCCGGGGCGGCGCCCCGGCAGCGGTGCCGCGGGTCAGGACAGGGGGAGGCCCGGGGCCGGGAAGGCTGCCATGAGGTCCGCGACCTCCGCGCGGACCACGGCGAGGGCCTGCTCGTCCCCCTTGGCCGCGGCGTCGACCGCGCGCGAGATCCAGGCCGCCACGACGGGCATGTGCTCCACCCCCAGGCCCCGCGACGTCAGCGACGGCGTACCGATCCGCACCCCCGAGGGATCGAACGGCTTGCGCGGGTCGAACGGGACCGTGTTGTAGTTCACGACGATCCCGGCCCGGTCCAGCGCCTTCGCCGCGACCTTGCCCGGCACGTCCTTGCCCGTCAGGTCCATCAGGATCAGGTGGTTGTCCGTACCGCCCGAGACCAGGTCGAAGCCACGCTCCAGCAGCGCCGCCGCCAGCGCCTTCGCGTTGGCGACGACCGCGTGGGCGTACGTGACGAAGGACGGCTGCGCGGCCTCGTGCAGCGCCACCGCGATGCCGGCCGTCGTCTGGTTGTGCGGGCCGCCCTGGAGGCCCGGGAAGACCGCCTTGTCGATCGCCTTCGCGTGCTCCTCCCGGCACATCAGCATCGCGCCGCGCGGACCGCGCAGGGTCTTGTGCGTCGTGGTGGAGATGACGTCCACGTGGCCCGCCGGGGACGGGTGCGCGCCGCCCGCGATCAGGCCCGCGATGTGGGCCACGTCCGCGACCAGGATCGAGCCGGCCTCCCGCGCGATCTCCGCGAAGGCGGCGAAGTCGATGGTCCTCGGCAGGGCCGTGCCGCCGCAGAAGATCAGCTTGGGCCGCTCGGCGAGGGCCAGCTCGCGCACCGCGTCGTAGTCGATGAGCCCCGTCTCCGCGCTGACGCCGTACTGCACGCCGCGGAACCACGAGCCCGTCGCCGAGACGCCCCAGCCGTGCGTCAGGTGCCCGCCCATCGGCAGGGCCATGCCCATCACCGTGTCGCCCGGCTTCGCGAAGGCCAGGTACACGGCCAGGTTGGCCGGGGAGCCGGAGTACGGCTGGACGTTGGCGTGGTCGACGCCGAACAGGCCCTTCGCCCGCTCGATCGCCAGCGCCTCGACGCGGTCGATGTTCTGCTGGCCCTCGTAGTAGCGGCGGCCGGGGTAGCCCTCGCTGTACTTGTTCTGCAGCACGGTGCCGGAGGCTTCGAGGACGGCCGCGGACACGTAGTTCTCACTGGGGATCAGGCGCAGGGTCTGTGCCTGGAGCACTTCCTCCGCCGCGACGAAGGACGCCAGTTCGGGATCGGTCGCGGAAAGGGCGGGATGGCGGCGCGCGGACATGGCGGGCTCCTCCGGGGTCGATGTGATCGGTACCCCGCGAGGCCCAGGCGAGCGGCCCTGTGTGCGGTCGAGCGCGCACGACTCCCCCGGAGTTGGTTCTCCGTACGCCAGTCGCCGTGCGTACCGACCACCTTAGCGGGCGCGCCGCGCGGAAGGTTTCTGCGTCCGCGATACGAGCGACGATAAGAAGGTGACGCCACCCTCGTCACCGCTTCACCCGGCAAGACGGACGATCGGAGACCCCGTGTCGACTACCACTGACGCCATCCGCACCGCCGACGCGCACAGCGCACACACCTACCATCCGCTGCCCGTGGTCGTCGCCTCCGCGGACGGCGCGTGGATGACCGATGTGGAGGGCCGCAGATACCTCGACATGCTCGCCGGGTACTCGGCCCTCAACTTCGGGCACGGCAACCGCCGCCTGATCGACGCCGCGCGGGCCCAGCTGGAACGGGTCACCCTCACCTCGCGCGCCTTTTACCACGACCGCTTCGCCGATTTCTGCGCCGAACTCGCCGCGCTGTGCGGCAAGGAGATGGTGCTGCCGATGAACACGGGCGCGGAGGCCGTGGAGACGGCGGTGAAGACCGCCCGCAAATGGGGCTACGAGGTCAAGGGCGTCCCGGACGGGCACGCCAAGATCGTGGTCGCCGCGGACAACTTCCACGGGCGGACCACGACCATCGTCTCCTTCTCGACGGACCACGACGCCCGCGACCACTTCGGTCCGTACACGCCGGGCTTCGAGATCGTTCCGTACGGGGACCTCACCGCGCTGGCCCACGCCGTCACCGAGAACACCGTGGCCGTGCTGCTGGAGCCGATCCAGGGCGAGGCGGGGGTGCTGGTGCCGCCCGCCGGATACCTGAGCGGCGTACGGGAGCTGACGCGCGAGCGGAACGTCCTCTTCATGGCGGACGAGATCCAGTCGGGGCTGGGGCGGACCGGCAGGACCTTCGCGTGCGAGCACGAGGGGGTTGTCCCGGACGTCTACATCCTCGGCAAGGCGCTCGGCGGCGGCGTGGTGCCGGTGTCGGCCGTGGTCGCCGACCGGGACGTGCTCGGCGTGTTCAAGCCCGGCCAGCACGGCTCCACTTTCGGCGGGAACCCCCTCGCCTGCGCGGTCGGCCTGGAGGTCGTCGCGATGCTCCGGACCGGGGAGTTCCAGCAGCGGGCCACCGAACTGGGCGACCACCTGCACCGCGAGCTGGGCCTGCTCGTCGGCGGCGCCGTGACCGCCGTACGGGGGCGCGGGCTGTGGGCCGGCGTCGACATCGAACCGTCCCACGGAACGGGCCGGGAGATCTCCGAGAAGCTGATGGAGCTGGGGGTCCTGGTGAAGGACACCCACGGGTCGACGATCCGGCTCGCCCCGCCGCTGGTCATCAGCAAGGAGGACCTGGACTGGGGGCTGGACCAGCTCAGGTCGGTGCTGGGCGCGTAGCCCCGGTACCGTCCGCGGCTACAGGATGACGTGGGGCAGGAAGCGGGCGTACTCGTCCGTGACCGGCCCCGCCGATTCGCGGATGCCGAGCCCCGCCGCCTCGTCCTCGACGACCCATGCGCCGAGCACCACCCGGTTGCCGTCGAAGTCGGGCAGCGGGGCCAGGCCCTGGAAGCAGTACCGCTCCCCCTCCTCCGGTACGAACGGCTCGCCGTCCCCGCCCGTTTCGTGCAGGGTGACCCCCGCGCCCTCACGGCCGAGGAGCGGCTTGGACACGAAGCCGCCGGAGCCGGGCTCCGCCAGCTCGCGCGGGCCGTCGAGGTAGGCGGGCAGCAGGTTCGGGTGCTCCGGGAAGAGCTCCCACAGGATCGCGAGCAGCGCCTTGTTGGACAGCAGCATCTTCCACAGCGGCTCGATCCAGCAGGTGGTGCCGGAGCCGCCGCCGTGGTCGTAGGTGCCGAGGACCTGCGGGCCGAACTCGTCCGTGGCCAGCCACTCCCACGGGTAGAGCTTGAAGCAGCTGCGGATGAAGCGGAGCTTCTCGTCCACGAAGCGGCCGGAGAGGCTGTCCCAGCCGATCTGCTCGACGGACAGGGCCTGGGTGTCCAGGCCGGCCTGCTCGGCGGTCTCCTGGAGGTAGGCGACCGTCATCAGGTCCTCGCCGAGCTCGTCGGTCTCGGAGTGCGCGAAGTGCAGCGGGCCGGGCGGCAGCAGCTCGGCCTGCCGGCGCCAGGCGTCGACGAGGCGCTCGTGGAGGGAGTTCCACTGGTCGGCGCCGGGGAACCGCTCCTCCATCCAGAACCACTGCGGGCTGGCCGCCTCCACGAGGGAGGTGGGCGTGTCGGCGTTGTACTCCAGCATCTTGGCCGGGCTGCCGGTGCCGTCGTAGCGCAGGTCGAAACGGCCGTAGAGGGAGGGCTGTTCGGCGCGGCGGCGCCAGGACTCGGCGATCAGCGCGGCGAGCTTGGGGTCGGTGATGCCGAGGTCGGCGAAGCGGTCGTGCTCGACGATGTGCGCGGCCGCGGCCAGGCACATGGCGTGCAGTTCCTCGACGACGTTCTCCAGCGCCTCGACCTCGGGGAGCGAGAAGGAGTAGTACGCGCTCTCGTCCCAGTAGGGGCGCAGGGAGTCGTCGGGGTAGCGGGTGAGGGGATAGATCAGGCCCTGTTCCTCGACGGTCTTCTGCCAGTCGGGGCGGGGCTCGATGGTGTGCCGCTGCATGGGGTGATCAGCCGCCGCTGGAGCCGGAGCTGCTGTGGCCGCCGAGGCCGCCGCGGGTCACGGCGGACTTGTCGAAGCTGCCGCCGGAGACCTTGCCCGCCTTGACGGCGCCGCCGTAGTAGTAGGCGCCGGTGCCGCCGGTCTTGCATTCCTTGCTGTTCAAGTGGTCCAGCGTGGAACGGGACGCGCAACGCCGGTCCGGTTCGTCGCTGCTGCCGCAGGCCACGAGGGTGGCCGCGAGCAGGCCCATCCCGCCGAGGGCGACCGCGCCGGAGCGCATGCGGCGCTGATTGGTGCTGCTGCTGTCCATGTGTGTGCTCCCCCTGGGGCCTGGCGTACTGCCGACAGAGTAGAGCGGGGGCCCCGGCCGATGGAATCCGGCCGCCGTGAGATCCGTGACCTAGAGTCAGTTCGTGGTTATTGGGATGATTTGTGCGCTCGGTGCGGCGGTCTGTTTCGGTACGGCGTCCGTTCTGCAGGCGGTCGCGGCGCGGGCGGCGGAGCCGGGCACGGGGTCCGGGGTGGACGCGGCGCTGTTCCTGCGGGCCGTGCGGCAGTGGCGGTACCTGCTGGGGCTCGGCCTGGACGGGGCCGGCTTCGTGCTCCAGATCATCGCGCTGCGCCACATCCCGATCTACGCGGTGGGGGCCGCGCTCGCCGCCAGCCTGGCGGTGACGGCGGTGGTCGCGGCGCGGCTGCTGCGGGTGCGGTTGTCGCGGACGGAGTGGGCCGCGGTGTGGGTGGTGTGCGCGGGGCTGCTGATGCTGGGGCTGGCCGCCGGGGAGGAGGGCACGGGGACCGGGTCGCTCGCGCTGAAGCTGGGGCTGCTGGCGGTGGCGGGGCTGGTCCTGGTGGTCGGCGCGGTGGCGGGCCGGCTCCCGGACGGGCCGCGGGCGCTGGTCCTGGGCCTGGCCTCCGGGACGGGCTTCGGGGTGGTGGAGGTCTCGGTGCGGCTCATCGACTCCCCCTGGGACCTGCGCAACCCCGCGCTGTACGCCCTCCTGCTGGGCGGTGGCGCGGGCTTCCTGCTGCTCACCTCGGCGCTGGCGCGCGGCTCGGTGACGGCGGCGACGGCGGGCATGGTGCTCGGCGAGACGATCGGCCCGGCGGTGGTGGGCGTGGTCTGGCTCGGCGACCGCACCCGTGAGGGCCTGGCCTGGCTGGCGGTCCTCGGCTTCGCGGTGGCCCTCGCCGGCTCCCTGGCCCTGGCCCGCTTCGGCGAACCCCCACCCCCACTACACGAACCCCCAGCCCCGCCGCACGAACCCCCAGCCCCGCCGCACGAACCCAGCCCCGCCGGCGATTGAGGCGCGGGGTACGGCGCGGATCCCCGGCACGAGGGGCCGCGCCCGGAGACCCCGCCTCACGGGAGCGCCGCCGACAGGGCCGCCAAGGCCGGGCCCCACGCACTGTCCGTCGGCGTGCCGTAGCCGACGACCAGCGCATCACGCGGCGGCAGCTCGGCCTGCGGATGCCGGAAGCGGGTCAGCCCGTGCAGGGCGAGGTCCTGCCAGGCCGCGGACTGGACCACCGAGCGCTCCGTCCCCTCGGGAAGGTCCAGCACCGCGTGCAGTCCCGCCGCGATCCCCGAGACGGCGACCCGGTCGCCCACCGCCGCCACCAGCTCGTCCCGCCGCCGCCGGTACCGCAGCCGCATCCCCCGCACGTGGCGGTCGTACGCCCCGGAGGTGATGAACTCCGCCAGCGTGAGCTGCTCCAGCGCGCTGGAGGCCCAGTCGCTGGGGCCCTTGACCGCCAGGACCTCGTCCAGCAGCCCCGGCGGCACCACCATCCAGCCCATCCGCAGCCCCGGCGCCAGCGACTTGCTGGCCGTGCCGAGGTACACCACCCGGTCCGGGTCCAGCCCCTGCAGCGCACCCACCGGCTGACGGTCGTAGCGGAACTCCCCGTCGTAGTCGTCCTCCAGGATCAGCCCGTCCGTGGTCCGCGCCCAGTCGACCACGGCCGCCCGCCGGGCCGGGGTCAGGGCGGCGCCCGTCGGGAACTGGTGCGCCGGGGTCAGCAGCACCGCGCCCTGCGCCGCGGTCAGCTGTCCCGTACGGGCCCCCTCCCCGTCCACGCCCAACGGCCGCGTCCGCAGCCCGGCCCGCACCAGCAGGTTCCGGTGGAAGTCGAGGCCGTACCCCTCCACGGCCACCTCCCGCACCCGCCGCGCCCGCAGCACCCCCGCCAGCAGCGTCAGCCCGTGCAGGAAGCCGGCGCACAGCACGATCCGCTCCGGGTCCGCGTACACCCCGCGCGCCCGCGCCAGGTAGCCGGCCAGGGCCTGCCGCAGCTCGACGCGGCCGCGCAGGTCGATCCCGTACCCGAAGGCCTCGTTCGGGGCGTCGGTCAGCGCCCGCCGGGCCGCCGTCAGCCAGGCCGCGCGCGGGAAGCCGCCCAGGTCCGGGGAGCCGGGCAGCAGGCTGTACGCGGGCCCCGCGCGCTCGGGGCGCCGTATGCGGGCGGCCGCCGCGGGCCGGCGCAGGCGCGCCCGTTCGGCGACCCGCGTGCCAGAGCCCTGGCGGGCCGTGAGCCAGCCCTCGGCGACGAGCTCGGCGTACGCCTCGGCGACCGTGTTCCGCGCGATGCCCAGGTCGGCGGCGAGGGTGCGGGAGGACGGCAGCCGGGTCCCGGCCGCCAGCCGCCCGCTGCGCGCGGCCTCGCGCAGCGCCTCCGTGAGCCCGGCCCGCAGCCCGCGCCCGGCGGAGAGGTCCAGATGCAGGTCCGCTCCGAAAGTGGCCCAGGAATCCGTCATGAATATGGACCATACCGCTGGGCCGCCTGCCTCCTACGCTGGAACACATGACGACCACCACTGAGAACCAGCAGCCCCACTCGCACGCACACGCCCCCGAGCACGCCCCGCGCATGAACATGGCGAAGCTCGCCCCCGTGGCCTACAAGGCCATCCTGGCCCTGGAGATCGCCGCCAAGAAGGGTCTGGAGCCCTCCCTCGTCGAGCTCGTCAAGATCCGCGCCTCGCAGGTCAACCACTGCGCCTTCTGCATCGACATGCACACCAAGGACGCGATCGCCGCCGGTGAGAGCGTCGAGCGGATCGTGCAGCTGGGCGCCTGGGAGGAGTCGCGGCACTTCTACACCGAGAAGGAGCTCGCCGCGATCGAGTTCACCGAGGCCGTCACCGTTCTGACCGACGGTTTCGTGCCCGACGAGGTGTTCGAGAAGGTCTCGAAGCACTTCGAGGAGCGCGAGCTGGCCCAGCTCCTCGCCGTCATCGCGACGATCAACGTCTGGAACCGCATCGGCGTCGCCACCCGCATGGTGCCGGGCCACTACACCCCCGGCATGTACAACAAGGCCTGACCAGGGCATCGATCATGCCGAAAGGCCCCGGCGCGCACTGCGCCGAGGCCTTCGGGGAAAGCGGATCAGATCAGATCAGATCGCGTCGGATCAGATCAGGCCGAGCTCACGGACCGCGTCGCGCTCCTCCGCCAGCTCCTGGACGGAGGCGTCGATGCGGGTGCGGGAGAACGCGTTGACGTCCAGGCCCTGGACGATCTCGTACTTGCCGTCCTTGCAGGTGACCGGGAAGGACGAGATGAGGCCGGCCGGGACGCCGTAGGAGCCGTCCGACGGGATACCCATCGAGGTCCAGTCGCCCTCGGCGGTGCCGTTGACCCACGTGTGCACGTGGTCGATGGCGGCGTTGGCGGCCGAGGCGGCCGAGGACGCGCCACGGGCCTCGATGATCGCGGCGCCGCGCTTGGCGACGGTCGGGATGAAGGTGTCGGCCAGCCACAGCTCGTCGTTGACGACCTCGGCGGCGTTCTTGCCGGCGATCTCCGCGTGGAAGATGTCCGGGTACTGGGTCGCCGAGTGGTTGCCCCAGATCGTCAGGCGCTTGATGTCGGAGACGGCGGCACCGGTCTTGGCGGCCAGCTGCGAGATCGCGCGGTTGTGGTCCAGACGGGTCATCGCGGTGAAGCGCTCGGCCGGTACGTCCGGGGCGGCGGCCTGCGCGATGAGCGCGTTGGTGTTGGCCGGGTTGCCGACGACGAGGACCTTGATGTCGTCCGCGGCGTGCGCGTTGATGGCCTGGCCCTGCGGCTTGAAGATGCCGCCGTTGGCGGCGAGCAGGTCGCCGCGCTCCATGCCCTTGGTGCGCGGGCGGGCGCCCACGAGCAGCGCGACGTTCGCACCGTCGAAGCCCTGGTTCGGGTCGTCGAAGATGTCGATGCCGGCGAGCAGCGGGAAGGCGCAGTCGTCGAGCTCCATGGCGGTGCCCTCAGCGGCCTTCATGCCCTGGGGGATCTCCAGAAGTCGGAGCTTGACCGGCACGTCCGCGCCGAGCAGGTGACCGGAGGCGATGCGGAAGAGCAGCGCGTAGCCGATCTGGCCGGCGGCGCCGGTGACGGTGACATTCACGGGAGTGCGGGTCATGGCCTTCTCCGTTAGACAGCTGGCGGTGGGGCGTCCCTGCCCCATGTGCTGGAGGACGCCGCTCCCCAGTAAATCTTGACGTGAAGAGACATCCGCGGTCAGGCTATCCGACCCTGGGGCGGGCTAATCCCCGGGTCCCTGTGGTGCATGGCACACGGACCCCGTCGTTCCAGGGCAAGGCCGGTTCCAGGGACCTCAATTCGACGAGGAGGAGCCGGCCCGTTCGGTGGCCCTCGACCGCCGTGACGTACACGTGCGCCGCGTGCGCCGCGCGCGCCCCGGGCCCGGGGCGGACATTGGCCGTGCCGGTCCGGGCGGGCACGGAGACCCGGCCGGCCATCACGGCGACCCCTGCGGTCCTCACCGCACGGTGAAGCGGACCGCGCTCTCCATGAACGGGATCTCCAGCCACGGGCCGGGCTCCATGACCAGCGCCAGCAGCGTGATCGCCACGCCCAGCAGCCCGTACGTGATCATGTCTGTGAAGCGGGAGCGCACCGCGAGCATGCCCACCGAGGGCAGCACGCGCCGCAGTACCGACGCGGCGATCAGGGCGACGCCGATGATCAGGCAGCCGACCCTGGGCTGCCCCAGGGCCGTGACCAGCAGCCCGACCGCGGTCGCGGTGAGCACGCTGAGCATCGGCCACTGGCGGGCGGATGTCGACACGGCCCCCGGGACGGCCCGGCCGCTGCCCTCGGGGCGGGCGGTGTCCCGGGTGACGGGCGGGAAGCGGCGCGACCTGGACGCCTCGGACCCGGCCGCGCCGGGCGCGAGGGGCACCGCGGGCGTGACGGGCAGACCGGGCGGCGTGACGGGTGTGCCGTTCGCCTTGGTCCCGCCGTTGTCGGCCGCGTGCTCGGCGTCCGGTTCAGCCTTCACTGGTGGTCCGTTCCGCCGCCTCGACGACGTTGACGAGCAGCTGTGCCCGGGTCATCGGGCCGACCCCACCCGGGTTCGGGGAGATCCAGTCGGCCACCTCGGCGACACCGGGGTGCACGTCGCCGACGATCTTCCCGCTCTCGTCGCGGCTGACGCCCACGTCGAGCACGGCCGCGCCGCGCTTCACGTCCTCCGGCTTGACCAGGTGCGGGACGCCCGCCGCCGCGACGATGATGTCGGCCTGGCGCAGCAGCCCGGAGAGGTCGCGCGTACCGGTGTGGCAGAGCGTCACCGTGGCGTTCTCGGACTTCCGGGTCAGCAGCAGGCCGATGGAGCGCCCGACGGTGATCCCGCGGCCGAGGACGACGACGTGCGCGCCGTTGAGCCCCACGCCGTGGTGGCGCAGCAGCTCGACGATCCCGTACGGGGTGCAGGGCAGCGGGCCCGGCTCGTTCAGCACCAGCCGGCCCAGCGACATGGGGTGCAGGCCGTCGGCGTCCTTGAGCGGGTCCATCAGCTCCAGGACGCGGTTGGTGTCGATGCCCTTGGGGAGCGGGAGTTGGACGATGTAGCCCGTGCACTCCGGGTTGGCGTTGAGTTCGCGGACGACCGCCTCGATGTCCTCCTGGGAGGCCGTCGCGGGCAGTTCGCGCTGGATGGAGGCGATGCCGACCTCGGCGCAGTCCTTGTGCTTGCCGTTGACGTACCACCGGCTGCCCGGATCGTCACCGACCAGCAGGGTGCCGAGGCCGGGCGTGATGCCCCGGGCCTTCAGGGCCGCCACGCGGACGGTCAGTTCGGACTTGATCGCGGCTGCGGTGGCCTTGCCATCGAGAATCTGGGCGGTCATGCCCCCATTCTCCCGGATGAGGTGGCCCCTGTTCCAGTCAAGGCGCTCACAGGTGTACAGGGTTCATTGCACTTGCACAACAAGTGACCGGCCGTAGCGGCAACCGGCTGGACAATCCCGTGCCCGCCGGACCACGATGAAAGGACTGAGTGCCGCGGGCAGTGCCGGGGGGCGGACCGCACCGTGCAGGATTCCTCCGCGCTCATGCCGTGCGTCCCCGCACTTCCACGGAGGAACACCCCAAGATGAGTTTCGGCGAACCGCACAATCCGTACGGACAGCAGCCGCCCCAGGCCCCGCAGGGCCAGCCCGGCTACGGCTACCCGCAGCAGGCACCCCAGGGCGTCCCGCCGCAGGGCGGCTACGCCTACCCGCAGCAGACCCCGCCGGCGTACCCGGGCGGACCGGGCGGGTACCCGGGCGCGCAGATGGAGATGCCGGGCGGTGTGAAGGCGGCCCGCGTCATCCTCTTCATCCTGGGCGGCCTGCAGGTCGTGGGCGCGGTCCTCGTACTCGTCGGCGGCGCGCTGTTCGCCGCCGCGTTCTCGGAGTCCAGCGACTCGTACGGCAGCAGCGAGGCGGACGACGCACTCGCACTCGGGGGCGCCTTCCTCTTCGTCATCACCGCCGTGTCCCTGGCCTTCGCCCTGTGGGCCATCCTTACGGGCGCCAAGCTCGGCAAGGGCCGCGGCGGCGTCCGCGCCTCCGGCATTGTCTACGGCTCGCTGCTCGCCCTCTTCAGCGGCCTGGGCCTGCTCGTCAACCTGGTCGCGCTGGGTGCCAGCTCGCAGACGGCGGTCGGCGGCGTCTTCGTCTCCCTGCTGCTCAACGTGGTCATGGTCGGACTCGGCGTCTGGATCATCGTGGGCCTCGCCAAGGCCGGCGACTACTTCCGGCGCCCCCAGTACTGAACCCGTCCGTAGGCACACGGCGAAGGCCGCGACCCGCAGTGCGGGTCGCGGCCTTCGCCGTGTCGGGGGGAGCCGGACTCAGTGGAAGAAGTGCCGGGTCCCGGTGAAGTACATCGTCACGCCGGCCTTCTGCGCGGCCTCGACGACCTGCTCGTCGCGGACCGAACCGCCCGGCTGGACCACGGCCTTGATGCCGGCGGCCGTCAGGATCTCCAGCCCGTCCGGGAAGGGGAAGAAGGCGTCGGACGCGGCGTACGCGCCCTGCGCGCGCTCGGCGCCCGCCCGCTCGACGGCGAGCTTCGCCGAGTCGACGCGGTTGACCTGCCCCATGCCGACGCCGACCGAGGCGCCGTCCTTGGCGAGCAGGATCGCGTTGGACTTGACGGCCCGGCAGGCCTTCCACGCGAAGGCGAGCTCGGCGAGCTCGGCCTCGGACAGGGCGTCGCCGGTGGCGAGGGTCCAGTTGGCCGGGTCGTCGCCCGCGGCCTGGAAGAGGTCGCTCTGCTGGAGCAGCGCACCGCCGCTGACGGGCTTGAGGTCACCCGGCTGGTGCGGGGTGCCGTCCACCTTCAGGACCCGGATGTTCTTCTTCTTGGCCAGGATCTCGACCGCGCCGTCCTCGTAGGCGGGGGCGGCGATGACCTCGGTGAAGATCTCCGCGACCTGCTCGGCGAGCTCGACGGTCACCGGGCGGTTGACGGCGATGACGCCGCCGAAGGCCGACAGCGGGTCGCAGGCGTGCGCCTTGCGGTGCGCGGCGGCGACGTCCGCGCCGACGGCGATGCCGCACGGGTTGGCGTGCTTGATGATCGCGACGCAGGGCTCTTCGTGGTCGTAGGCGGCGCGGCGCGCGGCCTCGGTGTCCACGTAGTTGTTGAAGGACATCTCCTTGCCGTGCAGCTGCTCGGCGTTGGCGATCCCTCCGGGCTGCCCGTCCGTGTAGAGGGCGGCGGCCTGGTGCGGGTTCTCGCCGTAGCGGAGGGTGGACTTGCGCTCCCACGCGCCGGCGAGGAACTCGGGCAGCGCGCCCTCGGTGCCTTCGGGCGCTTCCGGGGCGTACGCGTTCGTGAACCAGGAGGCGACGGCCACGTCGTAGGCGGCGGTGTGCTGGAAGGCCTCGGCCGCCAGCCGCTTGCGGGCGGTGAGGTCGAAGCCGCCGCCCTGAACCGCGGCGAGGACGTCGGCGTAGCGCCCGGGGCTGGTGACGACGGCGACCGACGGGTGGTTCTTGGCGGCGGCGCGGACCATCGACGGACCGCCGATGTCGATCTGCTCGACGCACTCGTCGGGGGTGGCACCCGACTGGACGGTGGCCAGGAAGGGGTACAGGTTGACGACCACGAGGTCGAAGGGCTCGACGCCCAGCTCGGCGAGCTGGTTGCGGTGGTCCTCCAGGCGCAGGTCGGCGAGGATGCCGGCGTGCACGCGCGGGTGCAGGGTCTTGACCCGGCCGTCCAGGCACTCGGGGAAGCCGGTCAGCTCCTCGACCTTGGTGACGGGCACCCCGGCAGCGGCGATCTTCGAGGCGGTGGAGCCGGTGGAGACGAGCGCGACGCCCGCCTCGTGCAGGCCGCGGGCCAGCTCTTCCAGTCCCGTCTTGTCGTAGACGCTGATGAGCGCACGCCGGATCGGCCGCTGGTTCGTGGTCGGGTCGTTGCTCGCTGCGATGTCTGCGGCGGTCACTGGATTGTTACCTTTCGTCCCTCAATGCGGTAGCCGTGCCGGGCCAGGCGCCCCACGACATCGACGAGCAGCTGGCGCTCGACTTCCTTGATGCGCTCATGGAGAGCGGCTTCGTCGTCCTCGTCCCTGACCTCGACCACACCCTGGGCGATGATCGGACCGGTGTCCACGCCGCTGTCCACGAAGTGGACCGTGCAGCCGGTGACCTTCGCGCCGTAGGCGAGCGCGTCCCGTACGCCGTGCGCGCCCGGGAAGGCGGGGAGGAGGGCGGGATGGGTGTTGATGAACCGGCCGCCGAAACGGTCGATGAACGCCTTGCCCACGATCTTCATGAATCCGGCGGACACGACGAGGTCCGGCGCGTGGGCATCGGTCGCCTCGGTGAGCGCCGTGTCCCACTCCGCGCGGCTCCCGTAGCCCTTGACCGGGCAGACGAAGGTGGGGATCCCGGCCTTCTCCGCCCGCTCCAGGCCGGCGATGTTCTCTCGGTCGGCCCCCACGGCGACGACTTCGGCGCCGAAGCCCTCGGATCCGCCGGGGTGGGCGTCGATGGCATCGAGCAGGGCCTGGAGGTTGGTGCCGGAACCGGAGACCAGCACGACCAGGCGGGAGGCGGCCATGGGAGGCCCTTTCTCGCGGATTTGCGGTGTTCGTCTTTGTGTGGTCATACAAAACTTCGGGGTACCGATATACGGGGAACCCTACGAAGCCACCGACCGCCTGCAACGATACCGGCACACCGGACGGCCCCCGAGGGACGGGGGGACGGGCGGGCGGTAGCGTCTGGCGTACAAGCCGCAAACTGGCCTCACCTCGCCACGACGTCCTCGGACGTCCATGACACAGGGGAAGAAACACACCCGATGCCGGACCGCCGTCAGCCCGACTCCCCCACCGACGACAACCCCTTCGCGGCTCCCCCGGAAGGCCGGCCCGACCAGCCGTGGCAGCCGCGCAGCGGTGGTGACGGCGGTAAAGAGGACGGCCCGAAGGACGGGGACGGCCGGCGGGGGCCCACGCGCTGGGACCCGACGGACCCGATCCAGCGCCGCGCCCGCTACGCGCTGCTGGCCGGCATGTGGGGCTTCTTCTTCGGGATCTTCGGGATCCCGTCGGTCGGCCTGCTGCTCGGGGCGCTCGCCCTGTACTGGGGAATCAGCGCCCTGCGCGGCAAGCCGGCCACGGCGGCCGCCTCGACCACCCCGGACGCTCCGGCCGCCCCGGGCGGTCTGGCGGCCCTGGGCCCCGCGGCCCGCCCCCAGCGCACGGCGGCGGTGAGCGGCCTGGTCACGGCCTCGCTGGCGATCCTGCTCGCGATGAGCTCGTACGCCCTGCAGCTCGCCTACAAGGACTTCTACGTCTGCCGCGACGACGCCCTCACGCAGTCGGCGGAACTCCAGTGCAACACCCTCCTCCCGAACAACTTCGTAGGCGACATCCTGAAGGTCCGCCAGTAGCCCGGCCAGGCACATCCAGCCCCGCCGGCGTTTGAGGCGCGGGGTCCGGGGCGGAGCCCCGATCCTTCAGCCCCGCCGGCGTTTGAGGCGCGGGGTCCGGGGCGGAGCCCCGCTCTTTCAGCCCCGCCGGCGATTGAGGCGCGGGGTCCGGGGCGGAGCCCCGGCAGCGGAGCCGCGCCCGCAGACGCACACGGCCTAGACGGGCGGCCTCCGCCGGGCCAACACCCGCGCCCCGACCACGGGCGGAGCCAACGCCGGCGCCTCGGCCGCCTTCGCCGAGATCAGGATCGGCCGCAGATCCAGCCCGAGCCCCGACACGACGGTCACAGGCCGATGCCCCCGCCCGGCCGGAGCCTCCGCCACCGACTCCGGCACCGGCTCCGCCACCACCTCCGGCCCCCGCTCAGGCACCGGCTCAGGCACCGGCTCAGGCACCAGCTCAGGCACCAGCTCAGGCACCGCCACCCGCTCCGCCCCCGAAATATCCGGGATCAGCGTGCCCGCCACCCTCCGCATCGCCGCCCACCGAACCTCCCGCACCCCACTGTCGTGCCAGCCGTCGTCCACCGGATCGTCCACACCCAGGCCGGCCGGGGCGGCCGGCCCCTTCGCCGGCCGGTAGCGCCACGCATGCACCGCCACCGCGACCGGCACGGCCAGCGCCAGCGTCCACGCGAAGGCCGCCGCTCCGGTCTGCCACCACACCGGCCCGAACTCCGCCAGCCTCCGCGAGCCCAGCGGCCCCGCGGAGGCCGCCGCCAGCCCGGTCATCGCCACGCCGCACACCAGCGCGCCCAGGGCCGCCGTGAGCGCGGTCTCCCCGTACGACACCTCGCGCGCCCGGCGTACCGCGAACCAGCCCACCGCCAGCCCGGCGACCACCGGCACGCCGGCGACCGCCCAGGTCAGCGGGGTCCCGGCCCCCTCGGGCGGGAGCGCCGCCAGCAGCGGGAAGCGGGGCAGTCCGGGCGCGCCCGCGAAGCCGAGCGGGGTGGCCGTCACGTCGGCGCCGACGGCGAAGCCGGGTCCGAGGGCGTAGGCCGCCCCCCAGACCATGGCGTTGGGGATCAGCGTGAGCGCGAGCAGCAGGACCGCGAACCGGCCCGACCACACCCCGGTCAGCGACAGGAACGAGGCCTGGGCCTCCGCACCGTGCCACGCCAGCGACGCGCCGACGAGCAGCGCGCCACCGCCGAGGAGCACCAGGGCCCCGCCCGCCCCGGCTCGCAGCGCCAGCGCGTACCGAGGGCGCGCGACCGCCCTGCGCACGCCCCCCGGCAGCCAGGACGGCAGCGGTCCGAGCGGACGCCCCCTGGCCTCCCACACCCCGCCGGCGGCAGCGAGCACGGCGACCAGCGGGATGTGCCAGGCCGCGCTGATCGGGTCGGCCGGCATGGGCCCGCCCGCGGCGTACACCGTGGCGAGGGCCCCGACGGCGAGGTATCCGCACAGCACGGCGGAGAACACGGCGCCGGCCGGCAGCACCCCCTCGTCCTCCTCGGAGGCGCCCCCCAGCCGCGCGGCCCGCCGCACGAGCAGCACGGGCAGCGCAATCAGGAGCAGGGGCGTCACACCAACGGGTGCGGGGACGCCGGACAGGGTCTCGTACCGCACCAGCTCCGTCCCGTGGGCGAGCAGCCACAGCCCGGCGGCGAGGTGGAGCGCCCCGCCGGGGCCGCTGTCGGGGTAGGGGGAGCTGATCCACAGCACGATGACGAGCACGGCGAGGAAGCCGAGCCCGAGTCCGGCCGCCACGGCGCCGCCCACCACGCATGCGGCGGCGGCCGGCGAACGGCGGCGCACGCCGGTTCGCGGGGCCGCCGGCAACGAGGTCCCGCGTTCGGTCACTTGGGTCACCCCGCCATGGTGCCAACGACACGCGCTATGGGCGGGTAACAGGCGAATGTCCGTGGTGTCGCCCAATATACGTTTATGTACTTTTTCGCCCAGGACTGTCGGGTCGCGGGGAGTGTGGCATGACACGAAGCGTCGAAGGCCTGCCCGCCCCGAACGAGCGCCGCAGACTGCGCGAAGCAGCGGAGCTGACGCACGATGAGGTCGCGGCGGCGGTGGGCGTCACCGCGAACACGGTCCGGTCCTGGGAATCTGGCCGCACGGCTCCGCGCGGCCGCAAGCGCGAGGCGTACACGAAGTTCCTGGCCGGCCTCCCGGCCCTGCCGGACGCCCTCGAGGCGGAGGCCGAGGCAGCGGACCCGGTAGCGGTCGCCGCAGGCGCCCCGGTGCTCGTGGCGGTCACGGCCGGAGCCGAAGGCTGCGGTACGGGGACCCCGGAGGCGTCCGCGGCACCGGCGGCCGGGACCGGAACCGGAACCACCGCCGAGCCCGCCGCCGAGCCCCCCGCAGAGGCACCGGCAGAGGCACCGGCAGGGGCGTCGGCAGGGGCACCCGCAGAGGCACCCGCAGAGGCGCTGGCAGGGGGCCCCGCCGAGTCCTTCGACGCCCTCTACGCCCACGCCGCCACCGACCTCGCCCGGCAGACCTACCTGCTCACCGGCCGCCGGAACCTGGCCCTGGAGGCCGTGGAGCGGGCGTTCACCCAGGCCTGGGGCCGCTGGCCCGAGGTGGCCTCCGACCCGGACCCGGTGGGCTGGGTGCGCGCGGCCGCGTACGAGTACGCCCTCTCCCCCTGGCACCGGTTCCGGCGCGCCCACCGCCACGCCGACCGGCCCCCCGCCGAGCCCGCCGACCGGATCCTGCTCGACGCCCTGCTCGCGCTGCCCGCCGCCCACCGCCGTACCGTCCTGCTCTACGACGGCGTCGGCCTCGACCTCCCCGACACCGCGGCCGAGACCGAGGCCAGCACCCCCACCGCCGGCCTCCGCCTCCTGCACGCGCACAGCGACCTCGCCGACCGGGTCCCCGAACTGGCCGACGTACCGCCCGAGAACCAGTCCGCGGTGCTGCGCGCACTGCTGGCCGCACTGCGGCCGGCCGTCGCGCTCGACCCGCGTCCGGCGGCGGCCGTCCGCGGCGGCGGCGAGTGGCGCACCCGGCTGCTGACCCGCGCGACCCTCGGGCTGACCGCGGTGATCGCCGCCTCGACCGCCTACACGGCCGCGACCGCGCCCCGGCAGTACGAGCCCGTGGAGGCGCCCGGGCAGAGCGTCTCCGGCGTGCCCCCTCTGAGCGGCCCCCAACAGCCCACCGACCGGAGCCGGCAGCTCCGCGACAAACTGCTGGCCGACCCGGACGCCGGGCCCGCCAGGATCAGCCCGAAGGCCGAATGAGAACGGGCGTGGCCCGCACCCCCCGAGGGGTGCGGGCCACGCCCGTACATCCGTGCACGCGTACGGACATCCGTACGGCGACTGCTTACTGAGCGGCGTTCAGGATCTCGCGCGCCAGCTTCGCGGTCTCGGTCGGCGTCTTGCCGACCTTCACGCCGGCGGCCTCGAGGGCCTCCTTCTTCGCCTGAGCGGTACCGGAGGAACCGGAGACGATGGCACCCGCGTGGCCCATGGTCTTGCCCTCGGGGGCGGTGAAGCCCGCGACGTAGCCGACGACCGGCTTGGTGACGTTCTTCGCGATGAAGTCCGCCGCACGCTCCTCGGCGTCGCCGCCGATCTCGCCGATCATGACGATGAGCTCGGTCTCCGGGTCGGCCTCGAAGGCCTCCAGGGCGTCGATGTGCGTGGTGCCGATGACCGGGTCGCCACCGATGCCGACGGCGGAGGTGAAGCCGATGTCGCGCAGCTCGTACATCATCTGGTAGGTCAGCGTGCCCGACTTGGACACGAGACCGATCTTGCCGGGCTTGGTGATGTCGCCCGGGATGATGCCGGCGTTGGACTGGCCGGGGGTGATCAGACCCGGGCAGTTCGGGCCGATGATCCGGGTCTTGTTGCCCTTGGCGGTCGCGTACGCCCAGAAGGCGGCGGAGTCGTGCACCGCGATGCCCTCGGTGATGACGACGGCCAGCGGGATCTCGGCGTCGATGGCCTCGACGACGGCGGCCTTGGCGAAGGCCGGCGGGACGAAGAGGACGGAGACGTTGGCGCCCGTCTTCTCCATCGCCTCGGCGACGGAGCCGAAGACCGGGACCTCGGTGCCGTCGAAGTCGACGGTGGTGCCGGCCTTGCGCGGGTTCACGCCGCCGACGATGTTGGTGCCGTCAGCCAGCATCAGCTTGGTGTGCTTCATGCCCGTGGCACCGGTCATGCCCTGGACGATGACCTTGCTGTCCTTGTTGAGGAAGATAGCCATGTGAGTCTGTGACCTCTGCCCTTACTTCGCAGCCGCGAGCTCGGCGGCCTTGTCGGCCGCGCCGTCCATGGTGTCCACGCGCTGGACCAGCGGGTGGTTGGCGTCCGAGAGGATCTTGCGACCCAGCTCGGCGTTGTTGCCGTCGAGACGGACGACCAGCGGCTTGGTGACCGCCTCGCCCTTGTCCTCGAGCAGCTGCAGCGCCTGGACGATGCCGTTGGCGACCTCGTCACACGCGGTGATGCCACCGAAGACGTTGACGAAGACGGACTTGACGTCCGGGTCGCCGAGGATGATCTCGAGACCGTTGGCCATGACGGCGGCGGAGGCGCCACCGCCGATGTCCAGGAAGTTGGCGGGCTTGACGCCGCCGTGGTTCTCGCCGGCGTAGGCGACGACGTCGAGGGTGCTCATGACGAGACCCGCGCCGTTGCCGATGATGCCGACCTCACCGTCGAGCTTGACGTAGTTGAGGTTCTTCGCCTTGGCGGCTGCCTCGAGCGGGTTCGCGGCCGCGTGGTCCACGAACTCCTCGTGACCCGGCTGGCGGAACTCGGCGTTCTCGTCGAGCGAGACCTTGCCGTCGAGCGCGATGACGTCGCCGTTGGCGACCTTCGCGAGCGGGTTGACCTCGACGAGGAGCGCGTCCTCGGCGATGAAGGTCGCCCACAGGGTCACGAGGACCTCGGCGACCTTCTCGGCGACCTCGGCCGGGAACTGCGCCAGCGCGACGATCTCGCGGGCCTTCTCGATGGTCACGCCCTCGTTGGCGTTCACCGGGACCTTGGCGAGCTTCTCCGGGGTCTCCTCGGCGACCTGCTCGATGTCCATGCCGCCCGCGACCGACGCCATGGCGAGGAAGGTGCGGTTGGTGCGGTCGAGGAGGTACGAGACGTAGTACTCCTCGAGGATCTCGGGAGCCGTCTCGGCGATCATCACCTTGTGGACCGTGTGGCCCTTGATGTCCATGCCGAGGATGTCCGTCGCCCGGGCGACGGCCTCGTCCGGGGTGGCGGCCAGCTTCACGCCGCCGGCCTTGCCGCGGCCGCCGACCTTCACCTGCGCCTTGACGACCGACTTGCCGCCCAGCCGCTCGGTGGCCTCGCGAGCCGCCTCAGGCGTGTCGATGACTTCACCGGCCAGCACCGGTACACCGTGCTTGGCGAAGAGGTCCCTCGCCTGGTACTCGAACAGGTCCACGCGCGTCCGTCCCTTGTCTTTTTTAAAGATTCGCAGTGATTCGCGGTTGTCTGCTATCTGCGTGGGCGTGCCGCGGAGGGCAACGTGACGGCGCTGTCACAAGGAAGGCGCACACGGTGACCGTGGACGCGGCATGTCCGTCCCGCAGGTTATCCCCGAGGGCCGTAGGTCCCTAAATCGCAGATCACACCTGAGCGGTGATACCTGTCACAGATCGCCTCACGGTTGAACTGGAAGTTCGTGTGATTCGCCGATTCACGCGACGGGCCGCGCGGGGGCCGTCAGGGGGTCGGCAGGGGCCGCTTCTCCAGGGCCGCGGCCATCACCTCCGGGAACAGGTCGGGGGTGCAGGCGAAGGCCGGCGCCCCAAGCGCCGCAAGGGCTGCGGCGTGCTCGCGGTCGTAGGCCGGGGCGCCCTCGTCGGACAGCGCCAGCAGCGTCACGAACTCGACCCCCGCCCCCTTCATCGCGGCGACCCGCTTGAGCATCTCGTTGCGTATACCGCCCTCGTAGAGGTCACTGATGAGGACGACGACGGTGTCGGCAGGGCGGGTGATCTTCGACTGGCAGTAGGCGAGGGCCCGGTTGATGTCGGTGCCGCCGCCCAATTGGGTGCCGAAGAGGACGTCGACCGGGTCGTCGAGCTGGTCGGTCAGGTCGACGATCGCGGTGTCGAAGACCACCAGACGGGTGGCGATCGAGCGCATCGAGGCGAGGACCGCGCCGAAGACGGAGGCGTAGACGACCGAGGCCGCCATCGAACCCGACTGGTCGATGCAGAGGATCACCTCCTTCTTCACCGATTGCGCCGCCCGGCCGTATCCGATCAGCCGCTCGGGCACGACGGTGCGGTACTCGGGCAGGTAGTTCTTGAGGTTGGCCCGGATCGTGCGGTTCCAGTCGATGTCGTGGTGGCGCGGGCGGCTGATCCGCGCGGACCGGTCGAGGGCGCCGGTCAGGGTCGCCCGGGTCCGCGCCGCGAGCTTCTTCTCCAGCTGCTCGACCACCTTGCGGACCACCGTGCGGGCCGTCTCCTTGGTCGTCTCGGGCATCGCCTTGTTCAGCGAGAGCAGCGTGCCGACCAGGTGGACGTCGGGCTCGACGGCCTCCAGCATCTCCGGCTCCAGCAGCAGGGTGGCCAGGCCGAGCCGCTCGATCGCGTCGCGCTGCATGACCTGGACCACGGAGCTCGGGAAGTACGTACGGATGTCCCCGAGCCAGCGGGCCACGTTCGGCGCGGACCCGCCGAGCCCGGCCGACCGCGCCCCCGACGTCCTGCGCGACCCGGCGTCACCGCCCCCGCCGTACAGCGCGCCGAGCGCGGCGTCCATCGCCGCGTCCCGCCCTGTCAGCGCACACCCGGTGCCGTCGGCCTCTCCCCCGCCGAGCACCATCCGCCACCGCCGCAACCGCTCTCCCCCGTCGGCTCCACCGACGCCCTGCCGTACGTCCACGGTCATGTCCGCCCCACTCATCTGCCCATCCCCCTGCACTGGTCGCCTCCACCGGCTTCACCACCGGCCACATCCATCCGAACCAGACATCCAGTCCGGCCGTTCCAGCCCAGCCGTCTCCTCAACACCCAGCCCGCCCCTCTCATCCCCGCCCGGCCCCATCCAGCCCCGCCGGCGTTTGAGGCGCTCTTTCAGCCCCGCCGGCGTTTGAGGCGCGGGGGTCCGGGGGCAGCGCCCCCGGCAACGGCGCCGCACCCGGGCACGGGACGGGGCCCCTCAGGCCGCCGCGACCCCGCCGGGAGCCAAAAGCAACATCCGCACCAGCCCCACCACCGCATCCGCCCGGACCAGGTCCAGCTCCGGCGCGAAGCCGGCCGACCCCGCGGAGGAGCCGGCCCCGGCAGCCGCCGACCCGCCCGGCCCCCTCCGCACCAGCTCGCCCAACGTCCGCTTCACCCCCGCCTCGTACGCCCCGAAGGTCCGCCGCAGCAGGGGCAGCACATCCGTGAACGCCCGCTCCGGCACGCCCACCAGCCAGGTGTCGATCAGCCCCAGCAGCCGGTCGTCGTGGACCAGCAGCGTCCCCCCGCCCGAGCTCCCGCCCGCGAAGCCCTCGATCCAGCCCGCCGCATCGGCCGGCGCGACCGCCGGGGACAGCGCGAGCCCCATCAGCCGGGCCGTCTCCTCCGCCGGCAGCCGCCCGTCGTCGAGGAGCAGCCGGACCGCCCGGCCCCGTATCAGGCCCGGCACGGTATCCCGGCCCGCCAGCGTCCGCAGCACCGCGGACCAGCGCTCCCGCAGCCCCTCGTCCGCGTCGGCCAGCAGCGTGACCGCGCCGTGCACCCCGTCGACGTGGCCGCGCAGCTCCGCCGCCGCGTCGGCGTCCATACCGGCCGCGCAGGCCGGCGGCAGCGCCACGCAGATCCGCTCGGCGAGCCCGGCCGCCACGGTGCCGAGCGCCGCCGCGTCGGTACCCCGCACGTCTCCGTACCGCAGCGAACGGGCCAGCGCCGGCAGGGCCTTGGCGAGCCGCGACACGTCGGTGTCCAGCGCGGCCCGGTCCGCGAGCGCCCGCAGTACGGCGGGCAGCGCCTCGGACAGTCCGGCCAGCAGGCACCGCTCGGCCAGCTCCGTCACCTCGCCCAGCTCCGCGGATCCGGCCGCGTCCGCCTCGGCCTTGGCGGTGGCCGCCGCGAGGACGGTGGTGCCCCAGATCCCGGCCTCGGCGACCCGGACCGACAGCTCCGGCTCCCACCGCAGCCGCCAGGTCTCGCGGAAGGTCCCGGTGCTGCCCCGGGAGGCGGTCGGTGTGCCCCATTCGATGCCGAGCAGCCGCAGCCGGTGCAGCAGCAGGGACTTCGCCGTGTCGGTGTCCTTGCGCAGGTCGAGTTCCAGCTCGCGGTCCTGTGCCTCGGCCTTGAGCCGCAGCGAGCGCTGCTGCCGTGTCAGGTCCCGCTGGAGCGGGACGACGGGCGCCCCGTCGGGGACTTCGCCGAGCACGTCGCCGACGACGAGCCGGTCCTCGATCAGCGCGAGCGGTATGTCGGAGCCGTCGCACATCACCGCCCGGACCGCTTCGAGGGTCTCCGTCAGGCCGGGCAGCGGTCTTCCGCGCATCGCGGCCAGGGTGTCGGCCAGCCGGACCGCTTCGATGACGTGCGCCGAGGAGACCTGCCGGTCCTCCGCGCGGAGCAGGCCGGCGACCTTGGTCAGCCACCGCTCCACGGGCCGGTCCTCGGCCGAGAAGAGGTGGGCGTACCAGCCGGGCGAGGTGATCCCCGCGCCGTACCCGCCGGCCCGGGCGAGCCGGCGGTGGGTCCAGGGCACCCAGGTGGTCTCCACCTTGACCTTCGGCAGGCCGGTCAGCAGCGCCTTGTCGGCGGCCACGGTGGTCTTCGCCCGCAGCGCCGGGACGTGCCAGGCCCCGCACACGACGGCGTACGCGTCGCCGAACTCGCGCCGGGCGGCGCGCATCCGCTGGCGCATGTACGCCTCGCGCACCAGGTCGCGGTGGTGGCCGCCGTCGCCGTACGCCTCGCGCAGGGCTCCCATGGCCTCCCCGAGCGCCTCGAACGCGCCGAGCACCTCCTCCCGAACGCCTCCGGCGCCCCGGTGCTCGACCACGTCCTCCCACCAGCGCTCGGGGTCGTCGTACCCGGCGGTCTCGGCCAGCACGGCGAGCGGGTCCAGCCTGACCGCATCGGACTCGCGGTGGTCCGCGTCCGCGGCGCCGTCGGCGGCCCCGTCCACGGCCAGCGAGTGCGCGGCCGGCAGGTCCATGAACCGCACCGGTACGCCGGCCTCCTGCGCCCAGCGGATCGCCACCCATTCCGGGGAGAAGTCCGCCAGCGGCCAGAAGGCGGCCCGGCCGGGGTCGTCCGCGGCGTGCGCGAGCAGCGCCACGGGCGGCCGCATCCCGGGGTCGGCGGCCAGCACGAGCAGCGCGTCCCCCTCGGGCGGCCCCTCGATCAGCACGGCCGCGGGCCCGGCCTCCTCCAGGGCGGCCCGCACGGCGCGGGCCGAGCCGGGCCCGTGGTGCCGTACGCCCAGCAGCAGCGGTCCCTTCGGGCTCGGGCTCATACCGTCACCTCCCGGCAGGCCCGGTAGAAGTCCTTCCAGCCGTCGCGCTCGCGGACCACGGCCTCCAGGTACTCCTGCCAGACCACCTTGTCGGCGGCCGGGTCGCGGACGACCGCGCCGAGGATCCCGGCGGCCACGTCGGAGGGGCGCAGTACGCCGTCCCCGAAGTGGGCGGCGAGGGCCAGGCCGCCGGTGACGACGGAGATGGCCTCGGCGGTGGACAGGGTGCCGCTGGGCGACTTCACCTTGGTCCGGCCGTCGTCGGTGACGCCGTCGCGCAGCTCGCGGAAGACGGTGACGACGCGGCGGATCTCCTCCAGGCCCTCGGGCGCGGCCGGCAGGTCGAGGGCGCGGCCCATCTGGTCGACGCGGCGGGCGACGATGTCGACCTCGGCGTCGGCGGTGGCGGGCAGCGGCAGCACCACGGTGTTGAAGCGGCGGCGCAGCGCGCTGGAGAGCTCATTGACCCCGCGGTCGCGGTCGTTGGCGGTGGCGATGAGGTTGAAGCCGCGCACGGCCTGCACCTCTTGGCCGAGTTCCGGTATCGGGAGCGTCTTCTCGGACAGGACGGTGATGAGGGTGTCCTGGACGTCGGCGGGGATGCGGGTGAGCTCCTCGACGCGGGCGGTCATGCCGTCGGCCATGGCTCGCATGACGGGGCTGGGGACGAGGGCCTCGCGGCTGGGTCCGTGGGCGAGCAGCCGGGCGTAGTTCCAGCCATAGCGGATGGCTTCCTCGGGCGTGCCGGCGGTGCCCTGGACGAGGAGGGTGGAGTCGCCGCTGACCGCGGCGGCGAGGTGTTCGGACACCCAGGTCTTGGCGGTGCCGGGGACGCCGAGCAGGAGCAGGGCGCGGTCGGTGGCCAGGGTGGTGACGGCGACTTCGACGATGCGGCGCGGTCCCACGTACTTGGGTGTGATCACCGTGCCGTCGTCGAGCGTGCCGCCGAGCAGGTAGGTGGCGACGGCCCACGGGGAGAGCTTCCAGCGGGTCGGGCGGGGCCGGTCGTCGGCGGCCGCCAGGGCTTTCAGTTCGTGTGCGAAGGCGTCTTCTGCGTGCGGTCGCAGCGCCTCGGCGCCAGTGCTGTTCGCGGGCGTGGTCATGGTCCCCCTCCAATGCTCGGCAGCCGCTTCCGACTGCTGCATCCAAGGTGCACCACGCCACTGACAACGCCCCCTGCTCCTGCCATCGTTGCAGGTCAGAGCGATTGTCAGTGGGGTTCTCTACGGTGGTTCACATGACTGAGCACGGGGTCCGCTGGACGGCGGAACAGGTACTGGCTCTGGCTCCTGACGATGCCTCACGCAAGGCAGGGGGCAGACTCGGCGGGGCGGGGCCGTGGTTGCAGATCGGAGGTTCCGCTTCCGGTTCTGTGTGGGGGTTGTGCAAGGGCAGCGGGAGCAAGCCGTACCGGACGGTCGTGGACCTGACGGGCCCGGCGTACAAGTGCTCCTGCCCGAGCCGGAAGTTCCCGTGCAAGCACGCCTTGGGACTGCTGCTGCTCTGGTCCGCCGAGGGGGTCGGCGAGCCGGGCGAGGCACCGGACTGGGCCGCGTCGTGGCTGTCGGAGCGGGCGGCGAAGGCCGCGCGGCCGGCCGCCGGGGCGGGCGGGCCGGTGGACGAGGAGGCGGCGCGGCGGCGGGCCGAGCGGCGGGCGGCACGCATCGGCGCGGGCGTCACCGAGCTGGAGCAGCGGCTGGCCGACCTGTTGCACAGCGGCCTCGCGGGCCAGGAGCAGGCGGGATACGCGGCGTGGGAGGAGACGGCCGCCCGCATGGTCGACGCGCAGGCACCCGGACTGGCGGGGCGGGTACGGGAGTTGGGGACGATACCCAGTTGCGGCCCCGGCTGGCCCGCCCGGATGCTGGAGGAGGCGGCGCTGCTGCACCTGCTGGACCGGGCCTGGCTGGGGGTGGCCGGGCTGCCTGAACAGCTGGCGGCGACGGTGCGCAGCCGGGTCGGACTGCCGGCCTCCGGGGAGGGGGAGGCCGTACGGGACCACTGGCTGGTCCTGGCCCAGTACGACTCGGCGTCCGCGGACGGCCGGCTCACCACCCGCCGGATATGGCTGCGCGGGCTGGCGGGCGGGCGGCCCGCCATGGTGCTGGACTTCGGACCGCCCGGGCGGCCGCCGGGGCTGGCGCTGCCGGTGGGGCTGGTGCTGGAGGCGGAGATGCGCTTCCGGCCCGGGTCGGCGGGGCTGCGGGCGGATCTCGGGGAGAGGTTCGCGGCGGCCGTGCCGTGCGCGGAGGTTCCGGCCGGGGTGAGCACGGGGGCCGCCCTGGAGGCGTATGGGGCGGCGCTGCGGGAGGACCCGTGGCTGGAGTCCTGGCCGGTGGTGCTCGGCCCGGTGGTCCCGATACCGGGTGAGCTCGGCTGGCAACTGGCGGACGCGGAGGGCACCTCCGCCCTGCCGGTGCCCCTCACCGGGGCCGGCAGCCGCTCCCGCGCGGGTCTGTGGCAGCTGGCCGCGTTGTCGGGCGGGGGCCCGGTCACGGTGTTCGGCGAATGCGGCCACCGCGGATTCACCCCGCTGACGGCCTGGCAGCCGCACGCGCCGGAGCCGGTCGCCCTGGCCTGAGCGGGGCGGGAACACAGCGGGGCGGGAACACAAGGAGAAATCGCTGGGGGCCTGGGGGCCCGTATGCCGTCCCGCAGGGACGGCGGGGAGGGGACGCGCACGGCGCCGGGGGGCGCCCGCGCGGCACGACGAAGATGCGGCGGCGCGGGGGCGCCGGCGTTGTGGTGACGAGAGGCCGGGGGGCTTGCATGAACGACAACCACGCCAGCTGAACGCAGGTGCACGGGGGCATCGACAGCTCCGGTCCCGTGGAGGGGACGGGACCGGAGCCACGGCACGCGACGCAGGACGAACGACGAGGGAGGGGCCCGATGGGCAAGGGTGACGAGGGGTACGGGGAGTGGGAGGAGCTGGTCGGCGCCGCACTGCTGGGCACCGGCCGGCGCCGGGGCGGGGGCCCGGCCGGCTCTCCCGAGGCGCTCCTGGACGCGGCGGCCGTGCACACCGTACGGCGCCGGGCCGGGCTGCGGCCGGCCGAGGCGGGCCCGCGCCCGCAGCCCGCGCCCCGGGACCCCCGGCCGGCGCCACCGGAGGCGGCCCGCCGCCGGCTCGCACAGCTGCTGGCCGGCCGCACCGGCGCGGTCAACGGCGGCGGGCGGCGCGGGACCGCCCCGGATCTGACGGAGCTGCTGCCCCAGTGGCTGGCCGCGGCCGGCCGGCACGGCTACCGCGCGCCGGCCGCACTGGTACCGGCGCTGCTGGACGCGGCCCGGGCCCGTACGGACCTGCGTCCGCAGGCCCTGTCCCTGGCCGGGACGCGGGGGATGTGGCTGGCCCGGATGAATCCGGACTGGCGCTTCGCCCTGCGCGGCGGGGTGGGCGGCGCCGGCGAGCTGCCGGACGTCACGGACCGGGCGGGGGTGGAACGGCTGTGGCAGGAAGGGCTGTTCGCTGAACGGGTGGCCCTGCTGGGCGCCGTACGGGCCCATGAGGCGGCGGCCGCGCCGCGGCTGCTGGCGACGACCTGGGCCACCGAACGGGCCGAGGACCGGCTGATGTTCCTCGATTCGCTGCGGGTGGGGCTGTCGCCGGGGGACGAGCCCTTCCTGGAGGCGGCGCTCGGTGACCGCAGCCGCAATGTCCGCGCGACCGCCGCCGAGCTGCTGTCGGCGCTGCCGACATCGGCGCTGGCGGGACGGATGGCGGAGCGCGCGCTGGCCTGCGTGGGCCCGGAGGGGGTGACCCCGCCGTCCGAGTGCGATGCGGAGATGCTGCGCGACGGGGTGGTCAAGCGGCCGCCCGCCGGACGCGGGGAGCGGGCCTGGTGGCTCGGCCAACTCGTGGAGGCGGCGCCGCTGTCGTGCTGGCGGGAGCGGTTCGGCGGGCTCGGCCCGGCGGAGATAGTGGCGCTGCCGGTGGCCGAGGGCGAGGGCTGGACGGAGGAACTGCACGCGGCGTGGTGCCGGGCCGCGGTGCGCCAGCGCGACGCGGGGTGGTCGCGGGCCCTGCTCGGCCCGGCGTCGGCGCCGCCCGCGGCGGCCCCGGGCACGGCGTCGCTCGCGGAGCGGGCCAAGCTCCTGGAGACCCTGCCGGACGGCGAGCGGGCGCAGTGGGTCGCGCAGTTCGTACGGGCCCACGGGCTCTCGGAGGCGTTCCAGCTGCTCGGGGTGTGTGTGGTGCCGTGGGCCGGGGCCCTGGGCCGGGCGGTCGTGGACGCGCTGGACACCGCCCGGGACGCGGGCAGCTACCCGTGGAGCTTCAGCGGGGTGATGGGCCTGGCCGAACGGTGCCTCGATCCCGCGGAGGCCGGCCGGCTGGAGGCCCTGACCGCGGCCGCGGAGGATCCGCCGGACGCGGCTCCGGGCGCGGCCGCGTACTGGGCCGAGGCGTTCCAGCGGCTGGTGGCCACGCTTCGGCTGCGCGAGGCGATGCTGGCGGAGCTGGCGGACCTGGCTCCGGCCTGATCCCTCCCGGGGGGCGGGTGTGGGTGCGGGTGCGGGCCGCCGCTGCGCGGAGCTGCTCCCCCACCCCTCCCATTCGCCGCTTCCCGGGCTCCGGCTCCGCCCTGACCCGCGCCTCAAACGCCGGCGAGGCCGAAAGCCGGACACGAGCCGCTTGGCGCCGCAGGCTACTGGCGCACGTGCCCGCGGACCCAGTCCACGATGGCCGTCGTCGTCGCGCCCGGGGTGAAGATTTCGGCCACGCCCTTCTCCTTGAGGGGGGCGATGTCGTCCTCCGGGATGATGCCGCCGCCGAAGACCTTGATGTCCTCCGCGTCGCGCTCCTTGAGGAGCTCCAGCACACGCGCGAAGAGCGTGTTGTGGGCCCCGGAGAGGATCGAGAGGCCGATCGCGTCGGCGTCCTCCTGGATCGCGGTGTCCACGATCTGCTCGGGGGTCTGGTGGAGGCCGGTGTAGATGACCTCCATGCCCGCGTCCCGCAGCGCCCGCGCGATCACCTTGGCCCCGCGGTCGTGGCCGTCGAGACCCGGCTTGGCCACCACCACACGGATCGGACCGGTCACACCCATCGCACTGCCTCCCGAGTGAACGAACGTTAAGTACAGCATCGCGCACGCCGCCGTTTCGCGGTCCATCACGAGGGGGAAATCACACGTGGGACGGCATTGCGCCACCGTGCCGACAGCCGCACGGCACGGTGACGCAACGGCCGCGGGTCCCAAGAGGCTCAGGGGAGGCCGTCGATGGGGCTGTCCATACCCATGTCCATGCCCTTGTCCGGCGCCGCGCTGCGGGCCGGCGCGCTCGAGGTGGTGGTGCTCGGCGGGCACCTCCTGCTGTATCCCACCGGAGTGTGCCAGGAGAAGGTCGTCTCCGGGCCCCCCGCGACACGGCCGCCCGTCCTCCTCCTCCACGGGTTCTCCGACAACCGGTCCGTCTTCGTCCTGCTGCGCCGCGCCCTCGGGGCGGACGGCCGCCGGCACGTGGAGGCGTACAACTACTCGCCCTTCACCGTCGACCTGCGCGTCACGGCGCGCCATCTCGCCCGGCGCGTCGAGGAGCTGTGCGAGCGCACCGGACAGGAGCGGGTGGATCTGGTCGGGCACAGCCTGGGCGGCCTGGTCGGCCGGTATTACGTGCAGCGCCTGGGCGGCGACACGCGCGTGCGGACCCTGGTCACGCTCGGCACCCCGCATTCCGGCACCCGGGTCGCCCCCTTCATGGACGCGCACCCGCTGGTGCGGCAGATCCGCCCGGACTCGGAGGTACTGGCCGAGCTGGCGGCGCCCGCGCCCGGCTGCACCACCCGGTGCGTGGCGTTCTGGAGCGAGTTCGACACGCTGATGACTCCGGTCGGAACCGCGCGGATCGAGCACCCTGATCTGCACGTGGAGAACGTGCAGGTGACCGGTATCGGGCACCTCGCGCTGCCCGCTCATCCCGCCGTGATCGCAGCGGTCCGGCGCGCCCTCGACGGGCCCGGACTCGCCGCCGTCACGAGCTCGGACACCGCCTCCGTCGCCTAGCCCCAGACGACCAACAGTCGAACGGATTTCGAACTCAAGGCCAAGGCTGCGTCTTTCGGCGACCGAAAGGCGGCCGAATGCCCGGTTCCGGGGATCTGGAAACCCGGCGAAGATTGTCGTTGCGAGTAACCGACGGGTACAGTCACGCCACTGCTCTCCTCCGGTGAACTTCGAGTTCCCGGCCACCCAGGCCCCACTGCCGAGGCGAAAGAGAAGTTGGTGAACGACCGCCCCTCGTCGGGCCCGTACCCGGATGCCGGGTACGACGGCCTTTCCACCACCGCTTTCGCTGGTGACTCGGCCTACGTTTCCTATGAAACGCAGGGCCAGGGGGTCAATTACGCCGCCTACGGCTCCTACGAGACCGGCGCGTACGACACCACCGCGTGGTCCTCTCAGGACGGTTACCTGTCCACGATCCCGTCCCAGAGCGTTCCCGAGGACACCACCGGGAGCTGGGACGCGAGTGCCTGGAACACGCCGGGCACGGACTATTCCGGTTACGCCCAGCACCAGCCGGCCTCCTTCGGCTACGACACCTCCGCAGAGCAGACCGGGCACTGGGCGATGCCGGGCTACGGCACCATCGGCACCGAGACCGGCGCCTACGACGCCACCGCCTGGAACACCGCCACGCAGGCCCCGGCCCAGCCCGAGGCCGCCTACACGTACGAGTACCAGCAGCCGGCGCAGCAGCAGCCGCAGCAGGAGTACACGTACGGGGCGACCTCCGTCGGCTACGCCTACGAGACCCAGGCCGTCGGCGTCGACTCCGGGATCCAGCACGGGTTCGAATCCGGCTACGAGCCTGCGTTCGAGACCGCGACCGCGGGCGACACCTACAGCGAGACCGCCGTCTTCGAGGTGCTCTCCGACGACACGCCCGAGGGCCACGAGGTCTACGAGGACCACGACCTCCACGAAGCCCTCGAACTGCCCGATGTCCACGAGCTGCACCAGGTCCACGACCTCCCCACGCAGGCCATGCCCGTGACCGCCGCTCCGCGCGCCGCGCGCCGGACCGCCGCCAAGGGCAACGGCAGGGGCGGCGCCAAGGCGAGCAGCAGCCGTCGCCGCAATCCGGCGAAGCGTTCCGCCCTGCTGACCGTGGCCGTGCCCTCCGCCTGCGTGATGGGTGTCGCGGGCGTCGCGGCCGCGTCCGTCGGCGGACTCGCCGGCGCGGAGAAGCCCGCCGAGGACACCACCACGATGGCCGCGCCCGACCCGGCCTCGGTGAAGCCGGTCGCGGCGAACACCAAGCTCGACACCCAGCTGGTCGCGCTCAGCGCCGACGCGGGCGACTTCGCGGACCGCGCGAGCCGCACGCAGGAGCGCATCGACCTGCACCAGCGCCAGGAAGACGAGAAGAAGAAGAAGGCGGAGGAGGCCGCGGCCAAGGAGGCCGCCCGCCCCAAGTTCGCCCTCCCCGTCTCCCAGCAGGGTCTCAGCGCCAACTTCGGCCAGTCCGGCGGCATGTGGATGTCCGTGCACACCGGCATCGACTTCCCGGTCTCCTACGGCACCCCGGTCATGGCGGCCACCGACGGCACGGTGCGCACCCAGTACAACAGCGCCTACGGGAACATGGCCATAGTGACCGCGCCCGACGGTACCGAGACCTGGTACTGCCACCTCAGCTCCACCAAGATCCGCGGTGGCAAGGTCAAGGCGGGCGACGTCATCGCGTACTCCGGCAACTCCGGCAACTCCACTGGCCCGCACCTCCACTTCGAGGTCCGGCCCGGCGGCGGGTCCGCGATCGACCCCCTGGCATGGCTCCGCAGCCACGGCCTGGACCCGAGGTAAATCCGCGGCCCAGCGACCGCGGGGCTCAGCGACCACTCAGCCCAGCGAGCGCGCGGCCCCGGCGGCCACACAGCCACGGCAACCACACAGCCCGGCGGCCACGCAGCCGGGCAACCGCCCGGCCCCGCGGCCACCTGCCGCCTGCCGCCTGCCGCCTGCCGCCTGCCTCAGAGCTTCTGCACCGGCGCGTAACGCAGCAGCAGCCGCTTGGGCTTGTCGTCCCCGAAGTCGACGGTCGCCTGCGCGTCCGCGCCCGCTCCCTTGACCTCCATGACGGTGCCGAGCCCGAACTGGTCGTGCGTGACCCGGTCCCCGACCGCCAGCGCGATGACCGGCTTGTCCGCAGCCCGTCGCGTCGCGAATCCGGACGGGCCCGCCTTCGTACGCGACGAGGAGAGGAACGCCTCCGGCGAGGTGCCGAACGTCGTCTTCCCCGCACCGGACAACCCGGACGACCCGTACCCCGAGCTGCGCATCGGCCCGGCCGGCTTCTGGGACGCGCCCGTCCGCTTCCACTGGAGGTACTCCGCCGGAATCTCCTCGAGGAACCGCGACGGCGGGTTGTACGAGGGCGTTCCCCACGCGCTGCGCATGCTGGAGCGGGTCAGGTACAGCCGCTCGCGCGCCCGCGTGATGCCGACGTAGGCGAGGCGGCGCTCCTCCTCCAGCTCCTTGGTCTGGCCCAGCGCCCGCATGTGCGGGAAGACCCCGTCCTCCATGCCGGTCAGGAACACCACCGGGAATTCGAGGCCCTTGGCGGTGTGCAGGGTCATGAGCGTGATGACGCCCGTGCCGTCGGTGTCCTCGTCCGGGATCTGGTCGGAGTCGGCGACGAGCGCGACCTGCTCCAGGAACTCGGCCAGCGTGCCGGGGCCGGGAGCCGGGGCCCCGGTCTCGGCGGCCTCGGCCGCCGCGGCTTCGCGCGCCTGCTCGAACTCCAGCGCCACCGCCGCCAGCTCCTGCAGGTTCTCGATGCGCGTCTCGTCCTGCGGGTCGGTCGACGCCTGGAGCTCGGCGAGGTAGCCCGTGCGCTCCAGCACCGCTTCGAGGACCACCGCCGGGCCGGCGCCCGAGTCGACGATCGTGCGCAGCTCCTCCATCAGCACGTTGAACCGCTTCACCGCGTTGGTGGAGCGCGCGGCCATGCCGAAGGCCTCGTCCACGCGCCGCAGCGCCTGCGGGAAGGTGATCTTCTCGCGCATCGCGAGGGCGTCGATCATCGCCTCGGCGCGCTCGCCGATGCCGCGCTTGGGCACGTTCAGGATGCGCCGCAGCGGGACGTTGTCCTCCGGGTTCGCGAGGACGCGCAGGTACGCGAGGACGTCGCGGACCTCCTTGCGCTCGTAGAAGCGGACGCCGCCCACGACCTTGTAGGGGAGTCCGACCCGGATGAAGATCTCCTCGAACACGCGCGACTGCGCGTTGGTCCGGTAGAAGATCGCGACGTCGCCCGCCTTGGCGTCGCCCGCGTCCGTCAGCCGGTCGATCTCGTCGGCGACGAACTGCGCCTCGTCGTGCTCGGTGTCCGCGACGTAGCCGGTGATGACCGCGCCCGTGCCGGCCTGGGTCCACAGGTTCTTGGCGCGGCGGTTCTCGTTGCGCTCGATGACGGCGTTGGCGGCGGAGAGGATCGTCTGCGTCGAGCGGTAGTTCTGCTCCAGCAGGATCGTCGTCGCGTCCTTGTAGTCCTCCTCGAACTGGAGGATGTTGCGGATGGTCGCACCGCGGAAGGCGTAGATCGACTGGTCGGCGTCACCCACCACGCACAGCTCGGCCGGGGGCAGGTCCGGATAGCCGGTGCCCACCAGCTCGCGCACCAGCGTGTACTGCGCGTGGTTGGTGTCCTGGTACTCGTCGACCAGGACGTGCCGGAAGCGGCGCCGGTAGTGCTCGGCCACGTCCGGGAAGGCCTGGAGCAGGTGGACGGTGGTCATGATGATGTCGTCGAAGTCGAGGGCGTTGGCCTCGCGCAGCCGCCCCTGGTACATCGCGTACGCCTGGGCGAGCGTCTTCTCGAAGCCGTCGACGGCCTGGTCGGCGAAGGCTTCCTCGTCGATCAGCTCGTTCTTCAGGTTCGAGATCTTGGCGGTGAAGGACTTCGGCGGGAACTTCTTCGGGTCCAGGTCGAGGTCGCGGCAGACGAGCGCCATCAGGCGCTTCGAGTCGGCCGCGTCGTAGATCGAGAAGGAGGACGTGAAGCCGAGCCGCTTGGACTCGCGGCGCAGGATGCGCACGCACGCGCTGTGGAAGGTGGAGACCCACATGGCGTTGGCGCGCGGGCCGACCAGGCTCTCGACGCGCTCCTTCATCTCGCCGGCGGCCTTGTTGGTGAAGGTGATCGCGAGGATCTGGCCGGGGTGGACGTTGCGCGCGGACAGCAGGTGTCCGATGCGGTGGGTCAGCACCCGGGTCTTGCCGGAGCCGGCGCCGGCCACGATGAGCAGCGGGGATCCCGCGTGCACCACGGCCGCGCACTGCTCCTCGTTGAGCCCGTCCAGGAGCGTCGCCGGGTCGATGACGGGCCTGGGGGCGCCGTCCCGGTAGTACGCGTCCCCGCTCATGGGCACGTCGAACCGACCCCCGAACAGATCGTCCGCGCCCGCTTCCGGGGCGGCGTGATCCTCGGGCGGCGGCGGGACCTCGTCGGAGGGGGTGAGGTCCGCCAGGAAACTGTCGTCAAAGAGGCTGCTCATCGCATTCCGAGTCTAGGGTGCGGGACCGACAGCCGGTTCCGCCCCCGGAAAATCCCTCGGAGGGAACGCGTCGGCCAGCACGATCTCCAGCAGGCCGGGGAAGCATCGTTGCAGGTCGTCGCGCCGCAGTACGAGGTGGAGCTTGCGGCCCCGGGGACTCTGGCGGATCACGCCGCTCTCGCGCAGCGTCCGGAGGTGGTGCGTGACGCTCGACCTGGGCAGGTCCGGGACGACCTCTCCGCAGCATGCCTCCTCGCCGGAGGCGAGCCTGCGGACGATCTCCAGGCGGACGGGATGTCCGAGCGCCGCCAGGACCTCGACCAGTTCGATCCGGTCGGCGGCGGGGTGGGGGAGCTCAGCTGCGGCGGCCATGGAGGCCACTGTACGCAGATCTCGTACAGAGCCTTCGTGCGGAGCCTTCGTGCGGAGCTCTCGTACGGAGATTCCGGTGGGGTTCCGCGGGGGGCCGCCCGCCCGCGGGCGCCGTACGACCGCCCCGTACGCTCGACGCCATGGACGTACTCATCAATGTCTTCGTCGGCCTGCACATCATCGGGATCGCCTCGCTCCTCGGTGGCTTCCTGACCCAGATGAAGGCGATGAGTGCGGGTACGGCCCGCTTCACGCCCGCCATGCTGCACGGTGCGCTCACCATGCTCGTCACCGGCGTACTGCTCGTCGGCTTCAACGAGATGGACGGCACGCCCGTCAACAACATCAAGGTCGGCGTGAAGCTCGCGCTCCTCTTCGTGATCCTCGCCCTCGTCTACGTCAAGCGCGACGAGGAGCGGGTGGAGAAGGCCCTGTTCGGCGCGGTGGGCGGGCTGACCATGGTCAACATCTTCATCGCCGTTCTCTGGCACTGATCCGCACCGGACCGGTCCATTCCGGTCCCGAGCGGCCACCTCCAGTCACATCAGGCCACTTACGATCATCTCGTCATCGGCCCGTTACCTCCGGGTCTAGCGTCCTCCTCCAAGCACCGGCAGAGGAAGGACGTGAGGCCCCCGTGGCCAGTCATCGAAAGCCCAGGCAGCGCCCGCTCTCCGGCGGCACGGTACGGACCGCCGCCACCCTCGCCCTCGCGGGCGCTGCCACCGCCACCGCCTTCGAAGGCACCTCCCAGGCCGACCCCCGGCTCACCCCCTCCCAGGTCAAGTCGGAGGTGGACCGGCTCTACGAGGAGGCCGAGGCGGCGACCGAGCGGTACAACGGGGCGAAGGAGAAGGCCGACGAGGCCGAGCGCGCGCTGACCGGCCTGCGCGAGGAGACCGCCCGCAAGACCGACCAGCTCAACACCGCCCGCAGCGCGCTCGGGACGCTCGCCGCCTCCCAGTACCGCAGCGGCTCCCTGGGCACCGCCGTGCAGCTCGCGATGGCGGACGACCCGCAGGAGTACCTCGCCCAGTCCTCCTTCATCGCCCGCGCCGGGGACCGCAACGCCGCCGGGATCACCACCGTGCGCCGCCGGCTCGACGAGGTCGGGAGGCTGAGGGAGCAGGCCGCCGGACGCCTCGCCGACCTCCGCTCCCAGCAGGAGGAGCTCGCCGGCCACAAGGCCACCATCGAGGGCAAGCTCGACACCGCCAGGCGCCTGCTGGCCAAGCTCACCGCGGAGGAGCGGGCCGCCTACGAGGCCCAGTCCCCCGGCGCCGCGTCCGGAGCCGCTTCCGGAGCCGCCCCCGGAGCGGCACCCGCCGCCCCGAAGGGCAGCGCGCCCCCGGCGCCCGCCGACGGTTCCCGCGCGGCCCGCGCCGTGGCCTTCGCGTACGGGGCGATCGGCAAGCCGTACGTCTGGGGCGCGACGGGCCCCGCCTCCTTCGACTGCTCGGGCCTGACCCAGGCTGCCTGGCGCTCGGCCGGGGTCTCCCTGCCCCGCACCACCTACACCCAGATCAACGCCGGCCGGCGCGTGTCCCGCGACCAACTGGCCCCCGGCGACCTGGTGTTCTTCTACTCCGGCGTGACCCACGTGGGCCTCTACATCGGCAACGGCCAGATGATCCACGCCCCGCGCCCCGGATCGACGGTCCGGCTGGCACCGATCGACTCGATGCCCTGGGCCGGCGCCTCCCGGCCCGCGTGACCCCCTCACGGCTTCCCTCACGGCTTCCCTCACGGCTTCCTTCACGGCCTCCTTCACGGCTTCCTCCACGCCTCCCCCGCTCCCCCGTCACGTCCGCGCGCAGTGCCCGCACGTCCCGCGCCGGCGGAGGTAGTAGGCCAGGGTGGCGGCGCCCAGCGCGGCTCCCCACACCACCCAGAGCATCGCGGGGTAGTTGGTCCCCCAGCCGAAGGGATGGTTCCCGCCGCGGATCATCTGGAGGCCGCCGGGGATGAGCACCACCGCCACGAGCAGGGCCGGGACGATCGCGGTGGCGAGGCCGACCGGCCTGCCCGCCTTGAACGGCACCCACCGCGGCCAGACCTCGCCCCAGCGCGCGACGAGTCCGTGGGTCAGCACGCCCCCGGCGGTCGACAGGACGGCCAGGCCGAGTCCGATGCCGAGCATGCCCGGGGTGTCCTGCATGTCCTTGAGGAAGGCGTCGGTGATGCCCAGCGGGTGGCCGAAGAACCAGGCCACCCTCGTCACGTCGTACGGGATGCTCGACAGCACGGCGACCAGTACGGCCGTGCGCCCCCAGCGGGCCGCCGACGCCGGCGCGGTCCACGCGGCCGCCCTGCCGCCGCGCCCGCAGTGCGTGCACAGTCCGCGGGTCCGCCGCTGGTAGGCCAGCGTGGCCAGGGTCCAGAGCACGCCGCCCACGAACAGGATGAGCAGGTTGTCCCGGTGCCAGTAGAGGATGTCGCCGATGCCGTCCTGCGGACCGGGCACCCCGGTGAAGGCGAACACCACGAGCAGCGGCGAGAAGGCGACCACGGCGATCAGCGTGTAGTCCTGCAGGACCACCGTGAGCGCGAGCGCCTGCGCCCAGCCGAGGGCCAGGAGCGCGCGCCGGACGCCCCTCGTGTGCTGTCGCTGTCCGCGGCGGGCCATCAGCACCCCGCAGACCGCCCCCGCCAGGCCGACCGCCGCGATCACCGGCGCCACGACGGCGGCCCGGCTCGGTTCGAGGAGGGAGGCCGTGGAGCGGTCCTGGGCGACCGGCCCGAACGGGTAACCGCCGCCGCCCAGCGCCCAGTACAGCCCGGCCGCTCCGTAGAGGAGGGACCACACGGCCGCCGCGTACGGGGCCCAGTGCGGCCAGCCCGACCACCACCGGCGGCGCACCGCCGCCTCGGCCGCCGTCTCCGCCGCCGCCTCCGCCTGCCCGTTCCTGCTCTCCACCGCATGTGCCATGACCCTGAGCCCCCTTGGATTCGTCCTGGGACCAGGCTCCCGGCCTGCGGGTATCGGGCGCATCGACCGATCGGCAGAGATCGGCGGCCGGCCGGCCCGGCGGGCATCCGCCGATCGGCAGACGCCGGACCGGAGCGGACCGGACTCGCGCCGACCGGAGCGGACCGGACCCGCGCCGACCGGAGCGGACGCCCTACGGCGCCTTGACCACGCCGCTCAGCCAGCCGAAGGTCTGCGGCAGTTGCTTGGACCACGATTCGAGGTTGTGGCCGCCGACCACCTTCTCCGCGTGCACCGAGGTCGGCGACAGCGCGGCGGCCTTGACGTCCATGCCGGACAGGTAGCCGTCCTGCTCGGCGCCCGACATCCACAGCGACACGGGCGGCGGCGTCGGCTGCGTCTTGAGCACGTGCAGCAGGTTGTGGGTGCGGCGCAGCTCCGGGTCCTGCGCGACGAGCGAGGAGGGCTCCTGGCCGGGGTCGTTGTAGCCGGACAGGGAGACGGCCGCGCTGTAGCGGTCGGGGTGGGCGATCGCCAGCTTGGCGGAGCAGTAGGCGCCGGCCGAGTACCCGGCCACGCCCCAGCTGCGGGCCTCGTCCGTGGTCCGGAAGTTGTCGACGACCATCTTGCGGACGTCGACGCTGAACCAGCTGTCGGCGTTGACCTTGCCGGGGAGGTTGGCGCAGCCGGTGTCGGCGTTGCCGAGCAGCATGGCGCGCGGCGAGACCAGGATGAACGGCTGCACCTTGCCGCTCTTCATCAGCGGCTCCAGCACCTCGTGCACCTTGAGCCCCTGGAACCAGGACTTCCCCGTCCCCGGTATGCCCGGGATCAGCTCGACCACCGGGAACTTCTTGCCCTTGTAGGCCGGGTCGTCGTACTGCGGCGGCAGCCACACCAGGACGTCGCCCTTGACCCCGGAGATCTTGCCGTCGAGCTCGGTCTTCTGGACCCGCCCGCCGAGGCCCTCCACCGGCTGGAATTCCTGGCGCACCTTCGGCGCCTCCGCGGCCTTCTTGCCGCCGAGCCCGTCCGGTCCGAGGTCGGGCGCGGCCGTGACGTACGTGCCGGTGCCGAGCAGATCGCCCCAGGAGGCGTAGAAGTGCTCGGCCCTGTTGAGGGCGACGAAGACCACCGCGATGGCGGTGACCTGGGCGAACACCACCATCAGGGCACGCAGCGCGGTGCGTACGACGGCGGGGCCGCGCACCTTGCTCCACACGGCCAGCGGAAGGATTACGGCGATCGCGGTCAGCGCGATCACCAACGCGAAGAAGGGTGTACCGGTCAAGCTCATCACGCCAGCCTAGAGGGCGGCATCGCGGCTTCCGGTTGCCAGGTCGACCTGCGGTGTGGGTCACACCGCAGGTCACGCCCCCCTGACGTCCGCTGACGTCCCCCGGCCGGCGTCACGCGCCCGACGTCACACCAGGCGGCGGGCCGTCGCCCAGCGCGTCAGTTCGTGCCGGTTCGACAGCTGGAGCTTCCTGAGCACCGCCGAGACGTGCGATTCCACCGTCTTCACCGAGATGAAGAGCTGCTTGGCGATCTCCTTGTACGCGTACCCGCGCGCGATCAGCCGCAGCACCTCGCGCTCGCGCTGGGTGAGCCGGTCCAGGTCCTCGTCCACCGGCGGGGCGTCCGTCGACGCGAAGGCGTCGAGCACGAAGCCCGCCAGCCGCGGCGAGAAGACCGCGTCCCCGTCCTGCACACGGAAGATCGAGTCCACCAGGTCGGTGCCGGTGATGGTCTTGGTGACGTACCCGCGCGCACCGCCCCGGATGACCCCGATGACGTCCTCGGCCGCGTCCGACACCGACAGGGCCAGGAACCGCACCGGGTTCTCGGCCGCCGCCATCAGCGGGGCGCAGCGCCGCAGCACCTCGACGCCGCCGCCGCCCGGCAGGTGCACGTCGAGCAGGACCACCTCGGGCCGGGTGGCGGTGATGACCGTGACGGCCTGGTCGACGTCGGCCGCCTCGCCGACGACCTCGACCCCGGTGCGTTCGGTCTCGCCGATCTCGGCCTGCACGCCCGTGCGGAACATCCTGTGGTCGTCGACGAGCACCACCCTGACCTGCCTGGCCGCCCCCACGCCTGCGTTCTCTCCGGACTCGGTCATGCTGTGTTCGCCGCCCTCTCCATCTCCAGCTCGACTTCCGTGCCGCCGTCGGGCGCGGACCGCAGCCGTGCGGTCCCGCCGTTGCGCTGCATCCGGCCGATGATCGATTCTCGTACGCCCATGCGGTCGTCCGGTACCGCGTCGATGTCGAAGCCCGGTCCCCGGTCCCGTACGGACACGAACACCGTCTGCCCCTCCACCTCCGCGTACACCTGTACGGGCCCGCCCTCGCCACCGTACTTGGCGGCGTTGACCATCGCCTCGCGCGCGGCCTGGACCTGCGCCGCCAGCCGCTCGTCGAGCGGGCAGTCGCCGACGACCACGACCTCGATCGGGACGCCGTGGTGGTCCTCCACCTCGGCGGCGGTCTTCTTCACGGCTTCCGCCAGGGTGGCCGGCTCCTCCGCCTCGTCCTTGCCGGTGCCCTCGGGCTTGTAGAGCCAGTTCCGCAGTTCGCGTTCCTGCGCCCGCGCGAGGCGGCGCACCTCTCCGGCGTCCTCCGCGTTGCGCTGGATCAGGGTGAGGGTGTGCAGCACCGAGTCGTGCACGTGGGCGGCGACCTCGGCGCGTTCCTGGGCGCGGATGCGCATCAGGCGTTCCTCGGACAGGTCCTGGGTCATCCGGATCAGCCAGGGTCCGGCGAGCAGGGCCACGCCGACGAGGACCGCGAGGGTGGCGGTGAGGACGTTGCCGAGCTGTGCGGCGGAGCCCCGTACGACGATGAAGACGGTCAGGCCCACCCCGACCAGGGCGACGCCTGCCAGGGCTCGCGCGACCTGGAAGAGGCGTCCGTGCCGTCCGGCGGCCGTGGACCAGTGGGCACGGCGGGCGTTGTCGGCCTGCCGCCATACGAGCACGACCCCGGCCCCGACCAGCAGCGTCGGCCACACGTACCGGCCGGAGGCGCCGCCGAGCTGGACCTTGGAGATGAAGATGCCCGCGCCGATGAACAGGGCGATCAGCGCGGTGATCTGCCCGCGGTCGGGTTTGCGCAGCCGGCGGCTGCCGTCGGGGAGGGTCTCGAAGAAGGAGCGGTGCCCGGCGCGGCCGCCGACGCCGAGCGGTACGAAGACCCAGAACGCGGCGTACAGCAGCACGCCGAGTCCGTCGCCCCACATGAAGAGGAGGAGGAACGCCAGCCGGACCCAGCCCACGGGCAGCCCGAGGTGCCCGGCGAGACCGCGCGCGACGCCGCCGAGCATCCGGCCGTCGGCGCTGCGGTAGAGCTTGCGCTGCGGCGGTTCGTCGGCCTCGGATGCGTGCGGGGTACGGGGAGCGGCGGCTACGGGCATGTCACCAAGGGTCACATGCGCGGCGGCGGCCCGGCATCAGGGCAGCCCCCCACTTCTGCCCGGGGGATATCAGGGTTGCGCCAGGGTCGGGCCCGGTGCCGCACGCCGCCGCGGCCCGTCACCATGGACACATGACCGAAGTACACGAAGCCCCTCCGGCGGACCCCGGGGCCCCCGGGGTCCCCGAGGCCGCCGATCCGCGGCCGCCCCTGCGCCGCAGCAAGCGCGACAAGGTCCTCGCGGGCGTGTGCGGCGGCCTGGGCCGGTACTTCGAACTCGACCCGGTGGTCTTCCGGATCGTCCTCGGTGTCCTCGCGGTCACCGGAGGCGTCGGTCTGATCTTCTACGGCTTCGCGTGGCTGCTGCTCCCGCAGGAGGGCGAGGACGACAGCGAGGCGAAGAAGCTGCTGACCGGCCGGATCGAGGGAGCCACGCTGGCGGCGGTGTTCGCCGCCCTGGTCGGCTGCGCGCTGTTCCTGTCGATGCTGGACAACGGCGGGCTGGCGGCCTTCTCGGTCCTGGTCATCCTGGCGCTGGGCGGGGCCTCGTACTGGTCGCAGCGGCGCCGGCACACCCACGCGCCCGAGGCCGAGGCCCCCGCCGAGGGCGGTACCGCCCACCGGCCCGTGCACTCGCCCGCCCCGCCGGAGACGAAGGCCCCGCCCACCCCCGGTGGCCCCTCCTGGTGGCGGGACCCGCTGGTCAAGGACGGCACCACCGGCCCGGTCGGCGGGACGGGATACCTGTGGGGGCCCGACGACGCCGCCGACCCGGTGGCGGCCGACGACGGCCCGCGGCCGGCCGCGAAGCCGGCCGCCGCCCCGGTCCGCCGGCGCGGCGGCATCGGCGGCCGGGTCTTCCTGCTGGCCCTGCTGGCCGGGGTCGTCGCGACCGCCGCCGACTGGGAGGGCCGGCCGCTGGGCGAGGCCCTGCAGGCCGGGCTCTCCGCCGCGCTGATCGTCTTCGGTCTGGGCCTCGCGGTCAGCTCCCTGCTGGGGCGCACCGGCTTCGGCACGGTCGTGCTGGCCGTGTTCACCTCGGGCCTGCTCGCGGGCGCGGCGGCGCTGCCCCGCGAGATCGGCACCGACTGGCGGGAGGTCTCCTGGCGTCCGGCCGCGGTGGCCGACGTACGGCCCGTGTACGAGGCGGGCACCGGGCTCGCCACCCTGGACCTGAGCCGCCTGGACGTGTCGAAGGGCACCTCCGTGGCGGTCGAGGCCTCCATCGACGCGGGCCGGCTCAAGGTGATCCTGCCCCGGGAGGTCACCGCGCAGGCGGACGTCACCATCCGGCGGCTCGGCGACATCCAGCTGCCCGGGGACCACGCGGGCCGGATCGAGCGGGCCGGTGCCGGGGAGCAGAACCGGCAGGAGACCCTGCCGCCGCCCGCCGGCACCGAGGCCGGCGGGACGATCGAGCTGCACCTCAGCGCGGGTGTGGGACAGGTGGAGGTGGCCCGTGCGGCGTCATGAGTTCCAGCCGGGACGGCTGATCGCGGGACTGGTCCTGCTGTGCGCGGGCGTGCTCTACCTGCTCGACAACACCGGCGAGGCGGACCTGCCCTGGTTCGCGGTCGTCCCGCTCACCGTGGGCGGGCTCACCCTCGCCGCGCTGGTGGGGATGGTGACCTACGCCGTACGCCGGGACAGACGCGACCGGATCAGCGAGTCCAGCGACAGGTAGGGCGCGCCCGCGAGGATCAGCGGGGTCCAGGCCACCAGGTAGATCAGGTCGTTGCCGTAGTAGTACGGGGTCACCGCCCACGACACCGTGAGCCACAGGCTGAGCGAGATCAGCGCCCCGCCGACGGCCGCGACACGGGTCAGCAGACCGGCCAGGGCCCCGAGGCCGACCAGGATCTCCCCGATGGCGATGGCGACGGCGAAGCCGACGGGCGAGTTCAGCGACATGTCGACCAGGGCGGGCACGGCCGACGTGTCGCGCACCCCGCGCATCATGTCGCCGATGGAGCCCTCGCCGGAGGCGGAGAGGAAGGCGGAGTCGGTCAGCTTGTCCAGGCCGGCGTAGACGAAGGTCACGCCGAGGAAGATCCGCAGGGGCAGCAGCGCGTGCCGGGATGCCAGCTCACGCAGGCCCGCCGCGTCGCGAGGGGCACGGGCGTCAAGAACATCGGTTCGGGTCACGCGACATGTGTACCCCGATCACTCGGCCACGTCGATGGTGCAGCGGTTGGATTCCACTCCGGCGGCCGTGACCACCTGGACCTCGACGCGCCCGGGTTCCACTTCCGCCGGCACCGGCACGGTCAGCACGGCGTCGGAGGGGTTGGTGAACCCGCCCGCCACCGGGACGAGCGGAACGTGCACGTGCACCGCCCCGATCCGTACCACCAGCCGGGCCAGCATCTCCGGCGTCTGCGCCCCGGGAGGCACGAAGCCCACGCCCCGGATCTCGATGTCGTCCCCGGGGCGGACGGCCGCGTCCAGGTCCCCGGGCTCCCGTCTGCGCACCACCGACAGCACGAGCGGGCGGCTGCCCTCCGCGTACTTCGCCGCCAGGTACACCGCGGCCGACAGCGCCACGAGCAGGGCCAGCGCCCAGGGCAGCTGCGGCAGCCGGTCCGGGAAGCGGGCCAGCGAAGCCGCCGCGTAGGCCAGCACCACGGTCGACACGAGGACGTACTGCGCGTCCGGGAAGCTCCCTCGGCCCGCGTCGTCCGTCAGGAGGTCCACTCCGCGCGGCCGGTCGGCGGGCAGCTTCTGCAGCCGCTGCCCCATGATCCGTACGGAGACCACCCGGCGCACCAGCACCGCCACCGCCGAGGTCAGCGAGACCACCGCCAGCAGCGGCAGCGCCCGGTCCAGCGCGAAGCCCGCGTACAGCGCCTGCCGCTCGGGCCCGGGCGTCGAGGCGGCCAGCCGCAGCGCGGGCAGCAGCGTGGCGAACGCCGTCAGCACCACCCAGGCGCTCGGCACCGTCTTCGACGTGGACAGCCGGTTGTCCTCGCCCACCAGCGGGGCCAGCAGCCCGCCGCGCACCGACTGGGCGCGGGCCGCGACCGTGAGCAGCCCGGCCAGCGACAGCGCGGCCAGCAGCCCGGCGGTGCGCGCCGCGGACCAGCCGGTGCCGAGCGCGGCGGCCACCTGGACCAGCAGCAGGACCCCTGCGGCGATCCACACGGCGAGCACGGCCCGCCGCGAGAACAGGTACAGCCAGGAGTTCCCGGCCTCCCGGCCCCGGTCGGCGACGGTACGGGCCGACAGGGTCAGCTCGTCGGAGACCCACTGCCGCGAGGCGCCGAGCGAGTGGGCCACGGCGGCCGGCACGCCCTGCCCGGAGGCGAACTCGTCGCGCTTCTCCAGGAACGCGGCGACCGCGCGGCGGTGTCCTTCCCGTGCGCACTCCTCGCAGGCGCAGGCGGTGGTGTGGGTACCTCGGGACATCTCTTGGACAGCCACTGCGTGCCGCCTCTCTGAACTACGGTGCAATGCCAGCGAATTGTGCACCACTGCGGCAGTGCTCCGGATTGCGCACGATGTCAGAGCAGGTGATTAACGGTTCATGATGTTGACGCCACCGGCCGCGCCGCCTCGTCGGCCAGCGGCTGGTAGCTCACCCAGGCGGCCAGATCGGACCCGAACCGCTCGCGGGTGGCGACCGCGGCCCGGTGCTCGATCGGCACCGGCTTGCCCGCCGACCGGGCGATCAGCTGCACCTGCGCCGCCCGCTCCGCCGCGATGAACCACCAGGCCGCGGCGTCCACCGAGTCCCCGACCGTCAGCAGCCCCCGGTTGCGCAGGATCAGCGCCTTGTACGGGCCGAGCGCGAGCGCGATCCGGGCGGCGTCGGCGTCCCCCTCCCCGGCGAACTCGTCCAGCAGCGCGTGGTCCTCGTAGAAGGCGCAGGCCTCCTGGGTGACCGGGGCCAGCAGTTCGCCGAGGGCCGCGAGCGCGCGTCCGTACGGGGCCTGCGCGCGCACCACGGCCACCACCTCGGGGCGCCGCCGGTGGACCGCCGCGTGCACGGCGAAGGCCAGCTGGTTGACCCGGCGCCCTCCCCGGACCACCCGCCCGTCCCCGTCGACCAGCAGCAGGTCGTCGGCGGTGAGCGCGGCGAAGGCCCGTCCGAAGGGGTTCACCCAGTAGCAGTCCTCGAACTCGGGGTCCCGCGCGGTGATCTGCCCGGCCACCCCGTCCTCGTACCCCAGCCGCCCCAGCAGCCGCAGCGCCCCGGCGAGCCGCTCCTTGCGGTGGGCGCGCGCCGCCTCGACGGTGTCGTGCACGGGCGGCATCTCGAAGCCGAGCCGCTCCACGGGCACGGGTGCGGGCGCGGGTGCGGGTACGGATGCGGGTGCGGGCACGGATGCGGGCAGGGGTACGGGCAGGGGTACGGATGCGGGCCGATCCGGCATGGGCCCTCCTCACGGTCGCCTTCGGGTCGCGGCGCAAGGTACCCGCGCCCCCGCGAAGTGGCCAGACACGCGACGAAGCCGCCGCTCCGGAGGGAGCGGCGGCTTCGGTCAGGCGGTGGGTGGGGACTACTCCCACTCGATGGTGCCCGGGGGCTTGCTCGTGCAGTCGAGGACCACCCGGTTCACCTCCGGCACCTCGTTGGTGATGCGGGTCGAGATCTTCGCGAGGACCTCGTACGGCATGCGCGTCCAGTCCGCGGTCATCGCGTCCTCGGAGGAGACGGGGCGCAGCACGATCGGGTGGCCGTAGGTGCGGCCGTCACCCTGGACGCCGACGCTGCGGACGTCCGCGAGCAGGACGACCGGGCACTGCCAGATCTCGCGGTCCAGGCCGGCCGCGGTGAGCTCGTGGCGGGCGATGGCGTCGGCCTCGCGCAGCAGGTCCAGGCGGTCCTTGGTGACCTCGCCGACGATGCGGATGCCGAGGCCGGGGCCGGGGAAGGGCTGGCGCTGGACGATCTCGTCGGGCAGGCCGAGCTCCTGGCCGACCATCCGGACCTCGTCCTTGAACAGCTGGCGCAGCGGCTCGACGAGCTCGAACTCGATGTCGTCGGGGAGGCCGCCCACGTTGTGGTGGGACTTGATGTTCGCGGTGCCGGTGCCGCCGCCGGACTCGACGACGTCCGGGTACAGCGTGCCCTGCACCAGGAAGGCCACGTCCGCGCCGCCCTCGGCGATGATCTCGGCCTGGGCCTGCTCGAAGACGCGGATGAACTCGCGGCCGATGATCTTCCGCTTGGTCTCCGGGTCGGAGACGCCGGCGAGCGCGTTCAGGAAGCGCTCCTGCGCGTCGACGACCTTCAGCTGCACGCCGGTGGCGGCGACGAAGTCCTTCTCGACCTGCTCGGTCTCGCCCTTGCGCATCAGGCCGTGGTCGACGTAGACGCAGGTCAGCTGCGAGCCGATGGCCTTCTGGACGAGGGCCGCGGCGACCGCGGAGTCCACGCCGCCGGAGAGGCCGCAGATGGCGCGCTTGTCGCCGACCTGCTCGCGGATGGCCGCGACCTGCTCCTCGACGATGTTGCCGGTGGTCCAGGTGGGGGCGAGGCCGGCGCCGCGGTAGAGGAAGTGCTCCAGGATCTGCTGGCCGTGCGTGGAGTGCATCACCTCGGGGTGGTACTGCACGCCGTACAGCTTCTTCTCGTCGTTCTCGAAGGCCGCGACCGGGACGACGTTCGTCGACGCGGTGACGGTGAAGCCCTCGGGTGCCGCGGAGCAGGCGTCGCCGTGGGACATCCACACCGACTGGTTGTCGGGGGTGCCCTCGAAGAGGGTGGAGCCGGGCTTGGAGACGTCCAGCGGGGTGCGGCCGTACTCGCGGGCGCCGGTGTTGTCGACCTGACCGCCGAGGGTGGTCGCCATCAGCTGGAAGCCGTAGCACATGCCGAAGACGGGGACGCCGGCCTCGAACAGGGAACGGTCGAGCTGCGGAGCGCCGGCCTCGTACACGGAGGACGGACCGCCGGAGAGGATGATCGCCTTGGGGTTCTTGGCCAGCATCTCGTCGACGGGCATCGAGCTCGGCACGATCTCGCTGTAGACCCGTGCCTCGCGGACGCGGCGGGCGATGAGCTGGGCGTACTGGGCGCCGAAGTCGACGACGAGAACCGTGTCCGGGGCGCTGTCGTGGGCGGCGGAGGGTGCTTCTGGCACGGGGCGGCCTTCCGGCGGAAGAGGTGGCTGTTTTGTCGATTCTAACGGGGGGCGTAGGGGCCTCTTCGTCTCACCATCCGAATCGGCTTGGCCCGGAGGGGCACGGAAGGCCATAATCCGTTCCATGCGCAAGCAGCTGAGCTTCCTCTTTACCTATGGCACCGGCCGGTCCGGTCGCCATGGGTCCTCGTGATGCTCGCTTGAGCCGCTGACTTCCCAGAGCGCCCCGGTCCGACAGGACCGGGGCGCTCCGGCGTTTCCGCTCCTGTCGGCACAACCCACAGGAGACACGACCATGAGCACGATCACGACCACCCCCGAGCAGCTGATCGCCGGCTCCCGCACGCGCATCGACGCCCTCGACGACCGGATCATCGGCCTGATCCAGGAGCGGATGGCCGTCTCGACGGTCATCCAGGACGCCCGGATCGCCTCCGGCGGCCGCCGGGTGCACCTGTCCCGCGAGATGGAGGTGCTCTCGCACTGGAGCGACGCGCTCGGAAAGCCCGGCACCGCCCTCGCCATGACGCTGCTGGAGCTGTGCCGGGGCCGCGTGTGACGGTCGTTCGTCACTCTTCCGGACCGTGACCGGCCCGCCGGGCCCTTCGTTGGTGAGGTTGTCCGCGGCAGCCAGCCGCGGAACCGCAACACCACGCGTGGCTCCGCTGGGAGCGATGAGACGCACGCCCCGTGGAGCGTGCGTCGTGGGACCTCGCTCCTTCGCGTGACCGGACGGCAGGGGACAGCAGCCCGGTCACCCCGTAGGACGGCCGGCCCTGGGGACGCCCGGGGCCGGCCGTTCTGCGTGCTCGCACCGCCTGCGAAGTGACGCCTGCGAAGTGACACCTACGGGTTGCGCCTACGGGGTTACGCGCGCCCGGCCGCCTTGCGGCGGAAGGCCAGGACCAGGGCGCCGCCTGCGGCGACCAGCACCGCGCCGCCGAACGCGAGCGTCCCGGCGGAGGTGCCGGTGGAGGCGAGGCCGCCGTTCGGCCTGGCGTCGGTGCCGCTGCCGGCCGTGGCCGAGGCGGTCGCTGTCGGGGTCGGCGTGGCGGAGGCCGTCGGGGTCGGCGTGGCCGAGGTGGTCGGCGTCGGCGTGGTGCCGCCGCCCTTCGCGTTGATCACGAAGGACGCCTTGTCGTTGGCGTGGTTCGGGTCCCACCGCTGGCCCTGGGTGCCGCCCGGGGTCCACTGGCCGACCGAGACGGAGCCCTTGGCGTCCGTCACGACCTTCTCGATCTTCAGCTCGAACGGGTAGGAGAACGTCTCCCTCTCCCCCACGACGTCGCCGGTGGAGCAGAAGTAGCGCGGCGCTCCCAGGGCCTGCTCGCGGTCGCTGCCGTCGGCGTTGACGCCCTTGCAGCCGGCCGGCACCTTCGTGACCCTCGCGCCCGCCGGGATCACGATGTCCGTGCGGGCGACGTCCTCACCGGAGCGCAGGTGCGCGATCCACGCGGGGCCCTTGTTGCGGAAGCCGAGGTCGGCCTTCACGGTCTCGCCGGCCTTGCCCTTGAGGGACACCGGCGCGGCCACGAGGTCCGCGGTGTTCTTCGTCGCGAAGTCGAACTCCTGGACGTTGTTCCAGGGATCCAGGTCCACCGACCGCACGGACGCGGACGCCTTGGGGGCCCGCTTCTGCACGGTCAGCTTCTTGCCGTTGGCGGGCCGGCCGAGCTTTCCGGTCTTCGGCTGGTCGCCGCTCGCGTAGACCGCGTAGGTCAGCCCGTCGAGGAAGGCGTGCGGGGCGGCCTTGAGGGTCAGCGGGCCGTCGAGGCCGTAGACCGCGCCCGCCTCGTACTCGCCCTCCAGCAGGCACTGCACCGTGGTCCAGCCGCTGTTCCACGACCGGTCCTCGCTCGCGTCCTCGGAGTAGGAGCAGTTGTCGTACTGCTCCACCAGGCCGATGCCGTGCGTGGTGCGCACCTCGAGCACCACGCCATGGACGGACTCGGTGCCCTCGTTGGCGAAGACGACCGGCAGGGCCTGCTTGTCGCCCGGCTTCTGCTCCGCCTTGAGGCGGGCCGGCTCCATCACCAGGTCGGGGCCGCCGACCCGCACCTTGGTGGTGGCGGACTTGAAGGTGGCGCCGTCCGCCGTGCCGGTGACCGTCAGGTCGGCGGCCACGCCGGCCTTGACGTCCTTGGCGGCGCGGACGTCCAGGTCCACGACGGTGGTCTCGCCGGCCCACAGCGCGGGGCGCTTGCAGGTCACCGCCGCGGCGGTGAGCGTGCAGGCCGAGCCCTGCTGCCCGGCGAGCGTGACGTCGGCGACGCCCTTGAGCGGGCTCAGGTCGATCGTGAAGGTGCTCTGGCGGCCGAACGCCTTGCCGGAGTCGTTGACGAGTCGGAACTCGACGGAGGTCTTCTGCGGTTCACCGCCCTGACCGGGGTGCGGGCGCAGGCCGATCCCGGCCGGTCCGGCCAGGGTGAAGACGGGGTCCGCTGCGTGTGCGGGAGTGGTGGACAGCCCCAGGGCCACGAGGCCACAGGCAGCCAGCAACGAGATGCGCTTTCTCATGCAGCCGTTGACCTTCGAGCGTCAGTCGCAGTTGCACACTTCGCTGTGTGATCGACACCACAGCCCGGCCGGGGGGATTCCGGTACAACCTTCAAGGCTGAACATCTGTCACGTATGTACCGCGGTGGGCACCGCGCTCGGAGGGGGAGCGCGGTGCCCACCGCCGTCAGCCGGCCGGTTCCGGCTTCTTCGCCTCGACGGGCGGGGCCGCGGCCTGGCGCGGCGGAATCTCCGGGACCGCCAGGAACGGCAGCCGCAGCGCGCCGAAGGCCTCTTTCGGGACCGCGGGCCGGGCCGGCTCCACCGCCTCCAGCCGGACGTAGGCCGTCCCCTGCTCGGGCCGCGGGTCCGCCTCGCCCTTGTTCGGCCAGTACGACATCGCCCGTTCCGCTTGCGCCGTGATGGTCAGCGACGGGTTGACCCCGAGGTTCGCGGAGACGGCCGAGCCGTCCACCACCGAGATACCCGGGTGCCCGTAGAGCCGGTGGTACGGGTCCACCACGCCCTCCTGCGCGGACGCCCCGATCGGGCAGCCGCCCAGGAAGTGCGCGGTCAGCGGGGTCCCCATCAGCTCGCCGACGTTGCTGCCCGCGAAGCCGTTGATCTCCTCGGCCAGCAGGCTCGCGGCCTGCGTGGCCTCCTCGATCTGGACCGGGTTCGGGGCGCCGTGGCCCTGGCGGGCGGTGAGCAGGCCCTTCCCGAGCCCGCCGGGCTTGCGGTATGTGGTCAGCGAGTTGTCCAGCGACTGCATGACCAGGCCGATGATGGTCCGCTCCGACCAGCGCCGGTTGGACAGCGAACGGGCCAGCTGCATCGGGTGCTTCGCGGTCCTGGCCAGCCAGGCGCGGACCCGGTGCCGGCTGTAGGGGACCTGCAGGACGGTCATGAACCCCATGGCGTTGGAGCCCTTGCCGTAGCGGACGGGCTCGATGTGGGTGTCGGCGTTGGGGTGCACGGAGGAGGTGATCGCCACGCCGCGGGTGAAGTCGGCCCGCCGCTCGCTGCCGTGCCGTCCGCGGTAGCGGCGGTCGTCGGTCTGGGCGCCGACAATGGCTTCGGAGTTGGTCCGGGTCAGCTCGCCGAGCCGCTCCGAGAGGCGCGGAAGCTCGCCGCGGTCCTTCATCGCGTGCAGCAGGGTCTGGGTGCCGTAGGTACCGGCCGCGACGACCACGTGGCGGGCGCGCAGCACCTTCGCCCGGCCGCGGCGGCGGCCGTCGGTGGGGACGGTGCGGACTTGGTAGCCGCCCTCGGGATGGTCGCGGAGCGCGGTGACGGTGGTCATGGGGTGGATGACGGCGCCGGCGCGTTCGGCGAGGTGCAGGTAGTTCTCGTTCAGGGTGTTCTTCGCGCCGTGCCGGCAGCCGGTCATGCACTCGCCGCATTCGGTGCAGGCCTTGCGGGCGGGGCCGGCGCCGCCGAAGTACGGGTCGGGGACCTCCTGGCCGGGCCGGGCCCTGGGGCCTGCCTCGGCGTCGTCGCCGTCACCGAAGAAGACGCCGACCGGGGCCATGTGGAAGGAGTCCGCCACGCCCATCTTCTCGGCGGCCGCCTTGAGGTGGACGTCGGAGGGGGTCATGGTCGGGTTGAGGCGCACCCCGAGCATCCGCTTGGCCTGGTCGTAGTAGGGGGCGAGTTCGTCCCGCCAGTCGGTGATGGACGCCCACTGCCGGTCCTCGAAGAAGGCGGTGGGCGGGACGTACAGGGTGTTGGCGTAGTTGAGCGAGCCGCCGCCCACGCCGGCCCCCGCGAGCACCATCACGTTGCCGAGCAGGTGGATGCGCTGGATCCCGTACAGCCCGAGGGCCGGGGCCCACAGGTAGTTGCGCAGGTCCCAGCTGTTCTTCGGCAGGCTCTCGCGGGTGAAGCGGCGCCCTGCCTCCAGGACGCCGACCCGGTAGCCCTTCTCGGTGAGACGGAGGGCCGAGACCGACCCTCCGAAGCCCGATCCGATGACGATGACGTCGTAGTCGTACGCGGCGTCGGACGCGGTGTCGGCAGTGGCGTCGACTGTGGCGTCGGACGTGGCGTCGGCTGTGTCGTCGGATGCGTCGTCGTGCGACACGGATACCCCTTAGCGCAGTCGGAGAGCCTTCATGACCTTGAGGCTGCGGGTCATGAACGCCGCGTACTTCTCGTCGTCCATGCCCAGCGAGGGCGCCATCGGGAGCAGCCGCTGGTGGGCGACGGTCTGGGCCTCGGTGTACTTGAGGATGCCCTCGGAGCCGTGGCGGCGGCCGAGGCCGGAGTCCTTCATGCCGCCCATGGGCGCCTGGGCGCTGCCGTAGGCGGGGGCGTATCCCTCGTTGATGTTGACGGTGCCGGTGCGCAGGCGGGCGGCGACGGAGTGGCCGCGGCGGGCGTCCTTGGTCCAGACGCTGGAGTTCAGGCCGTAGGCGGTGGCGTTGGCCTCGGCGACCGCCTGGTCCTCGTCCGTGAAGCGGTAGATCGAGACGACCGGGCCGAAGGTCTCCTCGCCGCACACCGCCATGGGCGCCTCGACGCCGTCGAGGATGGTGGGCTCGTAGAAGAGCGGGCCGATGTCGGGGCGGGCGGTGCCGCCGGCGACGAGGGTGGCGCCCTTGGCGACGGCCTCGTCCACGTGCCGCTGTACGGTCTCCAGCTGGCGCTCGCCGACCAGCGAGCCCATGTCGGCGCCGTAGGCGAGCGAGCTGCCCAGGCGCATCGCCTTCGTACGGGCGGCGAAGCGGGCCACGAACGCGTCGGCGATCGAGGCGTGGACGTAGAGCCGCTCGATGGAGATGCAGAGCTGGCCGGCGGAGGAGAAGCAGGCGCGGACGGCGCCTGCGGCGGCCTTCTCGATGTCGGCGTCGTGCAGGACGAGCATGGCGTTCTTGCCGCCGAGTTCGAGGGAGACCCCGACGAGGCGGTCGGCCGCGCCCCGGGCGACCTCGCGGCCGGTACGGGTGGAGCCGGTGAAGGAGACGTAGTCGGCGTGCCGGACCACCTCGGGGCCGACGACGGGGCCCTCGCCGAGGACGATCTGGAAGACCTCGGCGGGCAGGCCGGCCTCGATCAGCAGGTCGCGCGCCCACAGGGCGGTCAGCGCGGTCTCGGTGTCGGGCTTCATGACGAGCGCGTTGCCGGAGACGAAGGCGGGCAGGGCGTCGCCGACGGAGAGCTCCAGCGGGTAGTTCCAGGGGGCGATCTGGCCGACGACCCCGCGCGGCTGGCGCAGCTCGGTGACCTTGGTGAGGGTGGGCATCGCGCCGGTGTGGCCCTTGGGGCGCAGGTACCAGGGGGCCCTCCGGCCGTAGTGGCGGGCCGAGACGGCGACCGCCTGGACCTCCTCGTGGGCGTGCAGGCGGGCCTTGCCGGTCTCCAGCTGGATCAGGTCGAGGACCTCGGCCTGCCGGGCCAGCACCAGGTCGTGGAAGCGCAGCAGGACCGCCGCCCGCTTGCGTACGGGGACGGCCGCCCAGGCGGGCTGGGCGGCGCGGGCCCGCTCGAAGGCCTCGGCCACGTCCTCCGGGGTGGCCTCGGGGAGCTCCGCCAGCCGGTCTCCGGTGAAGGGGGTGTGATTGGCGGTGCGACCGGATCCGATCACTCCGCGGGTCAGCCGGGCGACCAGGTCGGGGGTGACCACGTCGGCGGCGGTGCGGGCACCGGCCGGGGCCGGGGCGACCGGGTTGGTGGGCTGCGGTGCGGTCCGGAGGGGGGCGGCGGGGGCCTGCGAGTCCGTCATGCCGGTGAGCGTATTGCGCCGGACAGGCTTTGGGTACCCGCCGGTAACCGGATTTTGCCATTTCCGCCAGTGATCGCTGGCAGGATGCCGGGATCAGGGCTTCTTGGCGGGCGGCTCCCAGCCGCTGAGCACGATGTCGAACTGCTGTTGGGTGGTGTCCCAATCGGCGACCGGGCTCGACATGTAGATCGCGTACTCGGTCTCGTCCGGGGCGATGTACATCTGCTCCCTGGCCCTGCGCGGACCGGGGTGGCTCACCTTCTCCGTCCAGCTGAAGTCCCAGAGGGCGGCCCTGGTGCTGCCCTGGAAGGTGTTCTGGTTCAGCTGGTGCTTCTTGTAGTCCGTCCGCTTCTGCACCTGCTGCTCCAGGTCCAGCAGGTGCGCGTACGGGTCCTTGTAGTCCGGGCTGGGATCGGCGGCGATCCGGATGAAGTGCTTCCCGTCGTCCGGGGTGTAGTCGATCTGGTCGCCGTTCGCCTTGCGTCTCCAGCCCTCCGGGACGAACAGGGTGAAACCGCCGATGGGGTCGGTGACCCTGGTCCAGCCGGCCGGCGGGGCCGCCTGGTCCGGATCCTGCTGGTCGGGGGCGCTCGCGTTCTTGTCCGAGCCGCCGCCCTTCTCCGTGTCCCCGTCCCCGTCCCCGGTGTACTTGAGCACGCCGAAGACGCCGCCGCCGCCGAGCAGCGCCGCCACGAGGGCGACGGCCGCGGCGCGCTTGAGCCAGCCCCGGGCCGGGTCGGCCGGGGTGACCGGAGCGGTCGCGGTGGCCGCGGGTTGCGGAGGTTCCGGCAGCGGGGCCGTCTGTGCGACCTCCGCCGGCGCGGCCGCATCGTCTGGCTGCTCCTGCGCCGGGGCGAGCTCCTCCGACGTCACCGCGCGCGTGGGCACGTACGCCTGCGCCGCCTTCGGTTCCCGGCCCTCCATCGCCTCCAGCAGCAGCTGCTCGACCTCCGTGGCCGAGGGCCGCTCCGCGGGGTCCTTGCGCAGCAGGGCTGTGATCACCGGCCCCAGGGCCCCGGCCTGGCGCAGCGCCGGCGGCTCGTCGTTCACCACGGCCTGCAGGCTGGAGATCGGCGACGTACGGCGGAACGGCGAGCGGGCCTCCACCGCCGTGTAGAGGGTGGCGCCGAGCGACCACAGGTCGGAGGCCGGGTCGGGCGACCCGCCGGTGACCCGCTCCGGAGCCAGGTAGTCGATCGAGCCGACGATCTCGCCGGTCCGCGTGATCGACGAGTCGCCCTCGATCGCAGCGATCCCGAAGTCCGTGAGCAGCACCCGGCCGTCCTTGGCGAGCAGCACGTTGCCCGGCTTCACGTCCCGGTGCAGGACGCCGACCGCGTGCGCGGCGCGCAGCGCGCCCAGCACGTGCAGGCCGATCCGGGCCGCCTCGCGCGGCTCGATCCGCCCGGCCGCCTTGGCCGCCTCCGCGAGGGAGGGCCCGTCGATGTACTCCATGACGATCCACGGCCGGTCGTCGTGTTCCAGCACGTCGTGGACGGTGACGACCGCCGGATGCTGGATCCGGGCCGCGGCCCGGGCCTCCTTCTGCGTCCGGGCGTGCATGACGTCCCGGTCGGCCTGGGCGACGTACAGACCGGCCGTCAGTTCCTTGACGGCGACGGTCCTGTGGAGCAGCTCGTCATGCGCGCGCCACACCTTGCCCATGCCGCCCCGGCCGATCGGCTCGACGAGCCGGTACCGGCCCGCCAACACGGCGCCCCCACCTGTCTGCTGTTCCACGAAACCCCGCCGCTCTCTGCACTTCAGGCCAGATTACGGAGCCCACGGGGGCTGCCGTAACCGCGCGGCCGCCGAAAGACGGCACTGTGACGCAATCGCCGTACTGATCAGTCGTCAGGATGCGGTCAGCCGCCCGATTTGTAACTCGTCGTGGCCTTCTCGAAGACCTCCGTGACCTTGGACTGTTCGTCCTCCGGGCCCGTGACCATGACGACGTGGTAGCTGCCCCCCAGCGCGACGACGAAGTTGCGGGCGTAGACGTTGCGACCGGTCCCGTCGATCCACGTGTACCGGCCCGTCGCACGGAGCTGCTGGCCGACCTTGGTGGTCTTGACGTCACCGACGGTCGACCAGGTGGACGTGCGGTACGGGGTCAGCTCCGGCTCCTTGTCCTTCTGGTACCCCGCCGGGTCCGGATTGCCCTCGACCTTGTCCCGGCCCGGGACGACGGTCAGGACGAACTGCCCGTCGGTGTACCGCACCTGACCTGCCTCGTTGATCCCGCGGCGCTCCCAGCCGTCGGGCACGACGATCTCGAAGTGCTCCGGGTCCTGCTGGGTGGTGTAGCCGGGCGGCGCGGGGGCGGGCGCGGCCTGTGACCCGGCGGGCGCGGTCGTCTGGGGCGCCGGCTTGGACTCCGGCGTGCCGGTGGGGACCTGGGAGGGGCTCGGCTTCGCCGGTGCCTGCGCGGTGCTCCCCCGGCCGTCGCCCGGCTCCTCGGACGTGGCGGCCCGGGGCATGAACAGCATCGCGTACGCGACGGCCCCGGCGAGGAGGGTCAGGATGCCGATGAGCAGGGTCCGGCCGAGGGCGCGCGGCTTGCGGGGGGCCGAGGGATTGCGGTGCCGGCCGTGGATCTCGCCCCGGCGGCGTACGACGGGCAGCCGCGCGGGGTCCGCCTCCGCCATCGGGAGCATGCCGAACCCGGCGTCCGGCTCGGGCGCGGACCGTACGAGCGAGCGCAGCCAGCCGCGGAGCTCCTCGAAGTCGGGGCGTTCCGTGGGGTCCTGGCGCAGCAGCGACTCCACGATCGGGCGCAGCGCGCCGCACTCCTCCGCGAAGGCGGGCGGCTCTGCGCAGACCATCTCGACGAGCTCGGCGACGCTGTCCTCGGGGTACGGGGCGTGCCCCTGCACGGCCCGGTAGAGCAGGGCGCCGAGCGCCCAGAGGTCGGTGGAGGGGCCGACGGGCGGCGCGAGCTGCCAGTGCCCGTGCACGGGGCCGGCCTGCTCGGGAGCCCAGCGCTCGGTGACGGCCCCGACGACGGCCATCCGCGTCTGGCGGGCCCGCTCGGCGTCCAGCCCGGTCCGCGGGCCGGTCCACCCGCCTGCGGCGGAGGCCCCGCGGGTACCGTTCGGCTGCGGCGGAGCCGGGTGCGAACGGTCGGGCTGCACCGGTACGGGGCCGTGGCCGGGCTGCGAGCCCGCGGGCCCTGGGCCGAGGCGGGGCGGCTGCGGTGGTGCCGGGTGCGAACGGTCGGGCTGCACCGGTACGGGCCCTGGGCCGAGGCCCTGGCCGGGCTGCGGGCCCGCGGGTCCTGGGCCGAGGCCCTGGCCGGGCTGCGGGCCCGCGGGTCCTGGGCCGAGGCCCTGGCCGGGCTGCGGGCCCGCGGGTCCTGGGCCGAGGCCCTGGCCGGGCCCGGGCAGCGCCGCGGGCGCGACCGCGGGGTCCGGGGCCTCGGCCTGACGGTAGCCCTGGGGCAGAGCCAGCTGGGCGGGCAACACGGCCCGCGCCGCCGGCTCGCCCTGCTGCCAGGGGGCCCGCTGCCCGTCCGGCTGCGGTTCTGCCTGCGGCTGCGATTCGCCCTGCTGCCAGGGGGCCGACTGCCCGTCCGGCTGCGGCTCCGCCGACGGCTGCCCGACGGACTCCTGCGGGGCGGACTCCTGCGGGGCAGGGGCGGCGGGAAGGGCCGGGCGGCGCGGGGTCGCACCGTGCCAGGGGGCGGCGGTGCCGGTCTCCGGGCCGCCGTACGGGTACGAGTACCCCTGCGGGAGGGTCGATCCCTCGGGCCTGCGCTCCGGCACAGGACCGGCCCCGGCCCCGGCCTCCGCCTTGCGCTGCTCGGTGACCCGGGCGGCGGCCGCCCGCGCCCCGGCCCGGTAGGCGGCGATGGCCCCGGCCCGCGCGGCGGCCTGGAGCTCGGGCCTGTCCTCGGGCCGGTCCTCGGGACGTCCGGGGGTGATGTGATCGGTGTACCGCGGCCCTGTGTCGTACCCGGGAGCCACGAGCGGCGCGTACTCGACCGCCGGCGGGGAGGGCGCCGTCCCGGAGCCGGGCCCCGGGCCCGGGTCACCGGATTCCGGCCCACGGCCGAACTCGTACCCGGCGACCAGCTCTTGGCTCCTTGACCCGGTGTCGAGAACACCGCCGGACGAAACACCGCCGGACGGGGCCGGGGTCGGAGTCAGGGGCGCGGCCGGGGTCGAGCCCCACCCCGCCTCGGCGCCGAAGTCCGCGGCGCTCGGTACGGGGTCGTACCCGCACAGGGCCTCCTCCGCCGCGCCCGCCGCCAGGCCGGTCAGCACGACCCGCCCGTCCTCGCACACCAGGACCGTCCGGACGGTGATGTTCCGGTGCGTCCAGCCGTGCGCGTGCAGCACCCGCAGCGCGGTCAGCACGTCCGACGCCACCTCAGCCGCCCGGTAGGGGCTCAGCGGTTCGTCGGCGATCAGTGCGGCCAGCGGCCTGGCCGGGACGAGTTCGCTCACTATCCACAGCGACTCGCCCTCGGCGAACACGTCGAAGACCTGGTCGAGCCGGGGATGGTCCGGAATCGAGGCCGCCGCCTGGGCCGCCTCGATCGCGCGCCGCACGGCCGGCAGGTCGGCGGGCGAGCGGCGCGCCGCCGCCGGGGCGGCCCGCGGCCCGTCCATCAGCTCCGCGTCCACGACCTCCGGCAACGGCACCTGCCGCACCAAGACTTCCTGACCGCTGCGCGTGTCGAAGGCCCGGGTCTCGACCAGCTCGTACGCGTCGGACGGCGGCAGCGGCAGGCGGTAGCGGTTGGCCAGGATCCGGCCCGCGTACTCCTCCACATCGCCTCCCCCGAGTGCGGCGGGCCCCCCAACGGCCCCGCTGACACGATACGTCGCCGGGGCCGCCCGCGTCCCGAGGTCAGCCGAGAGGCTGGAAGGTCTGGAAGGCGACGTCGCGCATCTGCGTGCACTCCGCGCCGTCCCACTGGTCGGCGGGGCAGCTGATCATGATGGCGTAGCCGTGCGTCGCGTCCAGCTTGAAACCGCGGTTGAGCACCCGGACCTTGATCCCCTTCTGCTCCCGCTCGAACTCCCAGTCCGCGACGGTCGGGTAGCCCCTGTAGTCCACCGTGTCGATCCGGATGTGCCGGTAGTTCTTGCTGCTCGCCGACGTCCCCGCGACCGATGCCAGCCAGGCGGCGCGGGCGTCGTTGCCGGGCTTGGCGGTGTAGTCGACCTGGATCCGCGGGAAACCGCCGTCACGGCTGTATATGACGCCGGAGTTCTCACCCGCTATGCCGGTCTGCTTGAAGCCCTCGGGCATGGCGATCGAGAAGTGGAAACCGAAGTCCTGCACCAGGGCGAAGCCCGCGGGGAGGGCGCCACCGGCCCCCCCGGACGTGGCGCCCTGTCCCTGGCCGACACCCGGGCTCTGCTGGCCCTGGTCCGGCTGACCGCCCGTACCGGCCGCGGCGCCGGCGGTGGCGTTGCCATTGCCGGTGCCACCGCTGCCGCTCCCGCCCGTGTCGCCGGTGTTCGGCGTGGGCTGCGCGGGGCTCTGCGCGGTCCCGCCCGAGGTCTGTCCGGCCGTTGCGCTCGGCGTCTGGCCGCCCTTGCCCTCGTCCTTGGCACCCTTGTCGTTGTCGCCACTGACGGAGTAGGCGATGAGCGAGCCGACCACCGCCAGCACCACGACCACGCCGGCGATCGCCAGCGCGATGGTGCGCCGCTGCATGACGTCCGTGAGCGGGGCCGCGACGGTGGCCGGCTTGGCCTTCGGCGGCTCCGCCGCCGAGACGGCCGTGGCGGCCGCCGCGGCCGTCGCCGCCTTGCGGGTCGCCTTCAGCGCGGCGCGGGCGCGGTCGCGCTGCTCGCGTTCGCGGCGCTCGCGTTCCTTCTTGGCCGCCTTCTCGGCTGCCTTCTCGGCCGCCTTCTCCACGGCCGCCTTCTCCGCGGCCTCCTTGGCGTCCGCCAGCGATATCTGCCGGGTCTCCTCGGCGGCCGGGGCCGCCACGGGGGCCTTCTGGGGTTCGGGCGCCGCGAGGACGGCATTGAGCATCGCCCGGGCGCGGGCGTCGTCGAGGCGGTGCGCCGGGTCCTTGACGAGGAGGCCGTAGATGACCTCGGCCAGCGGACCGGCGTTCTTCGGCGGCTCCACCGGCTCGGTCATCACCGCGGTGAGGGTGGCGAGCGCGGACCCCTTGTCGTACGGGGGGACTCCCTCGACGGAGGCGTACAGCAGGCCGCCGAGCGACCACATGTCGGCGGGCGGGCCGGGCTTCTGGCCGCGGGCCCGCTCGGGGGAGATGTAGGAGGGGGCGCCGACGAGCATGCCGGTGGAGGTGACGGAGGGGTCGCCCTCGACCTGCGCGATGCCGAAGTCGGTGAGGACGACACGGCCGTTGCCGGCGATGAGCACGTTGGAGGGCTTCACGTCGCGGTGCAGGATGCCCTGGCCGTGCGCGGCGCGCAGGACGTCGAGGACCGCGAGTCCGACCTCGGCCGCGCGGTGCGGGGTGAGGGGGCCGTTCTCCCGTATGAACTCGGCAAGCGAGGGGCCTTCGATGAGCTCCATGACGATCCACGGCCGGGCGTCCTCGTCGACGACGTCGTAGACGGTGACGGCGCCGCCGCTGCGGATCCGGGCGATGGCCTTGGCCTCGCGGAGGGTACGGGTGATGAGGCGTCGCTTCTCGTCCTCGTCGACCCCGGTGTTGAAGCGGAGCTCCTTGACGGCGACCGTCCGGCCCAGGGTCTCGTCCTGTGCCCGCCAGACGGTACCCATACCGCCCTTGCCGAGCACGGCCCCCAGCCGGTAGCGCCCGGCCAGCAGCCGTCCCTCGTCCTGCCCATCCCCGGCCGCCTTCGCGGCGGCGGCCTTGACGGCGGCCGCCATGGCATCCGCCTTCTCAACCACGGGATTGACGACGGCCTCACCCGCCTTCGCGGGCGCGCTCTTCGGCTTCGCCGCCGCGGGCTTGGCGTCCTCGGGCTCCGCCGCGGCCTTCGCGTCGTCAGCCTTCACCGCAGGTACTGCCTTACCCACTCCGGGCTTCGCATCCTCGGGCTCCGCCTCAGTCGCAGCCGGGGGCACGGACTTCGCATCCCCGGACTCCGCCGCAGGCGCGCCCTTGCCGGACCCGGGCTTCGCAGCCGCGGCCTTCGCGTCGTCAGCCTTCGCCACAGGCGCAGCCTTGCCCAACCGCGGCTTCACCACCCCCGGCTTCGCCGCAGGCGCACTCGCATCGTCAGGCTCCGCCGCGGCCTCAGACTCCGCCACGTCAGCCTTCGCCACAGGCGCAGCCTTGCCCAACCGCGGCTTCACCACCCCCGGCTTCGCCGCAGGCGCAGTCGCACCCTCCGGCTCCCCCGCGGCAGCGGACCCGGCCTCAGACTCCGCCACGTCAGCCTTCGCCACAGGCGCAGCCTTGCCCGACCGCGGCTTCGCCACCCCGGGCTTCGCCGCAGGCGCAGTCGCATCGTCAGGCTTCGCCGCAGGCGCCCCGGCAGGTGACTCGGTGTGCTCCGGCTTCGACATGCGTCCCCTCTGCGATCGTGCCGCTGCTCCGCCTGCCCCAGCGGCTGAGCGACCCGGCGGCCGGGGCCGGCTGTAACCCGCCCCGGCGGAACCCTCATTGTTCCTCACTCCGCAACGGACGGGCGCCCCGGGTCCGCGGTTCCCCCTTCCGCATCCCGGAGTTACAACGGAACGATGTCGGGCGCCCCCAGCCGCGCCGCGTCCGCCGTCTGGTCGTCCGGCTGACGCTGCGATTCCCGCTCCGCCTGGACCCGCTTCTCGTAGTGCTCCACTTCCTTCTCGATCTGCTGCTTGTCCCACCCCAGCACCGGAGCCATCAGGTCCGCGCATTCCCGTGCGCACCGCGTCCCCCGGTCGAAGGTCTCGATCGAGATCCGCGTCCGCCGCGTCAGCACGTCGTCCAGGTGCCGCGCCCCCTCGTGCGAGGCCGCGTAGACGATCTCCGCCCGCAGGTAGTCGTCCGCCCCGGACACCGGCTCCCGCAGCCCCGGATCGGCGGCGATCAGGTCCAGCAGTTCCTCCGTCAGCGAGCCGAACCGGTTCAACAGGTGCTCCACCCGCACCACATGGAGCCCGGTCCGGGCCGCCATCCTCGCCCGCCCGTTCCACAGCGCCCGGTACCCCTCCGCCCCCACCAGCGGCACGTCCTCCGTCACGCACTCCGCCACCCGCTGGTCGAGGCCGTGCACCGCCTCGTCGACCGCGTCCTTCGCCATCACCCGGTACGTCGTGTACTTGCCGCCCGCGACGACCACCAGCCCCGGAACCGGGTGCGCCACCGTGTGCTCGCGCGACAGCTTGCTCGTCGCGTCCGACTCCCCGGCCAGCAGCGGCCGCAGGCCCGCGTACACGCCCTGGACGTCGTCGCGCGTCAGCGGCACCGCCAGCACCGAGTTCACGTGCTCCAGCAGGTAGTCGATGTCCGCGCTCGACGCCGCCGGGTGCGCCTTGTCGAGGTCCCAGTCGGTGTCCGTGGTCCCCACGATCCAGTGCCGGCCCCACGGGATGACGAACAGCACCGACTTCTCGGTCCGCAGGATCAGCCCGGTGCTCGAATGGATCCGGTCCTTCGGCACGACCAGGTGGATGCCCTTCGAGGCCCGGACGTGGAACTGCCCGCGCTCCCCGATCAGCGCCTGGGTGTCGTCCGTCCACACCCCCGTCGCGTTGACCACCTGCTTCGCGCGCAGGTCGTACTCGCCGCCGCCCTCCACGTCCCGCACGCGCGCGCCGACCACCCGTTCCCCCTCGCGCAGGAAGCCGACCACCCTCGCCCGGTTGGCGCAGTGCGCCCCGTACGCCGCGGCCGTCCGCACCAGCGTGGTGACGTACCGCGCGTCGTCCATCTGGGCGTCGTAGTACTGCAGGGCCCCCACCAGTGCGTCCTTGCGCAGCGCCGGTGCCACCCGCAGCGCGCGCTTGCGCGACAGGTGCCGGTGCACCGGCAGGCCGCGCCCGTGTCCGCTGGAGACCGACATCGCGTCGTACAGCGCGACGCCCGAGCCGGCGTACAGCCGTTCCCAGCCCTTGCGCTGCAAGGGGTACAGGAACGGCACCGGCTTCACCAGGTGCGGGGCGAGGCGCTCCAGCAGCAGGCCGCGCTCCTTCAGCGCCTCGCGCACGAGGGCGAAGTCGAGCATCTCCAGGTACCGCAGGCCGCCGTGGATCAGCTTGCTCGACCGGCTGGAGGTGCCCGAAGCCCAGTCCCGCGCCTCCACCAGGCCGGTCGACAGGCCCCGGGTCGCCGCGTCGAGCGCGGTACCGGCGCCCACCACGCCCGCGCCCACCACCAGCACGTCCAGTTCCCGCTCGGCCATCCGGGCGAGGGCCTCGGCCCGCTGCACCGGCCCCAGTGTCGCTGTCCTCACGGCTGCCTCCCGTTGGTGCGGGTGAGATCCCGCTCACATGCCCCCGTTCCACGATTCTGACCGTCCGCACCCACATCAGCCACCGCCTGTGGACAACACAACGGTGGCGATCACCCCGGAATGCGACATCTCTGTCATATATACGCCTAGTCTGACATTGCGCCAGCTCCCCTGTCCCCCCGGAGGACTTGCGCGGCAGCCCCCTCATGTCAGGGAAGGGACGGCACCCCCATGCCCGCAGATCTCGCCGTCATCGGACTCGGCCATCTCGGCCTCCCTCTCGCCCAGGCGGCCGTGGCCGCCGGGATCGAGACGGTCGGCTACGACAGCGGTCCGGTCACGGACTCCACCCTCACCGCCGCCGAGATCCGCCGCATGTCGGCGGCCGGCTTCCGGGTCACCACCAACCCCGCCGAGCTCGGCCGGGTCCGCACGGCCGTCATCTGCGCCCCCACCCAGCTCGGCGCCGACCGCGCACTGGACCTCTCCGCTGTCGGCGAGGCCGGCCGGGCGCTCGCCGCCCGGCTGCGCCCCCACACGACGGTGATCCTCGAATCGGCCGTCCACCCGGGCGTCACCGAGGACTACCTCCGCCCGATCCTCGAAACGGGCTCCGGACTGCGGGCGGGACGGGACTTCCATCTGGCCTACTCCCCCAGCCGCCACGACCCGGGCAACCGGACGCACGGCATCTCCAACACCCCCAAGGTGATCGGCGGCCTCACCCCCGCCTGCACGGAGTCCGCGCACGCCTTCTACGCCCGCCTCACCGAGAAGGTGGTCCGCGCCCGCGGCCTGCGCGAGGCCGAGACCGTGCAGCTCCTCGAAACGAACTACCGCCACGTCAACATCGCGCTGATGAACGAGATGGCCGTGCTCTGCCACGACCTCGGCGTCGACCTGTGGGACGTCATCCGCTGCGCCGAGACCAAGCCGTACGGCTTCCAGGCCTTCCGTCCCGGCCCCGGCGTCGGCGGCCACGGCGTGCCCCTCGACCCGAACTACCTCCCCCACACCACCCGCACCCCCGGCCACCCCCTGCGCATGGTCGGCCTGGCGCAGGAGATCAACAACCGGATGCCGCAATACGTCATCCAGCGTTCCGCCACCCTGCTGAACGAGCACGGCAAGTCCGCCCGCGGCGCCCGGGTCCTGCTCCTCGGGGTGACCTACAAGCCCGACCTCGCCGACCAGGAGGGCTCCCCGGCCCGCGAGATCGCCAGCCGCCTCCTCGACCTGGGGGCACTGATCAGCTACCACGACCCGTACATCACGGGCTGGCGCGTCAGGGACCAGCCGGTACCCCGCGCCGAATCGCTGTACGAGGCCGCCGCGAACGCCGACCTGACGATCCTGCTCCAGCACCACCGCACCTACGACCTGCAGGGCCTCGCCGTGAAGGCGCAGCTCCTCCTGGACACCCGCGGCGCCAGCCCGGCGGGCGCGGCCCACCGGCTCTGAGGGCCGGGAAAATCCCCCGGTGGATGTCCGACACGGCTACTGGCCTTCGGCGTCACTTGTCTCGCACATACGTCCCCCTGGGCCTTTGTGCGTGCGTATCCCTGGGGGATTCCGAGGTCCACCAGTCCTGCCTGGACAACTTCGACCCGATCTCGGTCCGCTTCTTCGCGATCGGCGCGTACGCCGCCTTCCAGACGGCCCGCAAGGCCGCCGCCTGACGGGCGCCCCGCACACGCCGGAGGGCCGGCACCCCGCTCGGGGTGCCGGCCCTCCGGCGTTCGTGCGTGCGTGCAGCCGGTCAGCGGCTGTGCTGCGAGTCCGCGATCGTGACCTCGACCCGCTGGAACTCCTTGAGCTCGCTGTAGCCGGTGGTGGCCATCGAGCGGCGCAGCGCGCCGAAGATGTTCATCGAGCCGTCCGGGGTGTGCGACGGGCCGGTGAGGATCTCCTCGGTGGTGCCGACCGTGCCGAGGTCGACCTTCTTGCCGCGCGGCACGTCCTCGTGGACGGCCTCCATGCCCCAGTGGTTGCCCCGGCCGGGCGCGTCGGTGGCGCGGGCCAGCGGGGAGCCCATCATCACGGCGTCGGCGCCGCAGGCGACGGCCTTCGGGATGTCGCCCGACCAGCCCACGCCTCCGTCGGCGATGACGTGCACGTAGCGGCCGCCGGACTCGTCCATGTAGTCGCGGCGGGCCGCGGCCACGTCCGCGACGGCGGTCGCCATCGGGACCTGGATGCCGAGCACGTTGCGCGTGGTGTGCGCGGCGCCGCCGCCGAAGCCGACCAGGACGCCCGCGGCGCCGGTGCGCATCAGGTGCAGGGCCGCCGTGTAGGTGGCGCAGCCGCCCACGATGACCGGGACGTCGAGCTCGTAGATGAACTGCTTGAGGTTCAGCGGCTCGGCCGCGCCCGAGACGTGCTCGGCCGACACGGTGGTGCCGCGGATCACGAAGATGTCCACGCCCGCGTCGACGACGGCCTTGGAGAACTCGGCGGTGCGCTGCGGGGAGAGCGCTGCGGCGGTGACGACACCGGAGTCGCGCACCTCCTTGATGCGCTGCCGGATCAGGTCCGCCTGGATCGGCGCGGAGTAGATCTCCTGGAGGCGGCGGGTGGCCGCTTCCTCGTCCAGCTCCGTGATCTCGTCGAGCAGCGGCTGCGGGTCCTCGTACCGGGTCCACAGGCCTTCGAGGTTCAGCACGCCGAGGCCGCCGAGCTCGCCGATGCGGATCGCGGTCTGCGGGGAGACGACCGAGTCCATGGGGGCGGCCAGGAAGGGGAGCTCGAAGCGGTACGCGTCGATCTGCCAGGCGATCGAGACCTCCTTCGGGTCCCGGGTACGCCGGCTCGGGACGATGGCGATGTCGTCGAACGCGTACGCCCTGCGGCCGCGCTTGCCGCGCCCGATCTCGATCTCAGTCACGTGTGGTGGCCTTTCCTCTGGGTCTGCCCGTCCAGTATCCCCGAACGCCGGAGAGCCGCGTTCCGATGACCGCTGTACGGACGCCGATTCCAGCCCCGCCAGGGGGCACCTCCCAGCGGTAGCTGGGGGAGTTTGAGGCGCGGGGGTCCGGGGGCGGGGCCCCCGGCAACGGCGAGAGGCGGGCCCGGAAACCCGGACCCGCCTCCTGCGCTGACCCCTGTTACCCCTTGCGGGAGTAGTTCGGGGCTTCGACCGTCATCTGGATGTCGTGCGGGTGGCTCTCCTTGAGGCCCGCCGAGGTGATCCGGACGAAGCGGCCGCGGTCCTGCAGCTCGGGGACCGTGCGGCCGCCGACGTAGAACATCGACTGGCGCAGGCCGCCGACGAGCTGGTGCACGACCGCGGAGAGCGGGCCGCGGTACGGGACCTGGCCCTCGATGCCCTCGGGGATGAGCTTGTCGTCGCCGCCCACGCCCTCCTGGAAGTAGCGGTCCTTGGAGAAGGAGCGCTGGTCGCCGCGGGACTGCATCGCGCCGAGCGAGCCCATGCCGCGGTACGACTTGAACTGCTTGCCGTTGATGAAGAGCAGCTCGCCCGGGGACTCCTCGCAGCCCGCGAGCAGCGAGCCGAGCATCACCGTGTCGGCGCCCGCGACCAGGGCCTTCGCGATGTCGCCGGAGTACTGGAGACCGCCGTCGCCGATGACCGGGACGCCGGCCGCCTTGGCGGCGAGCGAGGCCTCGTAGATCGCGGTGACCTGCGGGACGCCGATGCCGGCGACGACGCGGGTGGTGCAGATGGAGCCGGGTCCGACGCCGACCTTGATGCCGTCGCAGCCGGCGTCGATCAGCGCCTGGGCGCCGTCGCGGGTGGCGACGTTGCCGCCGATGACGTCGACGGTGGAGTTCGACTTGATCTTGGCGACCATGTCGCCGACCAGGCGGGAGTGGCCGTGGGCGGTGTCGACGACGATGAAGTCGGCGCCCGCCTCGATCAGGGCCTGGGCACGCTCGTACGCGTCACCGGCGACGCCGACGGCCGCGCCGACGAGCAGCCGGCCGCCCTTGTCCTTGGCGGCGTTCGGGTACTGCTCGGCCTTGACGAAGTCCTTGACCGTGATGAGGCCCTTGAGGATGCCCGCGTCGTCGACCAGCGGAAGCTTTTCGATCTTGTGGCGGCGCAGCAGCTCCATGGCGTCCACGCCGGAGATGCCGACCTTGCCCGTGACCAGCGGCATCGGGGTCATGACCTCGCGCACCTGGCGGCTGCGGTCCGACTCGAAGGCCATGTCGCGGTTGGTGACGATGCCGAGGAGCTTGCCGGCGGCGTCGGTGACCGGGACGCCGGAGATGCGGAACTTCGCGCAGAGCTGGTCGGCCTCGCGCAGCGTCGCGTCCGGGTGCACCGTGATCGGGTCGGTGACCATGCCGGACTCGGAGCGCTTGACCAGGTCGACCTGGTTGGCCTGGTCGGCGATGGAGAGGTTGCGGTGCAGGACGCCGACGCCGCCCTGACGGGCCATGGCGATGGCCATGCGGGCCTCGGTGACCTTGTCCATGGCGGCGGACAGCAGGGGGACGTTCACGCGGACGTTCCGCGAGATCAGGGAAGAGGTATCGATCGCGTCAGGCGACATGTCCGACGCGCCCGGCAGCAGCAGCACGTCGTCGTAGGTCAGTCCGAGCGTGGCGAATTTGTCGGGCACTCCGTCGGCGGTCATGACACCTTCCCAAATGGTCTTGCTCAGCGCGGATGTCCATGCTAACGGGATCCCGACGCGTCTCATTCCACGACCAAGGTCAAGCAGAAGATTCGTCGTTTCCTACGAACTCGACGTGACCCACGGCTGCCGCCGAACCCGGTGGGCCGTCTCCTGCTCGGCCTACCGCCCGGCCTACTGCTCGGCGAGCGCGCGCAGCCGGCTGAGCGCCCGGTGCTGGGCGACGCGCACGGCTCCGGGGGACATGCCGAGCATCTGCCCGGTCTCCTCGGCGGTCAGCCCGACGGCCACCCGCAGGACGAGGAGCTCGCGCTGGTTCTCCGGAAGATTGGCGAGCAGCTTCTTGGCCCAGGCGGCGTCGCTGCTGAGCAGCGCGCGCTCCTCCGGGCCCAGCGAGTCGTCGGGCCGCTCCGGCATCTCGTCGGACGGGACCGCCGTGCTGCCCGGGTGCCGCATGGCGGCCCGCTGCAGGTCGGCGACCTTGTGCGCGGCGATGGCGAAGACGAAGGCCTCGAAGGGGCGCCCGGTGTCCCGGTAGCGCGGCAGCGCCATCAGGACGGCGACGCAGACCTCCTGCGCCAGGTCCTCCACGAAGTGACGAGCGTCACCCGGGAGCCGCGACAGCCGGGTGCGGCAGTAGCGGATCGCGAGGGGGTGCACGAAGGCGAGCAGGTCGTGCGTGGCCTGCTCGTCGCCCTCCACCGCCCGGCGTACGAGCGCGCTGACGCCCCCGGCACTACCGCCTTTGGCGGCGCCGGTGGGGCCTGTGGCCGCGGGTGACCCCAGGGCCTCGTCGTCGCGCATCAATCCATGGTGCCTTGGCGCCGGAGCATCCGCGGCACCGTGGCCCTTGTTGTGCATCGAAGCGTTATGAGCGGGTGCGCCGGAACTCATCATCTGCACCCTCCCCTCCCGCTCGGCCGAATAGTCCCCGAGAGACTCCACACCCTCAAGGATGCGGCATCGCGCACGAAGCGAGACGTCCCCCGGATTGTGCCCCGCCAACCCCCGGGTGCGCACCGGGTACGGCGGGACAGGGCTGACCCGACGACGAGAAGGTCACGAGGGCGGCGCGCCGCCCCGTCCGCCGGTGGCGGACGGGACCGCTCTCGACGGTCCGCGGTCTGCGGCGGACCGGGCGGGGCCCGGCCACGCCCCGGAGGTCAGCGGACCAGACCCCAGCGGAAGCCGAGGGCCACGGCGTGCGCCCGGTCCGAGGCGCCGAGCTTCTTGAACAGCCTGCGGGCGTGCGTCTTGACCGTGTCCTCGGAGAGGAAGAGCTCGCGCCCGATCTCCGCGTTGGACCGGCCGTGGCTCATGCCCTCCAGCACCTGGATCTCGCGCGCCGTGAGCGTGGGCGCGGCGCCCATCTCGGCGGAGCGCAGCCGGCGCGGGGCCAGTCGCCAGGTCGGGTCGGCGAGGGCCTGGGTGACCGTGGCCCGCAGTTCGGCGCGCGAGGCGTCCTTGTGCAGATAGCCCCGGGCGCCGGCGGCGACCGCGAGGGCCACGCCGTCCAGGTCCTCGGCGACCGTCAGCATGATGATGCGGGCACCGGGGTCGGCCGAGAGCAGCCGGCGGACCGTCTCCACACCGCCGAGCCCGGGCATCCGTACATCCATCAGAATCAGGTCGGAGCGGTCGGCACCCCAGCGGCGGAGGACTTCCTCGCCGTTGGCAGCCGTCGTCACACGCTCGACGCCGGGCACGGTGGCAACCGCGCGACGGAGCGCCTCTCGGGCAAGCGGGGAGTCGTCGCAGACGAGGACGGATGTCATGACCGCCCTCCGCAGCTGCTGATGCGCGTCACCTTGAGCCTCCAGGCTGGTACGTATCGTCACCTGTGCGGTCGATGTCCCCGGACACCTGTCCGAGAACTTATTGGTTCAACCGCCTTCGCACTCTCAACGATGGTCACTCGAAAGAGTTACGGGTCGGACGGACACCTTCGGCACTCTACGTGAGGAAGCGATCACGGCGGCGACGCCACAAGCCAGCCGTCCTCCATCTGGAGCTATGCCCTATTTGGCGGCTTTCCTTCCGTTTGGCACGTGTCTGAGGCTAGATTCCCAATGAGTCATATTTACATCTACTCCGACAGTAGGTGTGGAGACCCTTGGAGACATGGACCGTATCCGCCTCAGTACCGGCACCAAGAGGACTACCCATGGCAGATTTCTCCCGCCTCCCCGGACCTAACGCCGACCTCTGGGACTGGCAGCTGCTCGCTGCCTGCCGCGGGGTCGACAGCTCCCTCTTCTTCCACCCGGAAGGCGAGCGGGGCGCGGCCAGGAGCGCGCGCGAGGCCTCGGCTAAAGAGGTCTGCATGAGATGCCCGGTGCGTTCGGAATGCGCCGCGCACGCACTCGCCGTCCGCGAGCCCTACGGGGTGTGGGGCGGCCTCACCGAGGACGAGCGCGAGGAACTGATGGGCCGCGCCCGGCACCGCCTGATCCCCGCGTCGAGTGCGATCGGACCGATCGCGCCGCACTGAGAGCCCGACGAAACGCCGGAAGGAACGTTTCTTCGAATCAGCTGCACGCCCGGGCGTGTCGCCGCCCGGCCCGCAATTCACGCGTTCGGCCGTACGCACGCTGCCGTGTGCGTACGGTCAGCGCGCGGCGGCCCGCTCCAGCTCGGCCATCGTCGCGGCCACGGCCGGCACCCGGGCCAGGTCGGGCAGGGTCAGCGCGACGATCTCCCGCTCGACGGCCGGTTCCACGGCCACCGTGCTGACGCCCTTGGCCCGTACGGACTCCACCGCGAGCTCCGGCAGCACCGCGACGCCCAGCCCCGCGCCGACCAGACCGACCACCGCCGGATAGTCGTCGGTGGCGAAGTCGATGCGCGGGGTGAAGCCCGCGCTCTCGCACACCTCCACCAGATGACGGCGGCAGCGCGGGCAGCCCGCGATCCAGGGCTCGTCGGCCAGCTCCGCCATGCCCACGCGCTCCGCCCCCGCCAGCCGGTGCCCGTCCGGGACCAGCCCGACGAGCCGGTCGGTCAGCAGCGGCCGCACCACGAGGTCGTCCCACTCCGCGGCGGAGCCGGCCGCCCCGCCGTAGCGGAAGGCCAGCGCCAGGTCGCAGTCGCCCTCGCGCAGCATCTCCACCGAGCGCGGCGGCTCGGCCTCGACCAGCGAGATCCGGGTCCCGGGGTGCTCGGCGCGCATCGCCGCGAGCGCGGTCGGCACCAGCGTGGAGCTGCCGCTGGGGAAGGACACGAGCCGGACCCGGCCCGCGCGCAGCCCCGCGATGGCCGCGACCTCCTCCTCGGCCGCGGTCAGCCCGGCCAGGATCCCCGCGGCATGCCGGACCAGCGCCTCGCCCGCCTGCGTCAGCCGCATCTCGCGGCCGGTGCGGATGAGCAGCGGGGTGCCGGCCGACTGCTCCAGCGCCTTCATCTGCTGGGAGACGGCGGGCTGGGTACAGCCGAGCTCGCGCGCGGCGGCGGAGAAGGAACCGGTCCCGGCGACAGCGCGCAGAACTCGGAGATGACGTGCCTCGATCACCCTTCGAGCATAAGGCCTGCTTTGACTGCCGCGTGAATATCAATGTGACGCTTTGGGCTCGCTCGGCTAGCGTGTCCGCATGGGCTCCATGCATCTGATCTCCGTGAACGTAGGCCGCGCCACGGCCTCCGACTACACCGACGCGGAAAGCGGGCTGACCGGCCACGGCAAGCTGCCGGTCCCCGGACCGGTCCGGGTCTTCGCCCCCGGCTCCAAGGCCACCGGCCTGGGCAGCGGCCTGGAGGGCGACGCCGTCTGCAACCGGCGCCACCACGGCGGCGACCACCAGGCCGTCTACGCGTACGCCCGCGAGGACCTCGACCTGTGGGAGCGCGAGCTGGGCCGCGAGCTGCCCGGCGGGCTCTTCGGCGAGAACTTCACCACCTCCGGCATCGACCTGAACACCGCGCGGCTCGGCGACCGCTGGCGGGTCGGCGCGGACCTCCTCCTCGAAGTGGCCTCCGCCCGCATCCCGTGCCGGACCTTCCAGGGGGTCCTGGGCGAGAGCGGCTGGGTCAGGCGCTTCACGCAGGAGGCGCGGCCGGGTGCGTACCTGCGGGTGATCGAGGAGGGCTCGGTCTCGCCCGGCGACCCCGTCGAGATCGTCCACCGCCCGGACCACGACGTGACGGTGGAGCTCTGGTTCCGCGCCTTCACCACCGAGCGCGCGCTGCTCCCGCGCACCCTGGCGGCGGGCGCGGCGATGGAGCCGGAGGCCCACGAGCGGGTGCGCCAGTACGTGGAGAAGTACGGGGCAGGGGCCGGGGCGAAGTAGCGCCGTGATCCGGGCGAGCTAGGTTGCGCCTATGACGACTGCGTTGATTACGGGATCCACGGCGGGCATCGGCGCCGCCTTCGCCCGGCGGCTCGCCGCCCGGGGACACAACCTCGTGCTGGTGGCGCGCGACACCAAGCGGCTCGGCGAGCAGGCCACCGAACTGCACGACCTGCACGGCATCGAGGCCGAGGTGCTGGCGGCCGACCTCTCCACCGACGAGGGCATCGCGTCGGTCGAGCGGCGCCTCGACGACCGTACGCACCCGGTCGACCTGCTGGTCAACAACGCGGGCTTCGGCAACAAGGGGCGCTACCTCGAAGTGTCCATGGCCGACGAGCTGACCATGCTGAAGGTGCACATCGAGGCGGTCCTGCGGCTGACCTCGGCGGCGACCGGGTCGATGCGCTCGCGCGGCCGCGGCGGTGTGATCAACGTGGCCTCGGTGGCCGCGTTCGTGCCCCGCGGTACGTACGGGGCGAGCAAGGCCTGGGTCGTGCAGTTCACCCAGGGCGCGGCGCGGGACCTCTCGGGGTCGGGCGTGCGGCTGATGGCGCTGTGCCCCGGCTTCGTCCGGACGGAGTTCCACGAGCGCGCCGGCATGGGCACGGACAACATCCCCGGCTGGATGTGGCTGGACGCCGACAAGCTGGTGGCCACGGCCCTGGCCGACCTGGCGCGGGGCAAGACGGTGTCGGTCCCGGACCCGCGGTACAAGGCGCTGATGGGCGTGGTGAAGCTGACGCCGCGCGGGCTGCTGGGCGGGGTGTCCTCGCGTACGGGCCGCAAGTACGGACCCCAGTAACCCACCGGTAAACCCGCGAAATGGGTGAAGTCTACCTAAAATGGACGTGTCCCATCCAGCCCGGGAGACGCCATGACATTCGTACAGATAATCGATTACAAGACCAGTCGGCAGGACGACCTCAACCAGCTGCTCGACCGGTACGTCTCGCAGAGCCAGGGCAAGCGCACCGTCACCCACAGCATCGTGGGCAAGGACCGCGAGAACGAGAACCACTACGTGGACGTGGTCGAATTTCCCTCGTACGAAGAGGCCATGAGGAACTCTCACCTCCCGGAGACGGACAAGATGTTCCAGGAGATGGTGGCCCTGTGCGAGGGGATGCCGACCTTCACCAACCTCGACGTGGTCCGCGACGAGAGCATCAACAAGCACATGGTGAACCGGATGTTCGACGAGTGCCTCATGAAGGGGAACCTCGACGTCATCGAGGAGGTGTTCACGCCCCGGTACATCGACCACGACATGATGAAGGACGGGCCCGTCACCGGACGGGCCGTCATGCGCGACGACGTCACGGCCTGGCGCAAGGCCTTCGACTACAGCTTCACCACGGACGCGCAGCTGGCCGAGGGCGACTACGTCACCACGGTGTGGAGCTGGACCGGAACCCACAAGGGCGAGTTCCAGGGCATCGCGCCGACCGGCAAGAAGTGCACCATGACCGGCACCACGACGTTCCGCTGCGAGGACGGAATGATCGCGGAGGGCTGGTGGCACATGGACGCCATGGGCCTGATGCGCCAACTGGGCGCGATGTAGCCCCCACACACACGGGAAGGCCCCGTTCCGCAGATGCGGAACGGGGCCTTCCAAGCGCGGTGCGCGATCAGTGGCTGTGGCCGTGACCGTGGCCGTGACCGGCGTCGCCCTCGTCGTCCGCCGGCTTCTCGACGACCAGGGTCTCGGTCGTGAGCAGCAGGGAGGCGATGGAAGCGGCGTTCTCCAGCGCGGAACGGGTGACCTTCACCGGGTCGATGACGCCGGCCTTGACCAGGTCGCCGTACTCGCCGGTGGCGGCGTTGAAGCCCTGGCCCTTGTCGAGCTCGGCCACCTTCGCGGTGATGACGTAGCCCTCGAGGCCGGCGTTCTCCGCGATCCAGCGCAGCGGCTCGACGGCGGCGCGGCGCACGACCGCGACACCGGTGGCCTCGTCGCCCGACAGGCCGAGGTTGCCCTCGAGGACCTTGACGGCGTGGACGAGCGCGGAGCCACCGCCGGAGACGATGCCCTCCTCGACCGCGGCGCGGGTCGCCGAGATGGCGTCCTCGAGACGGTGCTTCTTCTCCTTGAGCTCCACCTCGGTGGCGGCGCCGACCTTGATGACGCAGACGCCGCCGGCGAGCTTCGCCAGCCGCTCCTGCAGCTTCTCGCGGTCCCAGTCCGAGTCGGTGGACTCGATCTCGGCCTTGATCTGGTTGACGCGACCGACGACTTCCTCGTGGCTGCCGCCACCGTCGACGATGGTCGTGTCGTCCTTGGAGATGGTGACGCGGCGGGCGGAGCCCAGTACGTCCAGACCGGCCTGGTCGAGCTTGAGGCCGACCTCCTCGGCGATGACGGTGGCACCGGTGAGGGTGGCCATGTCCTGCAGCATCGCCTTGCGACGGTCACCGAAGCCCGGGGCCTTGACGGCGACCGCGTTGAAGGTGCCGCGGATCTTGTTGACGACGAGGGTGGAGAGCGCCTCGCCCTCGACGTCCTCGGCGATGATCAGCAGCGGGCGGGAGCCGCCGGCCTGGATGACCTTCTCCAGCAGGGGCAGGAGATCCTGGATGGAGGAGATCTTGCCCTGGTTGATCAGGATGTACGGGTCGTCGAGGACGGCCTCCATACGCTCCTGGTCGGAGACCATGTACGGGGAGAGGTAGCCCTTGTCGAAGGCCATGCCCTCGGTGAACTCCAGCTCCAGGCCGAAGGTGTTGGACTCCTCGACGGTGATGACACCGTCCTTGCCGACCTTGTCCATCGCCTCGGCGATGAGCTCGCCGACCTGCTGGTCCTGCGCGGAGAGCGCGGCCACGGCGGCGATGTCGGACTTGTCCTCGATCGGACGGGCAGTCGCGAGGAGCTCCTCGGAGACGGCCTTGACCGCGGCGTCGATGCCCTTCTTCAGGGCGGCCGGGGAAGCACCCGCGGCGACGTTGCGCAGACCCTCGCGGACCAGCGCCTGGGCCAGCACGGTGGCGGTGGTGGTGCCGTCACCCGCGATGTCGTTGGTCTTGGTCGCCACCTCCTTCACGAGCTGCGCGCCCAGGTTCTCGTACGGGTCGTCCAGCTCGACCTCGCGGGCGATGGTGACACCGTCGTTGGTGATGGTGGGGGCGCCGAACTTCTTGTCGATGACGACGTTGCGGCCCTTGGGGCCGATCGTCACCTTGACCGTGTCGGCAAGCTTGTTGACGCCGCGCTCGAGGGCGCGACGGGCGTCCTCGTCGAACTTCAGGATCTTCGGCATGGGAGCGGTTCAGTCCTCTCGTTGCGATCCTCGGCCGCTCACCGCGACCTCCACCGCCTAGAACGAACTACGCCCCTCGCCGCCCGGCATCAGCAGGGTGACCAGGGGCGCAGCTCAAATCAAATCTGGAAGCGAATTACTTCTCGACGATCGCGAGCACGTCGCGAGCCGAGAGGACGAGGTACTCCTCGCCGCTGTACTTCACTTCGGTGCCGCCGTACTTGGAGTACAGCACGATGTCGCCGACGGTGACGTCCAGCGGGAGACGCTGGCCGTCTTCGAAGCGACCCGGACCGACCGCGAGGACGACGCCCTCCTGGGGCTTCTCCTTCGCGGTGTCCGGGATGACCAGGCCAGAGGCCGTGGTCTGCTCGGCGTCGAGCGGCTGGACCACAATGCGGTCCTCGAGCGGCTTGATGGCAACCTTGGAGCTGGCGGTCGTCACGATCCGACCTCCCCCTTCGGAGATCCGGGGTTAACTGTCTGAGGTGGCGACCAGGTCGATCCGTCGTCGCGGGTGCCGGATCTGCCTGTCGCTGTGTTGGCACTCACCAGGGGTGAGTGCCAGGTGCGAGACTATTCCGGCGATTAGCACTCGGTCAAGCGGAGTGCCAATTCCCGACCCCCGGGCGTTGCGCGGACCGGGCCGGAAACCCCGAAAACCCGGGCGCACGGACGTTCGCGATCAGCACTCTCCCGGACCTGACCAGGACGAACTCCGGCGTGCGGCGGCACCACGCCGCCCCCGTCGCCGTCGGCCTCGCCTTCGATACCTGGGTTGTTCTCGGCCGCCGCGCCGAGGCCGGTGACCCTGCCGACGGGGGTGGAGGGCACCTTCCAGGCGGGAGCGGTGCACCTGGGAGGAGTCCTCGGACGGGGAGCGGGAGGCGATCTGCCGAGGTTCCTTCACCGCCTCTGACGGATCGTTCACGATCCCGCGCATCGAGTCCCCCATGGGCCTGGGCCTGACCGTCTTCGCGTTCCCGGCCGTCGCACTGACCGGGCTCACACGCGACCTCCTCGGCCGCCGGAGGCGCCGCGCGACCGACCTCGCCGAGCTCCGGAAGGAACCATGGGGAGGACCTCAACGTCGTTGATGATATGAAGATAAAGCGCCTCATTGCCGAGCAGATCGGACTCAAAGCCTCCGCTACCCCGGACGCACCGGGCACGTCGGGCACACGGGGCGCCGCGTCCGCACCTCCGGCGACACACCAGGCTTCACGTGAGCCGTCACGTGAGCCGTCAGGTGAGGCGTCACCTCCGCAGCCCTCCCCACCCTCTTCGCCTTCCCCGTGCACCCCCAAGGACGGTGGCGGCATCCCGTGCGTGGGCTGAAGCCCCTGACGTCGGCGGGCGCCCGCCGGCGGACCGAGGCGCTGCTCCTGGTCTTCGTCATCGTCATCGCCGTCTTCGGCCACGCCGCCGCGGGCCTCGCCATGAACGACCGACTGCCGCCCAACCTCGCCGGCTTCACCATCAGCATGACCCTGCTCTCGCTGGTGGGGCACTTGGGCGTGCGCCGCTTCGCGGCCTACGCGGATCCGCTGGTCTTCCCGCTCGCCATGCTGCTGACCGGGCTGGGGCTGGTACTGATCCACCGCCTCGACCAGGGCTACATCGAGCGGTGGAACTCGGACGCGAACGCCCCGGGCCAGCTGATGTGGACGGTGGTCGGCGTCGGCGCCTGCATCGCGGTGGTGGCCCTGCTGCGCGACCACCGGCTGCTGCAACGGTTCATCTACATCACGATGGCCGTCGCCCTGGTGCTGCTGATCGCGCCGGCGTTCTTCGGCGCGGACACGTACGGCGCCAAGCGGTGGATCATCCTCTTCGGCTTCTCGGTACAGCCCGGCGAGTTCGTGAAGATCATGATCGCGATCTTCTTCGCCGGCTACCTGGTCATCCACCGCGACTCGCTCGCGCTGACGGGCCGGAAGTTCCTCGGCATGCGGCTGCCCCCGATGCGCCAGCTCGGCCCCATCATCACGGTGTGGATCGTCTCGATGCTGGTGCTGGTCTTCGAACGCGACCTCGGCACCTCGCTGATCTTCTTCGGCGTGTTCGTGGTGATGCTGTACGTCGCCACCGAGCGCACCAGCTGGATCATCTGCGGCCTGCTCATGGCCGCGGCCGGCGCCTTCGTGGTCGGCTCGACGGAGCCGCACGTCAAGGCGCGCGTGGCGGCCTGGCTCGACCCGCTCTCCGTCTACTGGCCGACCCCGCCCCCGGGCGTCACCTCGGACCAGTCGGCGCAGGCCCTGTTCAGCTTCGGCACGGGCGGCATGTCCGGCACCGGCCTCGGCATGGGCCACCCGGAGCTGATCAAGTTCGCCGGCCGCAGCGACTTCATCCTCACGACGGTGGGCGAGGAGCTCGGCCTGGCCGGGGTCATGGCGGTCCTGATCCTGTACGCGCTCCTCGTGCAGCGGGGGCTGCGGATGGCGCTCGGCGCCCGCGACCCCTTCGGCAAACTGCTCGCGGTGGGCCTGGCCGCGGCGCTGGCCCTGCAGGTCTTCGTGGTCGCGGGCGGCGTCACGGGCCTGATCCCCCTGACGGGCAAGGCCCTGCCCTTCCTGGCCAAGGGCGGCTCGTCCCTCCTGGCCAACTGGATCATGATCGCCCTCCTCCTGCGCATCAGCGACAGCGCGGAACGCCAACGCGAGGCGGACACCCACGGCCCAGCAGAAACCACGATCACGCCGGCGGTACGGGTGTAGGGGGCGGGCGGGGCGGGGCGGGGCGGGGCGGGGCGGGAGGGGCGGGAGGGGCGGGGCGGGGTCGTGCGGGAGGGGCGGGGCGGGGTCGTGCGGGAGGGGCGGGGCGGGGTCGTGCGGGAGGGGCGGGGCGGGGTCGTGCGGGAGGGGCTTTGGGAGGCCTGATCCCCTCACCCAGCATCAGGGATGGTTTGGGGGTTTCCCGTCAGTCTCATCGTCTCTCCGTGTCGGGCCGGTCCCTCAAGGGCGCTCCTTCGTCGCGTCGCTGCGCGATGGCCTTCGGCCACCCTTGACCGACCGACCCGCCACGGAAATCCGAAGACCGACGGGAACCCCCCAAAGGAACGGGCCGGCCATTGCAAATTCAGGGACGGGCCGATCAGCGCCCCCCGGGCAAGTCGGGGGTAGCGCACCAAATCGCTACGCGCTTCTCGCCGATGGCGGCTGCAGGCCGTCTGTGGCCGGACATAGGCCGCCACAGATCGCTACATGCTCCCCGAAGAGGGCGGCTGACGGCCGTCTGGGGCTGATGAGGGGGCGGACGCTCGGCTCAGCCGAGGTGTACCCCGGTCAGGGCGGAGGTGGCATCACAAACGGACGTCCAGATCGGGGCAATTGTTGCAATCTATCGGTCTCTTTGACCCTCCACGCCGCCAGACCCGGGTACACATCGGAATAGCCGTTGTCCGGCGCTTTCCCTCCCCCAAGCGGCCGTCGGACGCCCTCATGGGGGAGCACGTAGCGATCTGACGCGCCTGACCAGCCGAGACTGATTCTGTTCACGAATTCCGGTTCTGGCTCAAGTTCTGTGGTCGATCACCCTGCGTATCGCCCGCGTCTCATGCGGTCCCAAGATGCGGCACGAGATCGCGCGCCATACGCACGTTGGGCAACCTGCCTCGCCACAACTCACGCTCACCCGTGAGCTGGAACCTGTGGCGCTCGTAAAACCGGATCGCTCTCCCGTTGTACTCAGTCACCCACAGGTGCACGGGAGCTCCGTCCGCCCATAGGAAGAACTCACCCATCAGCTGACCGCCGATGCCCTGGCCTTGGGCTTCGTTCAGCAGGTACATCGGTCCGAGGGTCACTGGTTCGTCTCGGCGGCCACAGAGGACACCAGTGATCTCAGCCCCGGATCGGACGACACGGCAGAAGAGCCGTTCAGGGTGGCGTGCGACCTCGTCAATGAACTCTCGCCGCTGCGCAATGCCCTCGGTGGTGACCGCGGACCCTCGCTGCTCGCGGATCCACGTCTCATCAACGCCGGCTTCTTCGTTGGGGTAGGTCTGGAGCCAGGCCGTGAGCTGCATACGGCCCACGGATGCAGCATCGTCGGGACTGGGCGCTTCGATTCGGTGGACCACGGCGCCATTCTCGACGAGGACGGTGCCATGGTTCCGGCCCTTGCGTGTGGCGTACTCATCGACTCCGACCACCCGCGGCGCAGGCACTACCGGCTCAGGAAGGGCCTCAACCAGGCGCCGCACCGTGCTACGGCTGACAGCCACCCCAGAGCACGGGCCAGACGGGCGCTACTGGAGTACGACGCTTCGTCCGGCACTGGGCACGTCAGCGGGAAACCGCAGGTAGGAGCCGTGGACCAGGCTGGACCAGGTCCCGCACCAGCCAGAGCACGACCTAATTCACAGCACCGAACGGTCAGCCCACTCATCCCGGTCGTAGCTCATTTTCGGGCGACTTCGAATGCGCCCTGCGACGCTCAGCCATCAGCTGGCGTGGCCGCTCCACAGAAATTGAGCCAGAACCGCAGTTTTGACAGCACCAGGTCACGGGGATGTTCGGATCGGCACCGGCTGTCCACTGCGAGTGAGGCAGACAGCGGCAAGGCGGCGATCGAGAGTCACCTGTCAGGGTGCAATCCTCTGAGGCCATGCGCGTTCGGCCAGGTCGGGAGTCGCTGCCCCCTAGCGTGATTCGGGAATGATCCAGGCGGGCCGCCGTCGGGATCCGGACCCTACGGAGGTACCTGACCATGGCCGTCTCGCTCCCCGAGCTCACCGGGGACTACGTCCTTGATCCGCCCCACACCCGGATCGGATTCGTCGCCCGCCACGCCATGGTCACCAAGGTGCGCGGCGCCTTCCACCAGTTCGAGGGCACCGCACACTTGGACGGCGCCGACCCGGCCGGGTCCACCGGCCAGGTGGTGATCAAGACGCAGAGCATCGACACCGGCGTCGAGCAGCGCGACCAGCACCTGCGCACCAACGATTTCCTGGACGTGCCGAACTTCCCCGACATCACCTTCCGCACCACCGCGGTAGAGCAGAAGTCCGACGCCGAATACCGGGTCAGCGGCGACCTCACCATCAAGGACACCACCAAGCCGGTCACCATCGACTTCGAGTACACCGGCAATGCCGTCGACCCCTACGGCAACCTGCGCGTCGGTCTGGAAGGCTCGGTGACCATCTCCCGCAAGGAGTTCGGTGTCACCTGGAACGCAGCCCTGGAAGGCGGCGGCGTCCTGGTCGGCGACAAGATCGTCCTGGAGTTCGACATCTCCGCGATCAAGCAGGGCTAGCAGCGCCCGCCCGACCGGCGCGCGAGCGGTACAGGAAGCGAGGCGCGGTCCTCGAAGTCAGGGCCGCGCCGTCACGATGCCGTATGCCATGGGCTAACAGCCGAGTGGGGTTGCTTCGGTTTGGCGGACATCCCGAGATCTGGGGTTGCACCGGAGAGGGATGTCCATGATGGAGAGTACGAAACCACCGCTGCCTGACCAACACATAGAGCCCGTCCGCCAAACAGGAACGACCCCACGACAGGTACTGCGGACCTCTCGGCGTCTGCGATGCGTCTGGGGCTGGCCAAGGCCGATTCGAGGGGTGGGAAGGGCGATCCATCGACTCAGCCGATGTGTACCCAGGTCAACCCACGGCGGGATCCCACGCTCGCGCCCGAACATGGGCAATCGCGGCGCAATATCGACCCCTTCCTCAGACGGCCGGATCGACCGCACGCGGATGGCCGTTTCGCCGCTCACGTCGAAAAGTCGTGCAGGCATGGACGCGACACTCGGGAGGCGAGAAGGAATGCCCAGACACTGACCCACGGAGGACGGCGTCTGCCGGAAGGGGCTAGGCGTCGAAGTCGTACTCCAGCACGTAGGAAGCGGAGTCCAGCGTCATCTCGTTGACCTCAACGGCCCGCCCGCCCTCGGCGAACGCGGTACGGACGATCTGGATGACAGGCGTGCCCATGGAGAGCGCCAGCCGCTCGGCCTCTCCGGCTGAAGGCATCCGGGACCGGATTTCCTCTCGGAAGTGAAGGGGCGCATGCCCCAGCTCGGCCAGGCGCGCGTACGTCCCGCCGGGTCCGGTGTCGGCCTGGGTGATGGCAGAGTCCCCAACGACGTCCGCCGGCAGGTACGACGTCGCGACGAGCACGGGTTTGCCATCAAGCACGAAGCGGCGGCTGCGTGCCCACACCTGAGTCCCTGCGGGAATACCAAGGGCGTCGGAGATGCGGCTGTTCGTTTCTTCTTCCCGCACTTCGATCTGATCGACGACCAGCTCTCGATCCTCGGAATCTGCAGACCAGATGGAGCGGCCCGATCCCCACTGCTCGTGCGCGAGTCGCTGGATTCCGCGCCGACGCAAGGGCCTGAACGCCCGGACGAAGACGCCGGCACCCTTCCGCGCCTCCGCGAGGCCTTCGTTCTGCAGCACGCCGAGGGCCTGACGTGCGGTCATCCGGGCGACCTCGTACGTGGCCATGAGGTCGTTCTCGCCCGGCAGACGGTCGCCCGGGCCGTATTCGCCCGCCTGGATAGCCGTCCTCAGCTCGTCAGCGATCCGCTGGTACTTCGGCTGGCGGGTGCTGCCCTGGCTGGTCATGAACCGATCACTCCTTCTCCTCTCTAGACACCCTAGGGCTACAGGCAGGCCACCGCACGCACCAGCCTTGAGGTCCCACTTCGACCGAGATCTCTAGAGATGTATTGACGAATGAAGCAGCGTTCGGCTGTAGTGGATACATCTCTAGAGAGGCCGTTCACGATGCGGCCTCCCGAGCAGGGAGTGATCTGCATGCAGCAGTGCCGCGATGCGTCCAGAGTCGACACGGAAGACGCCTCCTCGGGGAGGGTGGCGGCCATAGGTGAGCCCAGCGCGGATCTGTTGGACCGGGCGCTGGTCGGCTGGGAGCGCTTCCTCGCCACCCTGCAGGAGGCACCCGATGAGTGAGCAGTACGAATACGTGCCGCACCGGCTCCCGCGCCGCCGTGTCCGCGACCTCGCTTCCGGCGTCGAGGGTGAGCTGATGGCCGTGATCAACGAGAACGTCTCGGACGCCGGCCTCGACCGCTGGATGGAGCTGGCCTACATCCGTGGAGCGTCCGGCCGTGAATTCACCACTTGCGTCACCAACATTGAGGCCGCGGATTGAGAGTCCGATCAGCCATCCGAAGAGATGTGCGGTCGATCCGTCCGCCTGAGGCAGGAACAGCAACTGATGCCGGCTATACCGATGCGCACTCGGGCCTGGGAGAGCAAGGAGCCGAATAAGCTGGCGTTTTGTCGCGATGGCCCATGTTCGGGCGCGAGCGTGGGATCCCGCCGTGGGGTTGGCCTGGGTACACATCGGCTGGGCCGACGGATCGCCCTTCCTACCCCTCGAATCGGCCTTGGCCAGCCCCAAACGGCCGTCGGCCGCCATCGCGGAAAAGCGCGTAGCGATCTGTGGCGGCCTATGTCCGGCCACAGACGGCCTGCAGCCGCCATGAGCGGGAAGCGCGTAGCGATTTGGTGCGCCCCGGGCTCGGCCCGGGGTCGCTGATCGGCCCGTCCCTGGATAAGGAATGGCCGGCCCGTTCCTTTGGGGGGTTCCCGTCGGTCTTCGGATTTCCGTGGCGGGTCGGTCGGTCAAGGGTGGCCGCAGGCCATCGCGCAGCGACGCGACGAAGGAGCGCCCTTGAGGGACCGGCCCGACACGGAGAGACGATGAGACTGACGGGAACCCCCCAAACCATCCCTGATGCCGAGTGAGGGAATCAGGCCCCCGAAGCCCCGCCGCACGACCCGGCCCCGCCCCGGTGGGCATCCCGCCCACCCGAAGCCCCGCTCGTGCCGTCGCAGCCACCCGTCCCGTACGAGATCCCCGAACCCCGCACCCCCGCACCCCCGCGCTACAGGTAGTCCTCCAGGCGGCCGATGCTGTAGCCCTGCTCGTGGATTCGTTGGAGCATGCGCGTCGTCATCTGGGTTTCCGTCGCGCCCTTGAGCTCGCCCGGGCCGCGGAAGTGGGCCAGGATGATGTCGCCCGGGCGGAGGGCGGAGCCCTCGGCGTACTGGAAGTTGTTGATCTGCATCGAGACCCGCCACAGGAGCAGGGACGAGACTCCGCACTCCGAGGCGGCCCGGAGGGTGTCGTCGTTGTAGTTGCCGAAGGGCGGGCGGAAAAACGGCGGGCGTTGGCCGAAGCGCTTCTCCAGGCGGTCCTGCTGGCCGCATATCTCCTTCTTCTGCCCTTCGAAGGACAGGGTCCGGAGGTTCGGGTGCGTCAGCGTGTGGTTGTTTATCGTGCTCGCCGAGCCGTTGTCGCGGAGCTTCTCGAAGTGCCCGTAGTCCGACGAGGCCACGTTGTCCGTGAGGAACATGCTGATCGGCAGCTTGAGGTCGGCCGCCATCTTCAGGAACTCGGGGTCCTTCTCGGCGCCGTCGTCGAAGGTCAGGAAGACCACCTTCTCCCCGGCCGGGACGGGTATTCGGTCTATCACCGGCACCTTGCCCGGGCCCGCCTTCGGGATCTGGGGCTTCTGGGCGGGCTTCGGCGCGTAGGCGACGGGGGCCGTCAGCCCCCACTTCTTGTACGCCGCGTCGGACGGGCTCCCCGGCGGGGACGCGGTCCCCGCCGGGGAGGCGGGGCCGGCGCCCTTGGGGTCCTTGGAGTCCTTGGAGTCCTTGGAGTCCTTGGGGCCCTTCGACGCGTCCGAGCCCTCCGCCCCCTGCGCCCCCTCCGCCCCCTGCAGGTCCTGAGTCGTCTTGCGGCCCAGGCGTTCGATGGGGTCCACGCTGTCCCCGCACCCCGTCAGGGACAGCGCGAGCGCGCCGGCCGCCAGCGTTCCGGCTACCAACCGGCGCGCGTGCTTCACAGATAGTCCTCCAGGCGAGCCACGGCATATCCCTTGTCCGTGACGGTCTTCATGACCTGACGGATCATGTCAGGCATCGTGCCCTTCCAGTCTTCCTTGCCCCGGAAGTGCGTGAGGATGATGTCACCGGGGTGCAGGTCGCGGTCCCACTCTCGGTAGTCCATCCGGTTCGTGAACGCCTCGGCGTTCCACAGCGGAACCGCCTTGATGCCGCAGGACTTCGCCGCGCGCAGCGTGTCGTGGTTGTAGTTGCCGTACGGCGGCCGGAAGAGCGTCGGCCGCTTGCCGAACTGCTTCTGGATCGTGTCCTGCTGGCCGCAGATCTCCTCACGCTGCTTCTCGTACGACAGGCCCGGCATGTAGCGGTGGTTGAGCGTGTGGTTGTTCAGGGTGACGCCCGCGGCCTGCATCTGCTTGAAGTACGGGTAGTTGTCCCGCACGAGGTAGTCGCTGAGGAAGGCCGTGTACGGGATCTTCAGCTCCTGCATCATCCGCAGGAACTCGGGGTCCTTCTCCGAGCCGTCGTCGACCGTCAGGAAGACGACCTTGTCCTCGGTCGGGATGGTGGTGAAGACCGGGGGCAGCTCGTCCTCTTCGTGGTCGTACACCTCGAAGCCGTCGCGCGTCTCGATCTCGGGCTTCTCCTTCGGCGCCGCCGGGGCGGTGAGCGGCGGCTTGAGCAGCCGCCACTTCTTCGCCGCCGCGATGCGCGCCTGCTGGGCCGTCTTGGCCTTCTCCGCAGCGCTGAGCGCACCCGCCGCCCCGGCCTCCGCGGCCTTGGCGGCCTTCGCCTTCTCGGCCTTGTCCGGTCGCGCGGACTCCCCGGAGCCACACGCCGTTCCGAGGGATGCGACGAGCAGGGCTGCCACCGCCACCCCGAACCGGCCGCGCGGACCCGCCGCGTACCGGTGACCCTGTTGCGAGCGATGTTCCTTTTGTCTTACTAGCTGCATAGCTGCGCATCCTGGCATCCGACACACGGGCTTCCCGGAAGACACCGCGAACGCGGTCCCACCTTCCTTCGACTGGCCCACACGGTTCGACGCGGGCGCGTCCGCAAGCCCCCTCCCCGTGCGCCGCCCCTCCCCGCGCATCCCCGCCCGCCCGCGGCCACCCCGTCGCCGACAATGGACCCGTGACCCCCGAAGACTTCGCCGCCCTCCTCACCCCCGAGGGCCTCGCCCTCCTCGACTCGCTCCGCGACTACGACCCCGCCCAGGAGCTGGCCGTCGCCACCCGGCTGCGCCGCGAGCACCCCGCCGGGCTGGTCTCCGCCGCGCTCGGGCAGGCCCGGCTGCGGCAGCGCGCGGTGGCGAAGTTCGGCGCGGAGGACGCCTTCCGGATGTTCTTCACGCCCGGCGGCGGCGAGATGGCCACCCGCGCGTCCGTGGCCTCGTACCGGGCCGAGCGGCTCGCGGCCCTCGGCGTACGGAGCCTCGCCGACCTGTGCTGCGGCATCGGCGGCGACGCCCTCGCCCTGGCCCGGCTCGGCATCCGGGTGCTCGCTGTGGACCACGACCCGCTGACGGTCGCCGTCGCGCGGGCCAACGCCGAGGTACTGGGGCTGGCGGACCTGATCGAGGTCCGGGAGGCCGACGTGACGGAGGTGGACACCTCCGGCTACGACGCCGTCTTCATCGACCCGGCCCGCCGCGGCGGGCGCGGCCGGATCTTCGACCCGGAGTCCTACTCGCCGCCGCTGTCGTGGGCCGTGGAGACGGCCCGTACGGCGAAGTACGCGGCCATCAAGATCGCCCCCGGGATCCCGCACGAGGCCGTGCCCGAGGAGGCCGAGGCGGAGTGGATCTCCGACCATGGTGACGTCAAGGAGGCCGTGCTGTGGTTCGGGACCGCCCCCGGGACCGTGCGCGCCACCCTGCTCCCCGGCCCGCGCGGGCTGCACACCACCGATCCGCTGCCCGATCCGCAGGCCGGGCCGGTCGGCCGCTGGCTCTACGAGCCCGACGGCGCCGTCATCCGCGCCCACCTCGTCGCCGAGGTCGCCGAGCAGCTGGACGGCCGGCTCATCGACCCGACCATCGCCTACATCACCGCCGACGAGCTGCGCGCGACGCCGTACGCGACCGCGTACGAGATCACCGACGTGCTGCCGTTCGGCCTGAAGAAGCTGAAGGCACTGCTGCGCGAGCGCGGGGTCGGCATCCTGACCGTGAAGAAGCGCGGCTCGGCGATCGAGCCGGAGGAACTGCGCAGGAAGGTCAAGCCGCAGGGGCCGAACTCCGCGACCGTCTTCCTGACCCGGGTGGCGGGCGCCCCCTCGATGCTGATCGGCTCCCCGGCGGCAGCGCCTGCGGCGACGCCCGGCCGGTGATCCTCCGCGCGGCCCGCGCCGCTCGCCCGCGCCGCCGGCCCGCGCCGTTCGGCCCGCGCCGCTCGGCCGCGGCTTCCGCCGCCCGGGCAGGCCCGGCGCCCGCCGCCCGGGCAGGCCCGCCTCCCGCGGCCCGTCCGCCGGCTACTCGGCGGGCGCGGCAGGCGTCGCGGGCGCCCCGGACCGCGTGCCGAAGGCTCGTACCGCCCAGCGGTAGTGGGCGGTCGCCTTGGCGGCGCCCAGGAGGGCGGTGATCCACAGGATCATGCCCAGGCCCATGTAGTACGCGACCTCGCCGTACGTCTCCTCGCCCGGGCGGGCCGACAGCGCGACCCCGAAGGTCACCCAGAGCCCGGCCGCGCCCAGTGCGAAGGAGGACAGCAGCCAGGTCAGGCTCCGTCCGGGCGCGCGCACGTGGGAGTCGGCCGCCGGGTCGCGGCCCGCCTCGGCCCATGCGTACAGCAGCGTGCGCACCTCGCGGTCCCGCCGGGCGCCCCAGGTGAACCAGAACCCGGCCGGGACCAGCACACCGGCGCCCAGGGCGAGGAAGACCGCCCCGAGGACGAACGAGACCGGGTCGCCCGCCTCGAAGGCCACCAGGGCCATGCCGACGAAGGACCAGCCGAGGGCGAAGACCGCCGAGACGGCCCAGAGCACCAGCAACCGCCCGACGCCCAGGCTGCGTTGACCGAGGTCCCGCAGGAAGCGCGCACGGTCGGCCCGTACGGCGCTCTCGTCCAGCCAGGCGCGCAGGTGCGCGGGGGGCGGCGGGGGCGGCAGGTCAGGGCGAGGCATGCACATGACCATAGCCGCAGCTCGGGACGGTCCCGGCACGGGCGGGAGCCCGTCAGCCGCCGTCGACCTCCACCGACTCGAACCGCCAGCGGTGCACCGCCCGCGTGATCAAGTCGGCCGCGGGCTCGGGCAGTTCGGGGAGGTCCGCCGCGACCCCCTCGGCCGCCTCCCACCAGGTGATGACGAGCACCCGGTCCTGCGGGGCCCGGAACACCTCGCGGCGCACCGGCTCCCGGGCGAGGACCTGGGAACGGGCCCACTCCAGCAGCTCGTTGCCCCGGCCGTCGGCGGCCCGGGCCTCCCACATCAGCGCGACGGTGCTCATGAGTACAGGTTGTCCTTGCTCAGCTCGTGCACGTGGTCGTGGTCGTGGTCGTGGTCGTGGGCGTGGGCGTGGCCATGTCCGTGCCCGTCCCCGTGCCCCTGAACGCCCGGCACGTGCGGGTCCGTCACCGGCAGCGAGGAGTCCGCCGACAGGTCCCAGTCCGAGGCCGGACGGTTCCGCTTGACCATCTCCGCGCCCAGCGCCGCCACCATCGCGCCGTTGTCGGTGCACAGCTTCGGCCGCGGCACCCGCAGGATGATCCCCGCGTCGTCGCACCGCTCCTGCGCCAGCGAGCGCAGCCGGGAATTGGCCGCCACACCGCCGCCGATCATCAGGTGGTCGACACCCTCGTCCTTGCACGCACGGATCGCCTTGCGCGTCAGCACGTCCACCACGGCCTCCTGGAAGGACGCCGCCACATCGCGCACCGGCACCTCCTCGCCGGCCTTCCGCTTCGCCTCGATCCAGCGGGCCACCGCCGTCTTCAGCCCGGAGAAGGAGAAGTCGTACGCCGCGTCGCGCGGCCCCGTCAGCCCGCGCGGGAAGTTGATCGCCTTCGGGTCGCCCTCGCGCGCGAGCCGGTCGATGACCGGACCGCCGGGGAAGCCCAGCTGGAGCACGCGCGCGATCTTGTCGAAGGCTTCGCCCGCCGCGTCGTCGATGGTCGCGCCGAGCGGCCGTACGTCGGAGGTGATGTCCGGGGCCAGGAGCAGCGAGGAGTGCCCGCCGGAGACCAGCAGCGCCATCGTCGGCTCGGGCAGCGGCCCGTGCTCCAGCTGGTCCACGCAGATGTGGGAGGCCAGGTGGTTCACCCCGTACAGCGGCTTGCCCAGCGCGTACGCGTACGCCTTGGCCGCCGAGACGCCCACCAGCAGCGCCCCCGCGAGGCCCGGTCCGGCCGTGACCGCGATGCCGTCGAGGTCGCGGGGGCTGACCCCGGCCTCCTTCAGGGCGCGGTCGATGGTGGGGACCATCGCCTCCAGGTGGGCCCGCGAGGCCACCTCGGGCACGACGCCGCCGAAGCGCGCGTGCTCGTCGACACTCGACGCGATCGCGTCCGCGAGCAGGGTGGTGCCGCGGACGACGCCGACGCCGGTCTCGTCGCAGGACGTCTCGATGCCGAGGACGAGCGGTTCGTCAGCCATTGCTCTCACTGCTCTCAGTTCGTGCTTGTGCGGGGTCGGTCAGTCGCATGACGAGCGCGTCGACGTTGCCCGGCTGGTAGTAGCCGCGCCGGAAGCCGATGGGCTCGAAGCCGAAGCGCTCGTAGAGCTTCTGGGCGCGCGTGTTGTCCACGCGCACCTCCAGCAGCACCTCGGCGCACTCGAACGCGGTGGCGGCGCGCAGCAGGTCGGTCAGGAGCCGGGCGCCGAGCCCGGTCCCCCACTGGTCGCGGGCGGCCGCGATGGTCTGTACGTCGGCCAGGTCGCCGGCGGCGGCCAGCCCGGCGTAGCCCACCAGCCGGCCCGAGGCGTCCTCGGCCACGATGTAGCGGCGCGTGGCCTGCGGGCCGCGGGCGTGGGCCAGTTCGGACCAGAACATCCCGGCGGACCAGGCGTCCTCGGGGAACAGCTCGTGTTCCAGTTCCAGCACGGGCCCGATGTCCCACCAGCGCATCTCGCGCAGCGTGTGGGGTGTCACTGCGGGGTGACCACCTTGTAGTTCTTGGGCACCTGCGCGTCGGGCCTGCGCAGGTAGAGCGGGGTCGGAGGCAGGAACTCCAGGCCGGCCGCCAGTCGTTCCGCGGCCAGCGAGGCCAGCGCGGCGGCGGACTGGTGCACGGGGCCCCGGGCGTCCGGGAACACCTCGGGGTACAGGAGCGCGCCCTGGCCCACGGCGGGCAGCCCGGCGACCTGCTCGGCGATGTCGGCGGGGCGGTCCACGGCGGGCTCGCCGACGCGCGTGCGCGGGTCCTCGTAGCGCGCCCAGTAGACCTCCTTGCGCCGTGCGTCGGTGGCGACGGTGAAGGGGCCCTCGATCCCGGCGGCCCCCGCGGCGTACGCGAGGCCGTCGAGGGTGCACAGGCCGTGCACGGGCACGCCCAGCACGGCGGCGAAGGTGGAGGCGGTGACGAGGCCGACGCGCAGCCCGGTGTAGGGGCCGGGGCCGACCCCGACGACGATGCCGGTGACGGCTTCGAGCTTCAGCCCGGCCTCGGCGAGGACCTGGTCCACTGAGGGCAGCAGGAGCTCCCCGTGGCGGCGGGCGTCGACCTGGTTCGACTCGGCGACGACGGACTCGCCGTCGTGCAGGGCGACGGTGACGGCGGGCGTGGCGGTATCTACAGCGAGCAAGAGCACGCGAACAGCCTACGACTCCGGCGACCGCGCCCCTTGCGGCCGGTCGCAGAGCAGGGTGGCTGCTACCTTTCGACCGAGGTATCCAGTCAGCGGGGAGAGGTGGAGCAAGGTGGCACGCAGCAGCTCGGGAATCGTGGCCGGGCTCACCGCCGCGGCACTCGTCGCCATCGGCTTCCTCGGCTACCAGGCCTCCGCCACGGCGCCCGCGCACCCCCCGAAGGCGGTCGCGCAGGAACCGGCCCCCGCTCCGAGCCAGGCAGCCGTCAAGCAGGACCAGGCGAAGCCGGTGCCCGTGCCCGAGGGCTCCGGTACCGGGGTGCGCGTCGTGTACGCGGTGGGCCAGAAGCGGGTGTGGCTGGTGGGCGACCCCGCGCAGGAGCCGAAGTCCTTCCCGGTCATGCCGAGCACGGTGCACCCGAAGGCGGGCAGCTACACGGTCACCTCGCGCTCGGGATCGGTCACCGGCTCGGACGGGGTGCCGATCGAGCACGTCGTACGGTTCGCCAGCGCGCAGGGCGTCGTGGTCGGCTTCAGTGCCCGGCTGGACGGCACCACCCCGGAGCCCGACCCGAACAAGAAGACCGGCGGCATCCGCATGTCGCGCGCCGACGGCGACGCGATGTGGGCCTTCGCGACGATCAACGCGAAGGTCGTCGTCGTTCCCTGACGGCGGCGCCCGTCCTTCACCCGTACGTGCGACGGCGGGCCGCCCCGCCGACGGGTCGGCCCGGACCGATCGCCCCGTACGGACGAGCGGGGAATCGGAGAACCGCAGGACCGCTAGGCCGCTTCGGATTCCGGAGCGGCCTCTTCGCGTCCGTCGTGTCCGCCGCGGCCCCCGTGTCCGCCGTTTCCGTCGTCCTGCGGCTCGCCCGCGGGCGCCGCGTGTTCCCGTGCGGGCGGCGTCGAGACGGCGGTGGCGGCCACACCGGCGGCGAGCAGCGTCCGCATGGAGACGACGGACGGGCGGGGATCGCGCTGTGCTCCTGCTGGTGCCGACATGGCTGCCTCCTGGACCCCGGCACACCGAACTTAGGCATACCTAAGAAACTCTCGGTACCATGTCACCACGAGCGCCGCCACCAGCGCAATATCTTGCCGACGAGTTGTCGGTACGTTTACTCCGAGAGCGCGCCTGCGAGGGCGTCCAGCCCGGCCCCGGCGCCCCAGCGCGCCCCGACCCCGCGCACGGACACCTCACGGACGTCGTCCAGGACCTCCTCGTGGCCGACCGCCCGCGCGATCACCACGTGCAGCCGGTCGTCGGCGAGCTCCTCCACCTTGCCGTCGCCCCACTCCACGACGACCACGGACTCGGGCAGCGAGACGTCGAGGTCCAGGTCCTCCATCTCGTCCAGCCCGCCGCCCAGGCGGTACGCGTCCACGTGCACCAGCGCCGGCCCGCCGGTCAGCGAGGGGTGTACGCGGGCGATCACGAAGGTCGGCGAGGTCACGGCCCCGCGCACGCCCAGGCCCTCGCCCAGGCCGCGGGTCAGCGTCGTCTTGCCCGCGCCCAGCTCGCCGGTCAGCAGGACGAGGTCGCCGGGGCGCAGCAGAGCGGCGATCCTGCGGCCCAACTCCTGCATCGCGTCCGGGGAATCGATGGTGATCCGGGTCTCCGCGCCGGTCTCGGCCTCAGGTGCCGGTGCCTGGCTGCGCTGTGCTTCCAGCGGTACTTCTTCCATGCACGCCAACGTTAGTCGCTGCGGGGACCGCGCCGGTGCGTGCCAGCAGCTCGGTGAGCAGCCGGGTCACCGTCTCCGGGCGCTCCAGCATCATGAGGTGCCCGGTGGACTCCAGGACCACGAGGTCGGCGCCGGGCAGCGCCTCCTTGATGGCGACGCTGTGCTCGGGCGGGGTGATCATGTCCTTGTCCCCGGCGATGACGGTGACCGGGAGGTCCGCGAAGAGCTGGAGCGCAGCGGTCTTGTCGTGGATCTGGAAGGCCGGGTAGAACTCGGCGACCACGTCGATCGGGGTGGCCTCGATGAGCCGCTCCGCGAAGCGCGCGACGCCCGGATCCACGTCCCGGGAGCCGAACGAGTACATCTTGATCATGCCGGCGAACAGGTCCGCGGTGGCCCGGCGGCCCTTCTCCACCAGCTCCACCTGGGAGCCGAGCGCCTTGAGGACGCCGGGCAGGATGCGCCGCACGGCGCCCACGCCGGCGGCGGGGAGCCCGTACGTCACCTCGCCGAGGCGGCCGCTGGAGGTGCCGACCAGGACCACACCGACCACGCGGTCGCGCACGAGGTCGGGGAACTGCTCGGCGAACGCCATGATGGTCATACCGCCCATCGAGTGACCCACCAGGATCAGCGGGCCCTCGGGAGCGGTGGCGTCGATGACGGTCTTCAGGTCGCGGCCGAGCTGCTCGATGCTCAGCGGCTCGCCGTCCGCGTGGGCGAGGCCGCGCGCGCTGCGGCCGTGGCTGCGCTGGTCCCAGTAGACGGCGCGGACCACTCCGCGCAGGGCGGCGCGCTGGAAGTGCCAGGAGTCCTGGCCGAGGCAGTAGCCGTGGCAGAAGACGACGGTCGCCTGGGGTTCGGCCTTGCGCCGCAGGCGCCGCCGCTTGCCGTCCTCGGGCAGCTCGTCGACCTCGTAGTAGAGCTCGGTGGCGTCCTCGGCCCGGCAGGTCCCCTCGGTCCCGCGCAGGGACCCGTAGTCCCCGGCGGCGTCGAGGGCCAGCCGCGCCTCGCGCCGCATGCCGCGCCCGACGGTGATCCGTTCCACCGCGACACCGGCCGCCGCGCCCGCGGCTATCACGCCGATGGCGGCTCCGGCCCAGCCGGCCTTGCGCCAGTTCTCGCTCACGCCGCCGCCCTCACTCCGCTCAGCCGCCCAGGTACACCCGGGGCACTCGTGCACCGATACGGGTGACGATCTCATACGCGATCGTGTCCGCCGCTCGGGCCCAGTCCTCGGCGGTGGGTTCACCGCGTTCCGCGTCCCCGAAGATGACGGCTTCGTCACCGACGCGGGCGTGGTCTCCGTCCAAGTCGACCACGAACTGGTCCATGGCGACGCGCCCGGCGACGTGGCGGACCTTGCCGCCGACGAGCACGGGCCCGCGCCCGGAGGCGTGCCGCGGGATGCCGTCGGCGTAGCCGGCCGGGATCAGGGCGAGGGTCGTCTCGGCGTCGGTGACGTAGTGGTGGCCGTAGCTCACCCCGTGCCCGGCGGGGACGGTCTTGACCAGCGCGAGGGAGGCCTTGAGGGTCATGGCGGGCCGCAGGCCCAGCTCGGCCGGGGTGCCGAGCTCGGGCGCGGGCGAGACGCCGTAGAGGGCCAGCCCGGGGCGCACCAGGTCGAAGTGGGACTCGGGGAGGGTGAGGGTGGCCGGCGAGTTGGCCATGTGCCGGACCTCGGGCTCGACGCCCTCCTTCTCGGCGTGCGCGAGCATGTCGCGGAAGGCGGCGAGCTGGAGCTGGATGGAGGGGTGCCCGGGCTCGTCGGCGCAGGCGAAGTGCGACCAGACGCCGGTGACCCGGACGGTCCCCTCGGCCTGGGCGGCGACGGCCGCGGCGACCAGGGCCTCCCAGTCGGCGGGCTGGCAGCCGTTGCGGCCGAGGCCGGTGTCGGCCTTGAGCTGGATGCGCGCGGTGCGGCCGGCCGCGCCGGCGGCCTTGCGGACCTCGTCGAGGGCCCACAGTCCGCTGACGGAGACGTCCAGATCGGCCTCGACGGCCTCCTGCCAGGGCCCGCCGGGGGTCCAGAGCCAGCACAGGATCCGGCCTTCGACCCCTGCGGCGCGCAGGGCGAGGGCCTCGTCGGGCGTGGCGGTGCCGAGCCAGGTGGCGCCGGCCTCCTGGGCGGCCTTGGCGCAGGCCAGGGCTCCGTGCCCGTAGGCATCCGCCTTGACCACGGCCATCAACTCGGCCCGGGGTGCCCGCTCGCGCAGTGCGCGCACGTTCTCGCGTACGGCGTCAAGATCGATCTCGGCGTACACGCGCGTCGGTGTCTCGTTCATCGCCCCCAGTCTCTCAGAATCCCCGCGCGCCTTACGGGACCGGGCCGCGGGGCCCCTCCGGGGGCGCGGGGGTGCCGCTGCGCGGAGCCTCCTCCCCGCCGCACCAATCCAGCCCCGCCGGCGTTTGAGGCGCGGGGTCCGGGGCGGAGCCCCGATCCTTCAGCCTCGCCGACGTTTGAGGCGCGGGGTGCGGGGCGGAGCCCCGGGCTTTCAGGGGCGGGACGCGTCGCGCCAGGCGGCCGGGAGGGACTCGGCCAGTTGCTGGGCCAGCAGCGGGCCGCCGGTGCGCCTGGCCGCCAGGCCGTGGAGGTACGCCCCCACCGCCCCCGCATCCGCCCCGGACAGCCCACCCGCCAGCAGGGACCCGGCCAGCCCGGACAGCACGTCCCCGCTCCCCGCGGTGGCCAGCCACGCGGTCCCCGTCGGATTCACCCGAACGGCACCACCGCCGGAGGCGACCAGCGTCGTCGAGCCCTTCAGCAGGACCGTCGCCCCGTACCGCTCCACCAGCCCCCGCACCGCGCCCAGCCGCCCCGCCTCCACCGACTCCCTCGACACCCCCAGCAGCGCCGCCGCCTCCCCCGCGTGCGGGGTCAGCAGGGTCGGGGCCGTCCGGGCCCGCAGCACGTCCGGGTCCAGCCCGCGCAGCCCGTCCGCGTCGACCAGTACCGGCACGTCCCCCGCCAGCAGGTCCGCGACCTCCCCGGCGCGCCCCTCGCCCAGCCCCGGGCCGACCACCCACGCCTGCACCCGGCCGCGCCCGATCAGCGTCTCGGGGTAGCGCGCGAGCACGGCCTCCGCCGCAGGCCCCGCGTAGCGCACGGCGCCCGCACCGCCGCGCAGGGCTCCCGCCACGGCCAGTACCGCCGCCCCCGGGTACTGCGCGGAGCCCGCGACGATCCCGACCACGCCCCGCCGGTACTTGTCGCTCGACGCCGTCGGCTCCGGCAGCAGCCCGGCCACGTCGGCGTGCTGCAGCGCCTCCACCTCCGGCGCCGGCAGCCGCAGCCCGATGTCCACGAGGTGCACCGCGCCCGCCCGGGAGGCCCCGGGGTCGATCAGCAGACCGGGCTTGTACGCCCCGAAGGTCACCGTCACCTCGGCCGTGACGGCCGGCCCCGCCACTTCCCCGGTGTCCGCGTCCACCCCGCTCGGCAGGTCCACGGCGACCACCGGGACGCCCGGCGGGATCCGCTCCACCAGCGCGGCCGCCGCGGGCCGCAGCCCGCCCCGCCCGCCGATCCCGAGCAGCCCGTCCAGTACGAGGTCCGCCCGTTCCGGGACGGATCGTGCGAGCCGGCCCCCGGCGGCCAGCAGCGCCGCACGTCCGCCCGGGTGCATCCGCTCGGGGTCCATCGGCACCGCCGTCACCGCGGCCCCGCGCCGCGCCAGCCGCGCGCCCGCGTACAGCGCGTCGCCGCCGTTGTCCCCCGGGCCGACGAGCAGCACAACGCGGGAGCCGTAGACCCGCCGGCGCCGCGCCAGCAGTCCCGCGCACACGGCGGCCAGCCCGGCCGCCGCCCGCTGCATCAAGGCGCCTTCGGGCAGGCGGGCCATCAGCTCCCGCTCGGCGGCCCGTACGGTCTCCACGCTGTAAGCAGTACGCATGGCCCCAGCCTGCCCGACGACGCGCCCTCGGGGCGTGCTCTTGGGGCGTGGCCTTGGGCCGTGCCCTCGGGGCGTGCCCTAACCCTCGGCGATCACCACGGCGGAGGCGACGCCGGCGTCGTGGCTGAGCGAGATGTGCCAGGACTTCACGCCCAGCGCCAGCGCCCGCGCCTCCACGGTCCCCGACACCCGCAGCCGCGGCTGTCCGCTGTCCTCCACGTACACCTCGGCGTCGGTCCACAGCAGGCCGCCGGGCGCGCCGAGGGCCTTGGCCAGCGCCTCCTTGGCGGCGAACCGCGCGGCGAGCGAGGCGATCCCGCGCCGCTCACCGCTCGGCAGCGTCAACTCGTCGGCGACGAAGAGCCGTTGGGCCATGCCCGGCGTGCGCTCCAGCGCCGCCTCGAACCGCTCGATCTCCGCTACGTCGATTCCGACGCCGATAATCACAACGACACCCCCATGACCTGCCCGCTCGCTCCGCTCACTCCACGGTGACCGACTTGGCGAGGTTACGCGGCTGGTCCACCTCGTTGCCCCGTGCGGTCGCCAGCTCGCACGCGAACACCTGCAGCGGCACCGTCGCCACCAGCGGCTGGAGCAGGGTCGGCGTCGCCGGGATCCGGATCAGGTGGTCGGCGTACGGGACGACCGCCTCGTCGCCCTCCTCCGCGATCACGATGGTCCGCGCCCCGCGCGCCCGGATCTCCTGGATGTTCGACACGATCTTGTCGTGGAGCACCGACCGGCCGCGCGGCGACGGGACGACGACCACCACCGGCAGGTCCTTCTCGATGAGCGCGATCGGCCCGTGCTTGAGCTCGCCCGCCGCGAAGCCCTCGGCGTGCATGTACGCCAGCTCCTTGAGCTTGAGCGCGCCCTCCAGCGCCACCGGGTAGCCGACGTGCCGCCCCAGGAACAGCACGGTGTTCTTGTCGGCGAGGGACCGCGCGAGTTCCCGTACGGGCTCCATCGTCTCCAGGACGGTGTCCACCGCGGCGGCGATGTCCGACAGCTCCCGGATCACGGCCTCGATCTCGTCGCCCCACTTCGTGCCGCGCACCTGCCCGAGGTACAGCGCGACGAGGTAGCAGGCCACCAGCTGCGTCAGGAACGCCTTGGTGGAGGCGACGGCCACCTCCGGACCGGCGTGCGTGTAGAGCACGGCGTCCGATTCGCGCGGGATCGTCGAGCCGTTGGTGTTGCAGACGGCCAGCACCCTGGCCCCCTGCTCGCGCGCGTGCCGCAGGGCCATCAGGGTGTCCATGGTCTCGCCGGACTGCGAGATCGCGACCACCAGCGTCCGCTGGTCCAGGATCGGGTCGCGGTAGCGGAACTCGCTCGCCAGCTCCGTCTCGCACGGGATGCGGGTCCAGTGCTCGATGGCCAGCTTCGCGATCATGCCCGCGTGGTACGCCGTACCGCACGCCACGATCACGACCTTGTCGACCTCCCGGAGCACCGAGACGGGGATGCGCACCTCGTCCAGGGTCAGCGAGCCGTTCGCGTCGATCCGGCCCAGGAGGGTGTCGGCGACGGCCTTCGGCTGCTCGGCGATCTCCTTGAGCATGAAGTAGTCGTAGCCCCCCTTCTCGGCCGCCGAGGCGTCCCAGTCGACGTGGTACGCCCGCACGGTCGCGTCCGAGCCGTCGAAGTTGGTCACCGAGACGCCCTCGCGGCGCAGTTCCACGACCTGGTCCTGCCCCAGCTCGATCGCGGACCGGGTGTGGGCGATGAACGCGGCCACGTCCGAGGCGAGGAAGTTCTCGCCCTCGCCGACGCCCACCACCAGGGGCGAGTTCCGGCGCGCGCCGACCACCACGTCGGGCTCGTCGGCGTGCACGGCCACGAGCGTGAACGCGCCCTGGAGGCGCCGGCACACCAGGCGCATGGACTCCGCGAGGTCGCCGGTGGCCGAGAACTGCTCCGCCAGCAGGTGCGCCACGACCTCGGTGTCGGTCTCGGACTCCAGCCGGTGTCCGCGCTCGGCCAGTTCGGCCCGGAGCTCGGCGAAGTTCTCGATGATGCCGTTGTGCACGACCGCGACCCGCCCCGAGTTGTCGAGGTGGGGGTGGGCGTTGACGTCGGTGGGCCCGCCGTGGGTCGCCCACCGGGTGTGCCCGAGTCCCGTGGAACCGGACGGCAGGGGGTGCCCGACCAGCTCCTTCTCCAGATTGACGAGCTTGCCGGCCTTCTTGACGGAGGCCAGGCTCCCGTCGGCGAGTACGGCGACCCCGGCCGAGTCGTACCCGCGGTACTCCAGGCGCTTGAGTCCGGCGATGACCACATCGAGCGCCGACTGCGCTCCCACGTAACCCACAATTCCGCACATAGGCCGCAGCGTACGCCGTAGTTGGCCGTCTGCCCCGCACCCGAACAAGACGAAAACCCCGCCCCGGCGAATGAGCCGGGGCGGGTTCGACGCACGGCCGGACGGGCCTCAGCCCAGCTTCGCGACCTGCGCGTCGACGACGGGCTTGCCCTGGTCGACGGTGCGGGCGTCGCTCGCCGTCGAAAAGGCGGCCACCGTGTCGCCCTTGCGGACGAACACCAGGGTCGGCAACGCTTCGCCGCCGGTGTCGGTCTCGAAGGTGAGCGCGAGAGCCTCGTCACCGGCCGCCGCATACGCACCGGAGCTGACCTTGGTGATCTGAAGGGTGTCGCCGTAATGGCCGGCGAGGTAGCCGCCGGCGCACGTCCGGCTCGCCGTCTTCACGGCGCTGAAGGTCTCCTCGGCGCCCTTGCCCGCGTACGAGGCGAGGGTGACGGCCGTGGCGGAGGAGCGCGTGGGTGCGAGGACCGAGGTACGCGCTGCCCCGGTGGGCGTACCCAGCGGAACGGAGGTCTGCAGCTGGGCGAGCACCTTGCACTCGGGCTTGTCGCTGGTGCTGGTGTCGCGGCCGCCCGGCCCGTCGAGGCTGAAGTCCGAGAAGGTGTGGTCCGGCAGGTCTCCCTGCGTCAGCAGGAGCCCGGCCACCGCCGCGCCCGTCTTCCCCTTGCCCGTCGGCGCCGCCGATGCTGCCGACGCCGGAGCCGACGCGGACGGCTCGGCGTCGCCCTTCGCGTCCGCCTTCTCGGCGGCGCCGCACGCGGTGACGAGCAGCGCCAGCGACACGGCCGAGGTCGTCAGGACGGTACGGCGGACGAACGTGGTGCGCACGATGATGGTCCCCCCAGGGGAATGCCTACCGACAAGGGCGGCGCTGACAGAGGTGCGAACGGGGCGCCGGGCGGACCGTCAGCCGAGCTTCTTGGACTGGGCGGCGACCAGCGTCACCGGAGACTCCGCCGTCCCCAGCAGGCTGAGGGAACTGAAGGTGGCCACCGTGGAACCGGTGCGCAGGACCGTGAGGAGGATGGTGGCCTTGTCGCCGTCCTCGAGGTCCGCCGTGAGCACGAGGCTGGCGGAGTCGTCGCCGGAGGTGACGGGTGCGCCGGTGCCGCGCTGGACGCTCGCGTACTTGGTGGTCTCCCCCTCGGAGGTGCTGGTGAAGCCGCCCCCGCACGCCTGGCCCGCCGTCTTGACGGAGGCCAGCAGCTCCTCCGCGCCCTTGCCGTCGTAGGAGGTGAGGCCGACCATCGTCACGGTGGTGCCGATGGCGTTCTTGATCGCCTCGGCCTTCTCCTCCGGCGAGGCGTTCGGGCCCGCTTCCTTGGGCTTGGCGCCCAGGGCGGTCCGCGCGACGCCGGACGGCGTGCCGATCTTCTGCAGGTACTGGCTCTGGACCAGGACCTTGCACTCGGGCTTGTCGGTGGAGACCGTGGTCTTGTCGACCTCGCCCAGCTTGGCGGCGGCCTCGGCCTGCACGAGGTACCCGGGTGCTTCCGCCTGGGTGACCAGCAGGGCGGTCAGCTCCGCGTCCGTCTTCCCCTTGGCGGCCGGGGCCGTCGAAGGCGCCGGGGCGCCGGCCGACGCCTTGTCGTCCTTCTTGGTGTCGGGCTTGTCGCCGCCGCAGGCGGTGGCCAGCAGGGCCAGGGACACCGCGGACGCGGTCAGGACGGTACGACGGACGAGAGCGGTGCGCACGAAAGATCCCCCCAGGGAACACGACGAGTTCAGGGCAGCACGAAACGTTCGTCCGAGCTGCGGTGATCCACAATCTACGGGCCGGCCGATCGGATGATCGGCATTCCCCCCGCGCGACACCGATCGTGACCAGGGCGAGACTCCCCCTGCTCCGAATCGATACCGGCCCCGCCACAACCGGGCCCCGCAGCGCCCTCGGCCCCCGCGCACGTGACCGACCACACCACCCACAAGCGCCCCGGAGCCCCGACAATGGCGGTGTGATCACTTCGCCGCCACGAAGCAACACGCCGGACGACGCAACGGTGCGCGCGGGCCGGGAGGGGCATCCCACGCGCCCCGCCCACCGCAGGGGACCCGAGGCCTCGCCGTACGTCGACCTCACCCGCGCCGAGTGGAGCGCCCTGCGCGAGCGCACCCCGCTGCCGCTGACCGCCGTCGAGGTGGAGCGGCTGCGCGGCCTCGGTGACGTCATCGACCTCGACGAGGTCCGCGACGTCTACCTGCCGCTCTCCCGCCTCCTCAACCTCTACGTGGGCGCCACCAGCAACCTCCGCGGCACCCTCAACACCTTCCTCGGCGACGCGGGCAACGGCCACGGCGCCCAGCAGGGCACCCCCTTCGTCATAGGGGTCGCCGGTTCGGTCGCCGTCGGCAAGTCCACGGTGGCGCGCCTGCTGCAGGCGCTGCTCGCCCGCTGGCCCGAGCACCCGCGCGTGGAGCTGGTCACCACCGACGGGTTCCTGTACCCGATGAAGGAGCTCCAGCGGCGAGGCCTCACCTCCCGCAAGGGGTTCCCGGAGTCCTACGACCGCCGCGCGCTCACCCGCTTCGTCGCCGACATCAAGGCCGGCAAGGACGAGGTGCGGGCGCCGGTCTACTCGCACCTGATCTACGACATCGTGCCGGGCGACGAGCTCGTCGTACGCCGCCCGGACATCCTCATCGTCGAGGGCCTCAACGTGCTCCAGCCGGCGCTCCCCGGCACGGACGGCCGCACCCGCGTCGCCCTCGCCGACTACTTCGACTTCAGCGTGTACGTGGACGCGCGCCCCGAGGACATCGAGCGCTGGTACCTCAACCGCTTCCGGAAGCTGCGCGAGACCGCCTTCCAGAACCCCTTCTCCTACTTCCGCAAGTACACCCAGGTCTCCGAGGCGGAGGCCATGGAGTACGCGCAGACGATGTGGCGGACGATCAACAAGCCGAACCTGCTGGAGAACGTGGCGCCCACCCGCGGCCGGGCCACCCTCGTCGTCCGCAAGGGACCGGACCACAAGGTGCAGAAGCTGAGCCTCCGCAAGCTCTAGGGGCCGCCTGGCTAGGGTGCGGAAATGCTGCATCTGCGGATGATCACCCCGCACCACCTGACCGAGCAGGTGGTGGCTCTGGTCGACCAGACGGTCGGAACCACCCATCTGGTCGTCCTGACCGGCGCCGCCCGCGACCCCGAGGGCGATCTCGTCCTGTGCGACGTCGCCCGCGAGTCGGCCGACGAACTGCTGCAGGAGATGCGCGCCCTCGGCATCCACGAGACCGGGTCGATCGCCGTCGAGAACATCGACCTGTCGATCTCCCGGCGCGCCGACGACGCGGAGGAGGAGGCGCCCGGCGAGGCCGCCGACGCGGTGATCTGGGAGCAGCTCGCCGAGTCGACGCACGAGGAGTCCACCCTCACGATCACCTACAGCGTCTTCATGATCGTGGCGACGATGATCGCGGCCTGCGGTGTGGTCCTGGACAACGCGGTCCTGATCGTGGGCGCCATGGCGGTCGGCCCGGAGTTCGGCCCGCTCGCCGGCGTCTGCACGGGCCTGGTGCAGCGCGCGCCCCGGCTCGCCGTGCGCTCCCTCTTCGCGCTGCTGGTCGGCTTCGCGGCGGCGATCGTGGCGACGACGGTCTTCAGCCTGGTGATGGACGCGCTCGGCCTGTTCCAGGAGCGGATGCTCGACAACGCCCGGCCGAACACCAGCTTCATCTGGCAGCCCGACCCGTTCTCCTTCGTCGTGGCGCTGCTCGCCGGCGTGGCCGGCATGCTGTCGCTGACGTCGGCGAAGGCCGGTGCGCTGGTCGGCGTGGCCATCTCGGTGACCACCGTGCCGGCGGGGGCCAATGCCGCGGTGGCGCTCAGCTACGGGGACTTCGCGCAGATGTGGGGCTCGGCCCTGCAGCTGCTGCTCAACCTGGGCGGCATCATCCTCGCGGGCACGCTCACCCTCATCGCCTGGAAACTGCTGTGGCGCACCCAGCAGAGCCGGATGATCCGGATGCCGGGTGCGCCACACGGGCCGGGCGGGCCGGGCGGGCCGCTCTAGGTGTAATGCCCCGGGAGGTTGTGGACGGGTGATGCAGGTCTCGGCTGGGGGATCTTGAACGGGTGAGGGCCTTCCGGGTTTGGTGTGGATTGCGACGTCTACACCGACCGGAAGGCCCTCATGCCCCACCGTAATGCACCCCTGACCGAGACCGGACGGCTGCGGCTTGCCCGCTGCGTGGTCGAGGACGGCTGGACCCACCGCCGGGCAGCCGAACGCTTCCAGGTCTCCCCGACGACCGCCCAGCGGTGGGCCGACCGCTACCGAACGCTCGGCGACGCGGGCATGCACGACCGGTCTTCCCGCCCGCACAACAGCCCGCGCCGGACCCCGACCCGCACCGAACGCCGGATCATCAAGGTCCGCGTCCTGCGCAGGTGGGGACCCGCCCGCATCGCCCACCTGCTCGGCCTGGTGCCCTCAACCGTGCACCGGGTGCTGACCCGGTTCGGCCTGGCCCGCCTGTCCCATCTGGACCGGGCCACCGGCCGCGTCATACGACGCTACGAACGACCCAAGCCCGGCGAACTCGTCCACGTCGACATCAAGAAGCTCGGCAACATCCCTGACGGCGGCGGCCACAGGGCTCTCGGCCGACAGGCAGGCCGCAAGACCAGGTCCGGCACGGGCTACAGCTACATCCACACCGCCGTCGACGACCACTCCCGCCTCGCCTACAGCGAGATCCTGGCCGACGAGAAGAAGGAGACCGCCGCCGGCTTCTGGACCCGGGCCCAGGCGTTCTTCACCGGCTGCGGGATCACCGTCGAACGCGTCCTGACCGACAACGGCGCCTGCTACAAGTCCCACGCCTGGCGCGACACCCTGGCGGCGGCCGGGATCACCCACAAGCGAACCCGGCCCTACCGGCCCCAGACCAACGGCAAAGTCGAACGCCTCAACCGCACCCTGCTGGAGGAATGGGCCTATGCCCGCCCCTACCGGTCAGAGCAGGAACGACGCGACGCTTTCCCCGGCTGGCTGCACACCTACAATCACCACCGCGGACACACCGCGCTCGCAGGCAAACCACCCGCCAGCCGCGTCCCCAACCTCACAGGGCAATACATCTAGGGCGTGGGACGTGGGCTAGCCCAGCGCCGCCTTCACGACGTCCGCGAGCCGGCCGGCGACCGCGCGGGCCTGCTCGATGTCGGCGGCCTCGACCATTACCCGTACGAGCGGCTCCGTGCCGGACGGACGGAGCAGTACGCGCCCGGTGGTGCCCAGCTCGCGCTCGGCGTCGGCCACCGCCGCGGCCAGCTCGGCGGAGGTGGTGACGCGGGACTTGTCCACGTCGGGAACGTTGATCAGCACCTGCGGCAGCCGCTGCATGACGCCCGCCAGCTCGGCGAGGGACCGGCCGGTGGCCGCGACCCGCGCCGCCAGCAGCAGGCCGGTCAGCGTGCCGTCGCCGGTCGTCGCGTGGTCGAGGATGATCACGTGGCCGGACTGCTCGCCGCCGAGCGCGTAGCCGTGCTCCTTCATCGACTCCAGCACGTACCGGTCGCCGACTCCGGTCTGCACGACCTGGATGCCCTCGCCCTCCATGGCCAGCTTGAAGCCCAGGTTGGACATCACGGTGCCGACCACGGTGTTCTCGCGCAGCTGGCCGGCCTCGCGCATGGCCAGCGCCAGCACCGCGAGGATCTGGTCGCCGTCGACCTCCGCGCCGGTGCCGTCCACGGCCAGGCAGCGGTCCGCGTCGCCGTCGTGCGCGATGCCGAAGTCGGCGCCGTGCTCGACGACGGCCGCCTTGAGCAGGCCGAGGTGGGTGGAGCCGCAGCCGTCGTTGATGTTGAGGCCGTCCGGCTCGGCGCCGATCGTGATGATCTCCGCGCCGGCCCGGGCGAAGGCCTCGGGCGAGACGAAGGCGGCCGCGCCGTGCGCCTCGTCCAGGACGACCTTCAGGCCGTCGAGGCGGTTGGGGAGGACCCCGATGAGGTGGCCGACGTACTTCTCGAAGCCCTCGGTGTAGTCGGAGACGCGGCCGACGCCGGAGCCGGTGGGCCGGTCCCAGGGGGCGCCGGTGCGGTGCTCCTCGTAGACGGACTCGATGCGGTCCTCCAGCTCGTCGGCGAGCTTGTGGCCACCGCGCGCGAAGAACTTGATGCCGTTGTCGGGCATGGCGTTGTGGCTGGCGGAGAGCATCACGCCGAGGTCGGCGCCCAGCGCACCGGTGAGATACGCCACCGCCGGGGTGGGCAGCACACCGACGCGCAGGACGTCCACGCCCGCGCTCGCGAGGCCGGCCACGACCGCGGCCTCGAGGAATTCACCGGAGGCACGGGGATCCCGGCCGACCACGGCGGTCGCCCGGTGACCGGCGAAGGTGCCGGCCTCGGCCAGTACGTGGGCAGCCGCCACGGAGAGGCCGAGCGCGAGCTCCGCCGTCAGATCCGCGTTGGCAACGCCGCGTACACCGTCCGTCCCGAAGAGTCGTCCCACTGTTGTCCTCCCGAGTTTGCGCTTCGCGTATGACCGCTTGTGACAGGTATTTGCCGCTTGTGGCGGTAAACGAACCGCCCCGGCAGCACAGAGAGTGCTGCCGGGGCGGTTTCGTTGCAGAACAGCAGGCGCAGATTAACGCTTGCTGTACTGCGGAGCCTTACGGGCCTTCTTGAGACCGGCCTTCTTGCGCTCGACCGCACGGTCGTCGCGGGAGAGGAAGCCGGCCTTCTTCAGCGCCGGGCGGTTGTTGTCGACGTCCGCCTCGTTCAGCGCACGGGCCACGCCGAGGCGCAGGGCGCCGGCCTGACCGGAGACGCCGCCACCCGAGATGCGGGCGATGACGTCGTAGCGGTTGTCGAGCTCAAGGAGCTTGAACGGCTCGTTGACTTCCTGCTGGTGCACCTTGTTGGGGAAGTAGTCCTCAAGGGTGCGACCGTTGATCTTCCACTTGCCGGTGCCCGGAACGATCCGGACGCGGGCGATGGCGTTCTTGCGACGGCCCAGGCCGGCGGCCGGCTGGGGGTCGCCGAAGCGACCGGCAAGGGACTCGGAGGTGTAGTCGCCCTCGACGACGACCTCAGACTCGCTGGTGTACTCCTCGACGTTGCCCTCGAACTCGTCGACGGGGGTCGTCTCGGCGGTGGTCTCGGCCACGATGCTCCTCAGAATTTTCTACGTCTTAGGGGGTGGCCGGAACTACTGCGCGACCTGGGTGATCTCGAACGGCACCGGCTGCTGCGCAGCGTGCGGGTGCTGGTCGCCCGAGTAGACCTTCAGCTTCGACAGCATCTGACGGCCCAGGGTGTTCTTGGGGAGCATGCCCTTGATGGCCTTCTCGACGGCCTTCTCCGGGTTGTTCGCCAGGAGGTCGTCGTAGCGCACCGAGCGGAGACCACCCGGGTAGCCGGAGTGGCGGTACGCCATCTTCTGGGTCGCCTTGTTGCCGGACAGGTGAACCTTGTCGGCGTTGACGATGATGACGAAGTCGCCCATGTCCATGTGGGGGGCGTAAGTCGGCTTGTGCTTACCCCGCAGGAGGGCAGCGGCCTGGGTCGCCAGACGGCCGAGGACAACGTCCTGGGCGTCGATGACGAGCCACTGGCGCGAGATGTCGCCGGGCTTGGGGCTGAACGTACGCACGCGTATGCCTTCGCTTCTTCAGTGGTGGTATCCCAAGGGCGCAAGCCCCACGGGAAGGTCCTGACAGGGTCACCACGGACGATCACGACAGCCCTCATTCACAACGGGGACGCAACCCGTGTGAACTGCTGGTCATCGGTCCGGTGGACCGGCGCAAGGCCCTTTCACGTGAGAATGAGAAAGCCAATACGCATAACAAACCAGCAGGATACCCAAGCAGACCCGGACGGGTCAAAACGCGGTCCGCGATGCCGTTTCTGCTGGCGTCGCGGCGCACTCCGGTTCGGTCCTGGGTGGGGACCCCGTAGTTGTTACGGGCTCCAGAGTAACCCGCCCGGAGCGCAGTGCACGACGCGCCAGCAGAAACGCGAGTCCGCACAGGGTGGCGCAGTCCTTGAAGGCGCGCCGCTTGGCCTCCAGTTCCCTGGGCCACGGGACGCCCGCCAGCTGCGGCCCCAGGGCCGCCCAGAACCAGGGCGAGCGGGGCATCGAGCCCGGTCGCACGGCCGACGCGAGCAGCAGCGGAAGCACCACCAGCAGATAGTGGTCGAAGGACGGCCGGGAGACCAGGAATGCGGCGAGCATCACCATGCAGGCCGTCTCCACCAGCCGCAGCTCGCCCCCGTCGGCATCGTCCGGCCGCCGCCACCGCACCCAGGCCGCCCACAGACCGGCCCCGGCCCCCGCGAACGCGACCAGCACCGCCAGCGGCTCCGGCACCCCCAGCCGCGGCAGCACCGCGATCGGCGAGGCGTCCCACGGCAGGGCGTATGCGTCCTGCCCCTGGAGCAGGAACGGCAGCGTCTTGGTGAAGAACAGCGTCGGGCTCGGCATCGCCAGCGCACCGGCCAGCGAGAGCCCCAGCGGCACCAGCACGGCCGCGGCCAGCCCCCGCCAGCGCCGGGCGATCAGGAAGAGCAGCCCGATCGGCACCAGCATCGGCTTGCACGCGATCGCCAGCCCGACCACCAGCCCGGCCGACCCCCACGACCGCCGGTGCGCGAGCAGCAGCGCCACCGGCAGCGCGGCCGCCGAGATGGCGGTCCAGTTGCCGATCAGCACGAGGTTCACGTACGGCTTGTAGGCGAGGGCGAACACCGCGAAACCGCCGACCGCGAAGCGCGAGCGCAGCGGCACCGCGAACATCCGCAGAGCCGCCAGCCAGCCGACGCCCAGCAGCCCCGACATCCCGAAGGGCAGCACCCACCGCAGGACCTCCCGCGGCAGCATCGCCTCCGGAACCGCCATGAGCACGGCGCTCGGGAGGTACAGGAAGCGCTTGTCCTCGTACGGGGACCCGCCCGCCAGCAGCGTCTCCGCGGCCTTGACGACGAAGGCGTTGTCCGAGCCCCAGTTCGCCCGCAGGCTCGTGGAGACGGCGATCCCGAGGAGCACCGCGAGGGAGACGACCTGCCAGGACCGGGACGCCGGCCGCAGCAGCCAGTCGACGAGCCGGTTGCCGGAGGCCGGGCCCCCGGCGCGCCGGCCCCCGGCGGCCGCGCTCCCGGCGGCCGCGCTCCCGGCGGCCCCGCTCCCGGTGTGCTCGTCCCCGGTGATCTGGTTCTCCCACTTCATCAGCCAGATGCTAGGCCGCAGCCCCACGACGCCTGCCCCTCACTCGACCGAGGGGGTGACGGTCTCCCCCTACCTAGCGCTTGCGTTCGACTCTACGTTCGTCCCAGACGGGTTCCTGAGTCTCCCGCACAACACCGTCTGAACCGAAGACCAGGTAACGGTCAAATGTGCGCGCGAACCAGCGGTCGTGCGTGACGCACAGCACAGTGCCGTCGTACGCCTCCAGGCCGTCCTGGAGCGCCTCCGCGGACTCCAGGTCCAGGTTGTCCGTCGGCTCGTCCAGCAGCAGCGCCGTGGTCCCCGCCAGCTCCAGCAGCAGGATCTGGAAGCGTGCCTGCTGGCCACCGGAGAGCTTCTCGAAGGGCTGGTCGCCCTGACGCTCCAGCTCGTACCGGCGCAGAGCGCCCATCGCCTGCCCCAGCGGCTTGGCCGCCTCCGTCCACAGGATGTCGACGAGGGTCCGCCCGAACAGCTCCGGGTGCGCGTGGGTCTGCGCGAAATGGCCGGGAACCACCCGCGCGCCCAGCTTCCACGTACCCGTGTGCTTGACGTCCTCGCCCGCCATCAGGCGCAGGAAGTGCGACTTGCCCGATCCGTTCGAGCCGAGGACCGCGACCCGCTCCCCGTAGAAGACCTCCAGGGAGAAGGGCTTCATCAGGCCGGTCAGCTCCAGGTTCTCCACGGTCAGGGCGCGCACGCCGGTCCGCCCGCCCTTGAGCCGCATCCTGATGTCCTGCTCGCGCGGCGGCTCCGGCGGCGGGCCGGCCTCCTCGAACTTCTGGAAGCGGGTCTGCATCGCCCGGTACCGCGAGGCCATGTCGGGGCTGCTCGCGGCCTGGTTGCGCAGCCGCAGCACCAGCGCCTTCAGCCGCGCGTGCTCCTCGTCCCAGCGCCGCTTGAGCTCCTCGAAGCGCGCGAAGCGCTCCTTGCGGGCGTCGTGGTAGGTGGCGAAGCCCGCGCCGTGCACCCAGACGTCGGAGCCCGTCGGGCTCGCCTCCAGGCTGATGATCTTCTCGGCGGCCTGGGTCAGCAGCTCCCGGTCGTGGGAGACGAAGAGCACCGTCTTGCGTGTGGCCTTCAGCTGTTCCTCCAGCCAGCGCTTGCCGGGGACGTCCAGATAGTTGTCCGGCTCGTCGAGCAGCAGCACCTCGTCGGGCCCGCGCAGCAGCGCCTCAAGCACGAGCCGCTTCTGCTCACCGCCGGACAGCGTGCGCACCTCGCGGAACTGCGCGGTGTCGTACGGGATAGCCAGCGCGGCCATGGTGCAGACGTCCCACAGCGTCTCCGCCTCGTACCCCTGGACGTCCGCCCAGTCGCTCAGCGCCTGGGCGTAGGCCATCTGGGCGGCCTCGTCGTCCACCGTCAGGATCAGCTGCTCGGCGCGGTCCACGGCCTTCGCGGCCTCCCGGATGCGCGGCTGGGCCACCGAGACCAGCAGGTCCCGTACGGTCGTCTCGTCCCGCACCGAGCCCACGAACTGCGACATCACGCCGAGGCCGCCGGAGACGGTGATACCGCCGCCGTGCGGCTGGAGCTCGCCGGAGATCATCTTCAGCAGGGTGGTCTTGCCGGCCCCGTTCGCCCCGACGAGCGCGGCGACCGACCCCTCCCCCACGCGGAAGGAGACGTCAGGGAGCAGTACCCGCCCGTCGGGCAGGTAGTACTCCAGGTGGCTGGCTTCGAGATGTCCCATGCCGGGCATTGTCCCGGTCCGGCGCCGATCCGCCCAAACGGATTAGCCGGACGCCCGCGGGGGCGGTCAGCAGCAGCCGGCGCCCGGCAGGGTCCGCACGTTGCGCGCTTCCTTGCTGCGGGCGGCCAGCAGCTCGTCCGCGGGGTAGCCGACCTCCTCCAGGGTCAGCCCGTGCGGCTTGACCACGTGCACCGAGGAGTCCCGTACGCCGGCGGCCAGCACCTTGCCCGGCCAGTCGGTCGGCCGGTGGCCGTCGCCGACGTGCAGCAGGGCTCCCACCAGCGAGCGGACCATGTTGTGGCAGAACGCGTCGGCGCGGACGGTCGCGGTGACGATCCCGTCCTCGGCGCGCTGCCAGCTGAGCTGCTGGAGCGTGCGGATGGTCGTCGCGCCCTCGCGCTTCTTGCAGTACGCGGCGAAGTCGTGCTCGCCGAGCAGCGGGGCGGCGGCCTCGTTCATGGCGTCCACGTCGAGCGGCCACTGGTGCCACAGCACGTGGCCGCGGCGCAGCGGGTCGACGCCGCCCTGGTGGTCGCCCACGCGGTACGCGTAGCGCCGCCAGATGGCCGAGAAGCGCGCGTTGAAGCCCTCGGGGGCCTCGGCGACCTTCCACACCCGCACGTCGTGCGGCAGCCGTCCCGCCAGGCGGCGCAGGAGCTTGTCGTGGTGCTCGGCCCACACCTCCTCGGTAAGGTCGAACTGCGCGACCTGCCCGCGGGCGTGCACGCCCGCGTCGGTGCGCCCGGCCACGGTCAGCTCGACCGGCTCGGACAGCCGCATCACGGTCTGCAGGGCCGACTCCAGCTCGCCCTGCACGGTCCGCAGCACGCGCTGCTTCGCCCAGCCGGAGAAGTCCTTGCCGTCGTAGCTCAGGTCCAGCCGCACCCGGACGTGCCCGGGCTCCACCTCGTCACTCACGTGACCGATCCTCTCAGAGTCACCGAAATGCAGAACGGGCCCGCCCCGGGAAGGGGCGGGCCCGTTCAGAGCCGATCAAGCAAGCGTGATCCCGGGGGATCAGGCCTCCTTGGTCTCCTCGGCGGGGGTCTCGGTGGCCTCGGCCTTGGCCTCCGCCTCCTTCACCGCGCGCTTGGTGGCGGCCTCGGCCTCACCAGTGGCCTGCTGGGCGACCGTAAGGGCCTCGACCAGCTCGATCACGGCCATCGGGGCGTTGTCGCCACGACGGTTGCCGATCTTGGTGATGCGCGTGTAACCACCGGGGCGGTTCTCGTAGCGCGGGGCGATCTCGGTGAACAGCGTGTGCACGATGCTCTTGTCCGTGATCGTCTGCAGCACCAGGCGACGGTTGTGGATGTCGCCCTTCTTGGCCTTGGTGACCAGACGCTCGGCGTAGGGACGCAGGCGACGGGCCTTGGCCTCGGTGGTGGTGATGCGGCCGTGCTCGAAGAGCGCCTTCGCGAGGTTCGCGAGGAGGTGCTTCTCGTGCGCGGCGCTGCCGCCCAGACGGGCACCCTTTGCGGGACGCGGCATGGTGATACTCCTTCATATCTGCACCGGCCGTGTCAGGTACCGGTGTCAGTTCCCCCGAGGCGGATGCCGCGGGAAAGTTCAGGCAAACCCGGCCGGCGACCTGGGCCGAAGGCCCGGACCGCCGGCGGCGGGGTGGATCAGTACTGCTCGGTCTCGACGAAACCGGCGTCCGCGTCGTCGTCGGCGCCGAAGGCGTCGGCGGCGGCGGTCGGGTCGAATCCGGGCGGGCTGTCCTTGAGGGCCAGGCCCATGCCGGCCAGCTTCGCCTTGACCTCGTCGATCGACTTCGCACCGAAGTTGCGGATGTCGAGCAGGTCGGCCTCGGAGCGGGCGACGAGCTCACCCACGGAGTGGATGCCCTCGCGCTTGAGGCAGTTGTACGACCGAACGGTGAGCTCGAGCTCCTCGATCGGCAGCGCCAGGTCGGCGGCCAGGGCGGCGTCCGTCGGGGACGGGCCCATGTCGATGCCCTCGGCGTCGATGTTGAGCTCGCGCGCCAGACCGAACAGCTCGACCAGGGTCTTGCCGGCGGACGCCATGGCGTCGCGCGGGCGCATGGCCTGCTTGGTCTCGACGTCGACGATCAGCTTGTCGAAGTCGGTGCGCTGCTCGACACGGGTCGCCTCGACCTTGTAGGTGACCTTGAGGACCGGGCTGTAGATGGAGTCGATCGGGATGCGACCGATCTCCTGGCCCAGCTGCTTGTTCTGGACGGCGGAGACGTAGCCGCGACCGCGCTCGACGGTCAGCTCCATCTCCAGCTTGCCCTTGCCGTTGAGCGTGGCGAGGACCAGGTCCGGGTTGTGCACCTCGACACCGGCCGGGGGCGCGATGTCGGCAGCGGTGACCAGGCCGGGACCCTGCTTGCGCAGGTACATCACGACCGGCTCGTCGTGCTCCGAGGAGACGACCAGCTGCTTGATGTTGAGGATGATGTCGGTGACGTCTTCCTTGACGCCCGGCACGGTGGTGAACTCGTGCAGGACGCCGTCCACGCGGATGCTGGTGACAGCGGCACCCGGGATCGAGGACAGGAGCGTACGGCGCAGGGAGTTACCGAGGGTGTAGCCGAAGCCCGGCTCCAGCGGCTCGATCACGAACCGCGAGCGGTACTCGTCGACGACCTCTTCGGTCAGCGAAGGACGCTGAGCGATAAGCATGTCTGTGTTCCTTCATTCGTGGACGCCCACTATTTGACG